>JAQWYA010000037.1 GCA_029254215.1 Pseudorhodobacter sp. | reverse complement strand
CCGGGCGATTGATGCGGCCATGGCCTCGGCGGGGGCCGCGGCAGAGGCGGTGCAGATGGCCTCGCTCTCCACCACTTTGGCCACCAATGCGCTGGTCGAAGGTCAGGGCGGGCGCGTGGCGCTGATCGCCATCGGCTTTGACGCGGGCGATCTAGTGCGCGGCGGGTTGAATGAGGCCCTGAAAGGCGATCCCGTGATCGCCATCGCGGGCGGTCACAGCCATGCCGGAACCGAGGCCGCCCCGCTGGACCTCACGACCCTGGCCGAAGCCGTGACCGACCTGCCCGTGATGGGCTATGCCGTGGCCGCCCGCTTTGCCACCCGCAACCCCGAACATGAACTGCGCGCCCGCGATCTGATCCGCGAAATCACCGGGCGTCCTGTGACCTGTAGCCATGAACTTTCCGCCAACCTCAACGGGCCCAAACGCGCCCTGACGGCGGTGCTGAATGCGCGGCTGATCGGAATGATCGACCGGCTTGTGCGGTCTTGCGAAAGCCATCTGGCCAAGCGCGGCATCAAGGCCCCCCTGATGGTCGTGCGCGGCGATGGGGCGCTGATTTCCGCCGCCATGGTCCGCGAACGCCCGATTGAGACGATCCTGTCTGGCCCCGCTGCCTCGATCGTGGGGGCGCGCTGGCTGACGGGGGCGCAAAACGCGCTGGTGTCAGACATTGGCGGCACCACGACCGACATCGCCCTGCTGCGGGACGGACTGCCCGAAATTGACCCCGAAGGCGCGCGCGTCGGCGGTTTTCGCACCATGGTCGAGGCTGTGGCGATGCGCACCACCGGGCTTGGCGGCGACAGCGAGGTGTCGCTCAACACCTCTGGCCTGCAAGGCAGCCTGCATCTTGGCCCGCGCCGCCTGATCCCCGTCTCGCTTCTGGCGGTGGAGCATGGCGCGATGGTCCATGCCGCCCTTGACCGGGTGCTCAGCGGCGGCATCGTCGGCGAACATGACGGGCGCTTTATCCTGCCCATGGGCGGCGAGGCCAGCGGCCTTGCCCCCCGCGAAGCCGCGCTGTTGGAGCGGATCATAGCCCCGATGCCGCTGGCCGCCGCCCTGACCACCCGTCTGGACGTCGCCGCCAAGGACAAGCTGGTCGCGCGCGGGCTGGTGATGCTCTGCGGTGTCACCCCGTCCGATGCCAGCCATGTGCTGGGTGGCCTGCAAGACTGGGACAGCACCGCCGCCGAAAAGGCGCTGCGCGTCATGGCGATGCGCCGCAATGGCAAGGGAGAGCGCTTTGCCTCCGATGCTGCCGGTCTTGCGCGGATGATCATCGACCAGCTGACCGACCAAACCGCAACCTGCCTGCTGGAGGCCGCCTTCGGCGACGACCCGCGCTTTGCCGGACAGGATGCCGCCCAACTGGCGCGCCACAGCCTGCTTCTGGCGGGGCTGGACCAGCATCGCGGCATCACCGAACATTCCATCCGCCTTGGCGTGCCGGTGATCGGGCTTGGGGCCTCCGCCCCGTCCTATTACGGGGCCGTCGGTGCCCGCCTGGGGGCCGAGATGATCCTGCCCGAACATGCGGGCGTCGCCAATGCCATCGGCGCGGTTGTGGGGCAAGTCAGCCAAAGGGCCAGCGGCCTTGTCTCCAGCCCCGGTGAGGGGCGCTTTACCGCGCATCTTGCCTATGGGCTTGAACATTTCACCAGCCGGGACGAGGCGCTTGCCGCCGTTGAGGCCAGCCTGACAGCCGAGGCCACCGCCCGCGCCCGCAGCGCCGGCGCGCAAGAGGTGACGCTGACCACAACCCATGACATCAAGGAAGCACAGGTCGAAGGCCGCGCGATGTTCATCGAGGCCACCGTCACCGTCACCGCCTCGGGCCGCCCCCGCGTCGCGCATGACCTTATTCAGGAGCCGGAGTATCAATCCGCCGAAGGCGCCTGAAGGCACGGCGCAATTTGGCGGCCCCCTGCACGATTTGCCCTTGACGCCCCGACCGCGCCCCCTTAACCAGCCGCCACATGGCGAGGTAGCTCAGCTGGTTAGAGCACGCGACTCATAATCGCGGGGTCGGGGGTTCGAGTCCCCCCCTCGCCACCATGTTCCTTTGTGATTGAATATCATCATTCAAAATAAAGGGTCAGAGGCTAAGTTCTCCGCACAGCTGAGACGGTTTGCTATCAATAACCCCTACAAATTCATTCTGATGTGTGGTCAAGCACTCAGGCTCTATCTCAGCGGGGGTGTGCGACGGGAAGTGCGCCCTTGTTCCTGAGCGCCTCGTAAAGCTGACCGGGGCCAAGCAGAACGTCTTTGAGGCCTTCGCGCACCTGTGAGGAGTCCAGCGCTTGCTTGCTCATTGTTGAATGGGCATCGAAGGCGTCGATGATCGCGTCAAGGATTGCCTGAGTGACCGAAGTATGCACCCGGGTTGATCTCAGGCGAAGGCGGCAGTGACAGCAGGGCGGTCCGGAAAAAACAGTTGTTCAAAGCCGCACACCGGCGGCCGACCGCGCAGGCACAAAACCCCTTGACTGGGACCGTCCCGCTACCGAACTTCTGACCCTAGAAGACCCCATTTTGCAAAACGGCTAGGGAATGCTTCGGCGCTTGTGACTGAAATCCGCTATGCTTGCCCTGCAGGCTTGAGATAGGGTCAAGGCATGACACATTCACCGAAATCTGTGCTTTTGCTTGGGGCCACGGGAACCATTGGGCGCGCGACGTCACGCGCCCTTTTGGCCGCCGGGCACAGGGTCATAGCACCGGTGCGTCCTGGCTCTGACGTGGGTTCCATGGCCCATGCCGTTCCCTGCGCACTGAAAAAAGCCGCGCTTCTGTCGTTGATGACGCAGAATGCCTGCGACGCCGTAATCTCTTGCGCAGCTTCGCGCAGCGGTGCGCCAAGCGATGCGCGTGCGATCGACCATGGTCTCAACAGTGCGGCCTTGGGCGCTGCCTTGGAGGCCGGGGTCTCGCAGTTCATTCTTCTGTCCGCAATCTGCGTCCAAAAACCCAAACTGGCCTTTCAACATGCAAAACTCGCATTCGAGGCGGAGTTGCGAGCTGCCCCTCTGACATGGTCAATTGTGCGCCCGACGGCGTTTTTCAAATCGCTCTCGGGTCAATTGAACCGTGTGCGGGCGGGCAAGCCATTTTTGCTGTTTGGAGATGGCGAATTGACCGCCTGCAAACCGATCAGTAACGACGATCTGGCCCGCTATCTGGTTCTTTGCCTGACGGACCCCTCCCTTCAGAACCGAATTTTGCCGATCGGTGGGCCGGGCCCGGCCATTACACCCCGCGAACAGGGCGAAATGCTGTTTCAGGCGCTTGGGAAGGCACCGCGTTTCAGACATGTGCCGATTGCGATGATGTCGGCAATCGTGTCCGGGCTCTCGATTGCCGGCAAGGTTTCATCGCGCCTGCGCGACAAAGCGGAACTGGCACGTATTGGCCGCTACTATGCCAGCGAGTCCATGTTGGTTTGGGATGATGTTGCCGGTCGATACGATGCCGATGCCACCCCGGAATTCGGCAGTGAGAGGCTTCTGGATCATTACAAGCGTCTGGCAACCGAAGATGTCACCGATGATCGGGGCGGACATGCGGTCTTTTAATCGCGGTTCGGCCGCGGCAGTTAGAGCAGTCCGGCCGCAACGCCGATGGGATCGAGTTCGGCTTCCGGGCTAATGAGTAGGCGTGCCACGCCAAGGACAGATTAACCGCCTCAATGAGATCCATCACCGAAACTGACGGTGGGTCGCACGAGATTGCCACCCGCTCGAGCGCGTCAGGTGGCAGTTACGCCAGTCGCACCATGCGGCTGATGAAGCGGTCGGTACATTTCTTGGCCTCGGCAATGTCATGGATCGTTGCGGCCTCGACGGCTTCTAGGCGATGCCGCCATGTCAGCGGGATGCGCGGACTATAGTGTTCGGCCGTGATATTTCCCTGAGAACACTTCCCGAAGTTTTACTTTTGGAGCAGGAAATCACCAAGGAGCCTGTTGAAAAGGTCAGGTTTCTCCAAATGCACCGCATGGGCACAACCTGCGACGACCGAGAGGCCTACGTCAGGGATAGCGCCCCAAAGGGTTTGGATCTGTTGCCAAGGGTATGTGCGGTCGCGATCGCCCCAAATCACCAGCGTTTTAGAACAGATTTGCGACAGTTCGTCTTCTCCGGACCATGCATCCATGGCATCGAGCCCCGCGAGCATAGCTTCCGGCCCTGCCAACTGAGCGATCTGGGCGCAATGTTCAAATCCCGGATCCTCATGGGTATGTAGAAACCACGTGGCGGCAATACGCCGTGCTGTTTGCTGAGGGCCATCGGCAAGAACGCGGCTCTTGCTTTGTGCGATCGTTTCAAAACGCCCCGGCAAAACACCTTTTGCCCCTGTGCTGTAGAGCACCAGCCGCTCGACGCATTTGGCATCCCGCCTCGCTATTTCCTGTGCAATCATGCCCCCCATCGAATGACCCAGCAGGTGATATCGATCAACGCCCTTCGCGCGCAATGCGGCAACAACCCAATCTGCGAAGGCCTCAATGCGGCTAACGGGTGGTAGATGGGCATTCTGTCCGAACCCCGGCAAATCCACAGAAACCAAAGGAATCTGCCCGGCAAAATATTCTTGTTGAGGCCCCCATTGCGCACTGCCGCCCATGAAGCCATGGACCAAAACCAAAGGGATCACTTTCTGGGCCCCTGCACGATGCGATCAAGGATCATTGCACAGAATAGTATCGCAAACCCGGCGAGAATCCCTTGGCCAACATTCGCGTATTGCAGCGCTTCGAGAACATCCTCGCCGAGCCCTTTTGCTCCGATCAGGGAGGCCACCACGACCATAGCCAGAGACAACATAATGGTCTGGTTAATGCCTGCGCGGATCGATGGACTGGCAAGCGGCAGGTCGACGCGCGTCAGAAGATACCATTTATTTGCTCCAAACGAGATTGCCGCCTCGCGAACGCTGTCTGGCACCCCCCTCAGCCCCAAAACCGTCAAGCGAACGACCGGCGTGCCCCCGAAGATCATCGTCGTGACAACGGCTGCTGGCTTGCCTGTGCCAAAGAACGCAATGACAGGGATCATGAAGACGAAGGCTGGCATTGTCTGCATGAAGTCCATAATCGGCTGGATTGTCGCATAAAACCGGGGGCGTCGGGCGCAGAACATACCCAATGGAATCCCGATAAGAATCGACAGGCAGGCGGCTGTTCCGAGCAAAGCGAGCGTCGTCATCGCCTTTTCCCAAAAACCCAGCAGGCCCATGTAGGATAGGAACGCTGACGACCAAATAGCGGCCCGCATCCCAGCGGTCAGCCAAGTCAAAAGGACAATCAGACTGACAATGACGATCCAAGGCGTGCTAACGAACACAAGTTCAAGAGTGTCGAGAAGCAGGCGAATACCATAGGTGATGACATCGAACAGTGCTTCACCATTGGCAATACAATATGCAAAGAAAGCCTCCACAGCCGCGATGCTTTCGAGCCTGATTTCGGGCCGGGTTGGAAACGCGCTCAGCACAGAAAAATGCCCCGGAAAGCTGTAGTGCAAAACGGCAGCCAAAACGATCAAGGCCATGAAGAAGCCGCTGAAAACGATTTGGGTCATGGGTAATCCAGACCGGATCGATCTCTGGGACAACCATTCCGAAAATCGTCCCTCTAGCGCCCAGTTGGCAACCGTTGCCTGCACGATTTTGGTGACAACAAGAAGAGCAGCACCTGCCATAGCAATCCAAATACCCTGCTCTGAAAGAGCCTGCGCATCCGCTCGGATCCCCCCGATTGCAGCTTCCAAGGATTCAACCGCTCGCTGATAGGCGTCAACCCGGTCAGAGCCAGATTCGATGGCTGCGGCCAGTTGCTGTCGCCGTAGATCAAGAGTGCCTTCGATCGAGGCAATGCGCGCGAAAGCTTCTGCTGCCAGATCTCCAAACAACCCACGCATGATCTGAACAATTGCCAAAGTCTCAAGGATCAAAAAGGGCAACGCCCAAGACCAAAGGCCCCGCGCCCCAAACCAGACCGGACCAAACACCCCTGCCATTTTGTTGAAAGTCGCTGTGAACCGGGAACTCGCGCCGATCTTGTCGAATTGACTGATATAATAGTCGGGGTTCGTCTGGACAAACGTACGGATGTTATCGCGCCTCTCTGCGGCATAGGCCAATGCAGCTTCGGTATCGGTTGCCTCAAGCGGGTTTTGCATTGTCTCGGTCATGACATTTCGGTTC
Organism: Pseudorhodobacter sp.; assembly: GCA_029254215.1. Classification (GTDB taxonomy): domain Bacteria; phylum Pseudomonadota; class Alphaproteobacteria; order Rhodobacterales; family Rhodobacteraceae; genus Pseudorhodobacter. The sequence goes on along the minus strand of JAQWYA010000037.1, from coordinate 6,308 downwards.
CTTCAACAATGGTTCGCAGAATATCGGTTCGCGAGATCACACCGACATCCTGCCCGCCATCTTGGACGATGATGTCTCGATCGCTGTCGATGGCGAGATGAATCAAAGTACTCAGTGTTTCCTGTGGGCCGACACGCGCGGCATCCGCCGAAATCGGGCCATGGCGTTGTAGGTATGCTTCAATCGGCTCCATCACCGCGTGAGCATGCAAGACCTTCAATCGCGAAATCCCAGCGACAAAGTTGGCTACATAATCGTCGGCAGGGTTCATCACGATCTCTTCCGCCGTACCTGTCTGAACAAGCCTGCCATCCCGCATGATTGCGATGCGATCGCCAATACGAACCGCCTCGTCCAGATCATGAGTGATGAAAATCGTCGTTTTCTTGAGGATCTTTGAAAGCCGGATGAACTCGTCCTGCAACTGCCGCCGGATCAGCGGATCCAGCGCACTGAAGGGCTCATCCATCAGCAAAACATCGGGATTAGCGGCTAGGGCGCGAGCAAGGCCAACACGCTGCTGCATGCCGCCGGATAATTCATGTGCGAATTTTGAACCCCAGGCGCCGAGTTCAACGATATCGAGGATCGCGGCCGCTTGTCGCATCCGTTCATTCTTGCTGATCTGCCTGATTTCAAGCGGCATAGCTACATTGTCCAGAACCGATCGGTGCGGCATGAGAGCAAAATTCTGGAAAACCATCCCGATTTTACGATTGCGAAATTCTTGCAAATCCTTTGTGCCCAACCCCATGACATCGGTGCCTTCGACCAATATCTTGCCATCTGTTGGTTCAAGCAAACGATTGAAATGGCGCACCAGAGTGGATTTGCCGCTGCCCGACAGGCCCATGATACAATAGATTTCGCCGCGTTTTACGGAAAGGCTGACATCGGCCACACCCACGACAGCATTGTACCGCGCCAGAACCTGGGCCTTGTTTAGTCCCTCTTCGCGAATGGCGCGTAAGGCATCCTGTGGGCGGGCACCGAAGATTTTCCAGACATTTGAGATTTCGATGACGGGTGCATCACTCATGGCATACTTTCGATGTGCAAAGGGCAAACGGCCCCCAGATTGCGCCGGGGACCGTAACTTTCACGGTGTCTCTAGCCTTAAAGGCCAAGCCAACCGTCAACCCGCTGCGGGTTTGCCTCGATCCACTCTGCAGCAACCTCTGCCGGATCACGGCCTTTGCCACTGATCTCAAAGGCAAAGTTGCTGACATCATCAGCCGTCAGAGAAAAGTTGGCAAAGAACTCGGCAATAGCCGGAGAGCGATCGACCAACGAGTTGGACCATGCGATCTGTACTTTTTTCAGGTCATCCTTCGTAGCGACCATGGATTTTGTGTACCAATCCGCATCGTCAGAAGGCTGAACCATGATGTACTTTGCCGGGTCAAAGGTCGGCTCGGTCAGCATCACCACGTCAAACATGTACCAAACCGCATGGGGTTCGTAGCAATAGAAAGCGTATCCCTCGCCCTTTGCGATGGAATCCTTGATGCGGGCGGTTTTTACAGCCTCTTCGGCACGGATTGGCTCGATGAAATCAAGAAGACCATAGTCGCGGACCTTGACTTCATTGACATTGGCCGAAGCCCAACCGGGAGCGCCGATCCACATCTCACCCCGTCCATTTCCATCGCTATCCATAAGTGCTGCAACTTCCGGGCGGCCTAGATCGGCAATGTCCGTGATATCATTGGCTGCGGCAAAGTCTTTGGAAACACAGAACCCCTGATTGCCTGCATAGGAATTCTCAGACAAGGTGACTGTGCCCGCACCGTCAACATACTGTTTGGTAAAGCTTTCCTGGTTCGGCAACCAGACATCTGGGTGAACATCAATGTCACCCTTTCCTTGATCCATGGCTTGAAAGATCGTGGCATTGTCGCCGGGCACATAATCTACCTTGCCACCAATGCGCGTTTCAACCACAGCGCCCAGAAGATAGGCAATCGCCTGCGCACCTGTCCATGTCGGAACGCCAATCTTTACGTCCTCGGCAAAAGCCGGAGCAGAGAAGGCCGTCAGCAAAGTCGCAGTCATGAGTGAAGTCTTGAGTGTCATTCTGGATTTCCCTTGTCGGTTTCGTTGATTTTTCTTCAATCTGTGTAGCCTGGGAGTTCGAAGGCGTCGGCATACCCAAACAATGCAGCACTGCCGCCTGTGTGCAAAAAGACGACGTTTTCCATGCCATCAAAGTAGCCTTTGCGGACTTGATCAATGAGCCCGTCCAGCCCCTTTCCGGAATAGACAGGGTCGAACAAAAGGCCCTCAGTTTGGGCAAGCAATTTGACGGCTGCGATCATTCCAGGTGTTGGGAGCCCATATCCCGGACCAACATAATCGCAGTTGGCACGGACTAAGCTGCGGTCAATTTGAAGTCCCGTACCAAGGTAATCAGCCGTCCGCTGCGCGAGATCGAACACCATTTGCTCTTGCTTCTCTTTCGGAGCACGAACCCCAATTCCAAGAAGGTGAACGTCACTTTTGATGGCGGCCAATCCGGCGACCAGACCCGCTTGGGTTCCGGAACTCCCCGTCGCATGCACCAACGCGTCGATCTTCAGGCCAATTTCAGCGGCTTGATCCACAAGTTCGCGGGCACAATTAACATATCCCAAAGCGCCGATCGGGTTGGAGCCTCCACCAGGAATGATGTAGGGGGTTTTGCCCTGACCACGTAACTTTTTTGCTAGACCTTCCATCTCGGCATTCATGTCGGTGCCGCCACCGCGCTTTGAAACAGACGCGCCGTGCAAGCGGTCCAAAAGGACGTTGCCGTTCAGAATATAGTTTTCATCATTGGATCCGGTTCGGTCTTCCAGCAGAATATGACATTCCATGCCCAGCCTTGCGGAAGCGGCGGTAGTCTGGCGTGCGTGGTTTGATTGGGTTGCCCCTTGCGTAATGATTGTATCCGCCCCTTTCAATCGGGCGTCTGCCATCAGATACTCAAGCTTGCGCGTCTTGTTTCCGCCTGAAGAAAGTCCGGTACAGTCGTCTCGCTTGACCCAAAGCCGAGGCCCCCCAAGCATTTCACTCAACCGGTCCATCGGCTCAAGGGGCGTGGGAAGGTGACCGAGTTTCACCCTTGGAAATTTGGCAAGTGCTATCGATAGATCTTTGCACAGGCTCACTGCGATCCCCGAAGATAGATCAAGGTCACGTTCAGTTTTCAGATCACTTTCAGTCACGCGATTCATCCTACAAACTCAGATTGCACAAAGATTTGCCTATAGTGAGAACGAATAATAATGCTTTTATCTTAGCCCAGACATACATAATGTATGAGCAAAAGAGGGGTGCGTATGGATGTTAAATGGCTAGATGACGTTCTGGTGCTTCTGGAAGAGGGCAACATGACCAGAGCGGCGGCCCGGAGAAACATCACCCAGCCCGCGTTTTCCAGACGCATACGCAGTTTCGAAGATTGGCTGGGTATTGAGATCTTGGAGCGCGGCACAAACCGTGTGGAGATAAGCGCCGCTCTTATCTCGAACGAAGCAGAGATCCGTGCCCTTGTTGGCCGCATCCGGGAGTTGCGTACAAAGATCGCGCATTTTGAACCGAGCAGTTCTACGATCTCGATTGCGTCACAACACGCAGCAGTTTTTTCGACTTTCCCCGACATGGCTCTTCGAGCAAAGCACTACTTTCCTGCACAGAAATTCCGGCTGCGCGCCGGGAATCTGGGGGATTGCGTCGCTATGTTTCTAAGGGGCGACGCGAGTATGCTGCTTTGCTACGAGTCCGAAAACGCGGGCCCACTGCCTTTTGGTGCGCGCATTCGCCGGGAGTTATGGGGAAAGGATTTCCTTGTCCCTGTGGTTGGTGGTCCGCTGCGTTATTCAGTGAAGGAGAATGGCGAAGTGGCGGAAACGACCCCTGCGGTCGTCTACCCGGACCAGAGTTACTTCGGCGAGGTCCTAAAAGCCAATGCACGCCCCTTCGGCACCCCCGGTTTCAGCCGAAACTCAGCCTGTGAAACGGCCTTTTCTAGCGGCATCAAGGAGTTGGTCCTAAAGGGAAACGGCATTGGTTGGCTGCCCTACAGTATGGTCTATCGCGAAATCGAAAGCGGGGTTCTCATCTCATTGCAGGCGGCCTTTGGCATGGAGCCATTCAAGATTGCTATTTATGCTGACGCAACACATGAAGCATCGCTTTCCATTTTGGAAATCTGGAAACAATCCGTCCGGTAAACTCCGATGGGCAACAGTTAAAGCCTCTGCGATCGGGAGTATCATGAACTCTGTGTTTCTGCCCCGGCCGATGCGGATTCCAGTTACATCAGCCCGTAGATGATGCAGGACGCATGAATGACCGATGAAACCGGTGTACAAGCCCTATCACGCGAAGACGAGCCGGCGCGCTGACCTCACTACATTCTCTTGGCCGCCTCTGCCGCCAGGCCTTGCATCATGCGCGCTAAGATACCCTCGTCATCCAATCGCTTCCAGCAGTGGAAGAGCGTCTTGAGAGGCCATACTTCCTTGGGGCATGGCACCAACGTAAACCATAGCGATTGATGAAGATAATACCACTCATGATCCTTTGTCTTCTCACGGTTTACGCACAAACCTTGAGAAGGCAAAGGATCATCGAGACGCGGCCAGGCGTGCTTTTTCTAAAGAAGAACCTCAGCCGCTCCATTTGAACGCCTGTCAGCCCGACAAGATTGCTCCCCCCTCCCGTCAGTTCGGGAGATTGAGTCACGCCGCAACGTGAGCCTCAAGCCCAACAAGGGGTCCCGACCCTAGGCTTCGGCGCTACCGTCTTCGGGCGCTGACTTTTTTGCCGGGGCTTTCTTGGCTGCCGGTTTCTTGGTCGCGGTTTTGGTGGTCGCCTTTTTGGCTGCAGGCTTTTTGGCGGCGGGCTTTTTGGCCGCAGCTTTCTTCGGGGCGGCCTTCTTTTTGGTGCCCGATTTCGCCGCCTTTTCCGCGATCAACGCCAAAGCTTCATCCGAGGTGATCGCTTCGGGCGTGATCTCTTTCGGGATCGTCGCATTGATCTTGCCCCATTTCACATAAGGCCCATAGCGTCCCGGCATCACCTGCATCGGGCCGCCCTCGGGATGTTCGCCCAAGTCCTTGATCGGCTCGGCGGCGGCGGTGGCTCCGCGACCCCGGCTGGCCTTCAGGGCCAACACTTCGACCGCGCGGTTCATACCGATGGTAAAGACCTCCTCAACATCGGGCAGGTTTGCGTAAGTCTTGTTATGCTTGACATAGGGGCCATAGCGGCCAATCGCAGCTTCCACCATCTCGCCATCCTCGGGATGCGGACCGATTTGGCGCGGCAGGCTGAGAAGCGTCAACGCCCGTTCCAGCGTGATGCTTTCAGGCGACCAGCCTTTGGGCAAACTGGCACGAGGTGGTTTCGGCACCTCCTCGGTCGCGTCACCGCGTTGCACATAGGGGCCAAAGCGGCCCGTCCGCAGGCTGATCTTTTCGCCATTCTCATCAACGCCAAGGATCACCCCATCCGGAGAGATCACGGCCCCCTCATCCCCGCCGGGCACGGAAATAGCGCGCGTGTAGCGACATTCAGGATAGTTGCCGCAGCCGATGAACGCCCCGCCAGAGCGGGCCGTTTTCAGATGCAGCCGCCCATCGCCACAGATCGGGCAGGACCGGGGGTCAGACCCATCGGCGCGGGCCGGGTAAAGATGCGGCGACAGGAAGTCGTCGATCTTGGTCAGAACTTCGCCGATGCGCAGATCCGCCGTCTCGGCAATCGCGGCGGAAAAATCGCGCCAAAAGCGGGCCAGAACCTCTTTGTAATCGCGCTCTCCGGCCGAGACATCGTCAAGCTGGCCTTCCAGATCGGCGGTAAAATCATATTCGACATAGCGACGGAAGTAGTTGGACAGGAAGGCCGTCACCAGCCGCCCCTTGTCCTCCGGGATCAGACGGTTCTTGTCCTTGCGCACATATTCACGGTCCACGATCGTGGTCAGGATCGAGGCATAGGTCGAGGGGCGGCCGATGCCCAGCTCTTCCATCCGCTTGACCAATGTCGCCTCGGTATAGCGCGGCGGCGGTTGGGTGTGGTGCTGGGTGCCGAGCACGGCGGCACCGTCGGCCAGCAACGCGCTTGGTTTGCGCTGCATGCCTGCGGCGGGTGCTTTGTCCTTGTCATCCAGCACGTCGCCATCGGCGGCCACGCCTTCGGATTTGTTGAAATCGGCTTGCATCCGCGCTTGCGGTGCTTTGACCAGCTTGTCGCCACCTGTGATCTGGGGCAGGCGTTTGTCATCGTCACTGTCGGCTACATCATCGCGGCCTTCTTCATAT
>JAQWYA010000025.1 GCA_029254215.1 Pseudorhodobacter sp. | reverse complement strand
AGCGCCGAACGCATGGCCGAAACCCTGGGCGAAGCCGTTGGCCAGACCGTCGGCTACCGCATCAGGGGCGAGGCCAAAACCTCCCCCCAGACCCGGATCGAGGTGGTCACCGAAGGCATCCTGACCCGGATGATCCAGACCGACCCCGGCCTCAGCGGCATCAGCGCGGTGATCTTTGACGAATTTCACGAACGCTCACTGAATGCCGATCTGGGCCTCGCGCTGACACTGGAACTGCGCGCCGCCCTGCGCGACGATCTGATCCTGATCGTGATGTCCGCCACGCTGGACGCGGCCCCCGTCGCGGCCCTGATGGGCGATGCGCCCCTGATTACCTCCGAAGGCCGCGCTTTCCCGGTGGAAACCCACTGGCTGGATCGCCCGCTGCCGCCCCGTGCGCGGCTGGAAACCGAAACCGCCGCCCTGATCCTGCAAGCGCTCACGGACTGCCCCGAAGGCGGCTTGCTGGTGTTTTTGCCCGGTGAGGGTGAAATCCGCCGCACCGAAAGCGCGCTCAAAGGCCGCCTCCCCCCCGGCTGCATCGTCCATCCGCTGTTTGGCGCGATGGAGTTTGCCGCCCAGCGCGCCGCCCTCGCCCCGCAGGCCCAGGGCCGCAAGATCGTGCTGGCCACGGCCATCGCCGAAACCTCGCTGACCCTGCCCGACATCCGGGTGGTCGTGGATGCGGGCCGCGCGCGCCGGGCGCGGTTCGACCCCAATTCCGGCATGTCGCGGCTGGTGACCGAACGCGTCACGCGGGCCGAGGCCGAACAGCGCCGGGGCCGGGCCGGGCGCGTCGCCCCCGGCACCTGCTACCGCCTCTGGACCAAGGGCGAGGAAGGCGGCCTCCTGCCCTTCCCCCCCGCCGAGATCGAGGCCACCGATCTGACGCCGCTGGCGCTGGAACTCGCGCTTTGGGGCAGCGCCGATGGGCTGCCCTTTCTCACCCCGCCGAACCCCGGCGTGATGGCCGAGGCGACAGCCCTTCTGACGGCGCTTGGCGCGCTGAAATCCGGGCGCATCACCGATCATGGCCGCGCGCTGGCGGCCCTTCCGCTGCATCCGCGCCTTGGCCATATGCTCCTGACGGCGCAGGGCCACCCGGATGCCGCCCCCCTCGCCGCCCTTCTGGCAGAACGCGACCCGGTGCGCGCCGCGCCCCCCGACCTCGCCCTGCGTATGGAGGCGGTCACAAACGCCGCCCGCTTTGCAGACCGCTCCCCCCACCCCGCCGACCGCGCCACGGTGGAACGGATCCGCGCCGAGGCCAAACGCCTCGCCCGCGCCGCCCCCAAAGGCCCCTCCTCCGATCTGTCGCTGGCCCAGCTTGCCGCCCTCGCCTATCCCGACCGGATCGGGCTGCGCCGCAAGGGCGAAGCGCCGCGCTATGTCCTGTCAGGCGGCAAAGGCGCCGCGATGCCCGAGGCGACCCCGCTGGCAGGCCAGCGCCTGATCGTCGCCACTGATCTTGACGGCGATGCCCGCGAGGCGAAAATCCGTCAGGCCGCCCCCCTGTCCGAGGCAGAACTCCGCGCCCTTTTCCCCGATCAGATCGCTTGGGAAAACCGCTGCGACTGGTCGCGCCGTGAAGGCCGGGTCGAGGCCCGCCGTCAGGAACGCTTCGGTGCCTTGGTGCTGAACGATCAGCTTTGGCCCGAGGCCCCCGCCGACGCCATCGCCCGCGCCGCCCTTGAGGGTCTGCGCCAGATCGGCCTGCCATGGCTGCCCGCCGCCGCCCGCCTGCGCGCCCGCGCGGCCCTGTGCCGCCGCGATGGCTCTGATCTGCCCGAGATGACCGATGCGGCCCTTCTTACCTCTGCCGAAGACTGGCTTTTACCCTTCCTCACCCGCACAAAAACCGAAGCCGATCTGCGCAAGCTGGATCTGACCGAACCGCTGCGCGCCCATATCGGCTGGGACGGGATGCAGCTTCTGGATCGCCTCACCCCATCGCATTTTGAGACGCCCTTGGGGCGGCGCATACCGATTGACTATGAGGGCGAGGCCCCGGCAATCGAACTCCGCCTGCAGGAACTCTTTGGCACGACCCAGCACCCCTGCGTTGGCCCCAAGGCCCTGCCGCTGCGAATCACGCTGCTGTCTCCGGGGCATAAACCGGTGCAGGTCACGATGGATCTGCCGGGATTCTGGGCCAATTCCTATGCCGATGTGCGCAAGGATATGCGGGGGCGCTACCCGCGCCACCCATGGCCCGAAGACCCCTCAGTCGCTGACCCGACCCTGCGGGCCAAACCGCGCGGCACCTGACCGCGCGGCAGATCGCCCAAGCTTAAACGCCCAGACACCAGCGCATCACGGATTTCTGCGCATGAAGCCGGTTCTCGGCCTCGTCGAAAATCACCGAATGCGGGCCATCCATCACGGCGCTTGTCGCCTCGTCATTGCGATGCGCGGGCAGGCAATGCATGAACAGCGCATCGGGCTTGGCCCGCGCCATCAGCGCCTCATTCACCTGATAGGCGCGCAGCTGATTGTGCCGCCGCTCCTTCGCGGATTCCGGGTCATGCATCGACACCCAGGTGTCCGTCACCACCAGATCAGCGCCAGCCACCGCCACTGCCGGATCCCGCTCCACCTGCACCTTCACGCCTTTGGAGCGCGCAAACCCCAGCCATTCAGCCTCCGGGTCCAGCGTCGCCGGTCCGGTAAAGGTGAAGTCAAAGCCAAACTGCCCCGCCGCATGCAGGAACGAGGCCGCAACATTGTTGCCATCCCCGCACCAGACCACCTTCTTGCCCGCAATCGGGCCGCGATGCTCTTCATAGGTCATCACATCGGCCATGATCTGGCAGGGATGAGTGCGGTTGGTCAGCCCGTTGATCACCGGAACCGTGGCATGTTCGGCCATCTCTAGCAGCGTCGCCTCCTCAAAGGTGCGGATCATGATCAGATCGACATAGCGCGACAGAACCCGCGCCGTGTCGGCAATCGTCTCTCCATGGCCAAGCTGCATTTCCTTGCCCGACAGCACCATCGTCTGCCCGCCCAACTGGCGCACGCCCACGTCAAACGACACCCGCGTCCGGGTCGAGGGTTTCTCGAAGATCAGCGCCACCATATGCCCCGCCAGCGGCTGATCGTCATCCGGAGTGCCTTTCGGTCGGCCATTCCGGGCCTTCTTCATCGCATGGGCAGAATCGATCATGACCCGCAGATCATCGGCCGAGGTTGTGTGAATATCCAGAAAATGTTTCATCATTTCAGTCTTTTAAAAAGCAGAAGAAGGTCAGGGTGCCATCTGGCCGCCCGGTTTGGTCGCGCGCGGGTCAGCCCGCAGGTTGCGAAAGGCTTGCCGCTGCCCGGTCCAGTCGGGCCAGTGCCTCGGCGATATCCGCATCCTCGATGTTCAGCGCGGGCAAAAGGCGCAGCACATTGTCGGCAGCAGGCACCGTCAGCAGATTCTGGCCGTAAGCCGCCTTGACCACATCCGTATTCGGAACCACGCATTTCAGGCCCAGAATCAACCCGGCCCCGCGCACGGCCTCAAACACCTGCGGGTGGCTCGCAACCAACCCCTCCAGCCCTTGCCGGAACAGCGCCGACTTGCGGTTCACCTCGGCTAGAAAAGCCGGATCGGACACCGCCGACATCACCGCGACGCCCACAGCACAGCCCAGCGGGTTGCCGCCATAGGTGGAGCCATGCGTCCCCGCCACCATCCCGCTCGCCGCGTTTTCCGTGGCCAGCACCGCGCCCAGCGGGAAGCCGCCGCCAATTCCCTTGGCGACCATCATGATATCCGGCGTGACCCCCGACCATTCATGCGCAAACAACCGGCCCGAGCGGCCCATCCCGCATTGCACCTCGTCCAGAATCATTAGCGCGCCGGTCTGGTCGCACAAATCACGCAAGCCCTTCAGGCAAGCGTCCGGCAGCACGCGAATGCCGCCCTCGCCCTGAATAGGCTCCACCATCACCGCCGCCGTTTTGTCCGTCAGCGCCGCGCGCAACGCGTCATGATCGCCGAAAGGCAGCGTCTTGAAGCCCGGCATCAAGGGGCCAAAGCCCTTTGTCATCTTCTCAGACCCGGCCGCCGCAATCGCCCCGGTCGAACGGCCATGAAACGCCCCCCCGAAGGTCAGAATCTCAATCCGTTCCGGCTGGCCTTTGTCGTACCAGTATTTTCGCGCCATCTTGATGGCGAGTTCCGCAGCCTCCGTCCCGGAATTGGTGAAAAACACCGTATCCGCGAAGGTATTTTCAACCAGCAGCTCCGCCAGCTTTTGCTGTTGCGGGATCTGATAAAGGTTCGAGACATGCCAAAGCTGCCCCGCCTGTTCCGTCAGCGCCGCCACCAAGGCCGGGTTGGCATGGCCCAGCGCATTCACCGCAATCCCGGCGCCCAGATCCAGATATCGTTCCCCGCTCTCCGTCGTCAGCCAAGAGCCTTCGCCCTTCACAAAAGACAGCGGAGCACGGTTATAGGTCGGCAGCACAGGAGAGATCATGGAACAGGTCCTTTAAGGAAGGCTTAAGCCGTGCCAAAGCTGACAGGCCAAGTCAACGAAAGATCACGAAAAACGAAAGCGGGACCCCGGTTTTGGCACCAGCAATCGGCGCAGACGGGGAAATAGGCACAGAAAAGCGAAACCTTATCGGTTTCGGCGTCGCAGCATCTTGGAAAGGGTGCGTGTCTGTGTCATGCGGGCTGGATATGCGGCTTTGCGCATTTTGCAAAGCCGCAACCCCGCCAAACCATGCCGTTACGCCTTGAATTCGCCGCGCACCGCTTGTATCTCGGCTGGTCCTCGCTAGAATAGGGGCAACCGCGGTCTTGCCGGGCATTCAAGCCCTCGCATTCCCCTCACAGAACCGGAGAACAGGCATGTCCTGGACAGATGAACGCGTTGAAACGCTCAAGAAGATGTGGGCTGAAGGCCAAAGCGCCAGCCAGATCGCCAAGGAATTGGGCGGTGTCACGCGCAACGCGGTGATCGGCAAGGTGCATCGCCTGGGCCTGTCGAACCGCGCCGCCCCCGGCGCCGAAAAAGAGGAGGCCGCCCCCGAACCCGTGGCAGCCGCTCCCGTTGCCCCGCCGAAGGTCGAGGCCGCCGCACCGCCGCCGCCGCCCAAACCGCCCGAGCCGCCGCTGCGCGCCTCCGATCCGCGCCCCTCGCCGCCCGACCGCACCACCGCCGCCGCCGTGGCGCAGGTCGTCAGCAATGTGACGCCCCTGCCCTTGCGCAAAACCATCGTTCCGGCCGGTCAGCCGCTGCCGCCGCAGCCTTCCGCCAATGAAATCAGCCCCGAAGCGCTCGCCTCGGTGCGCGAAGTCGAAAAGCACGCCAAGCGCATTTCGCTGATGGAATTGACCGAGCGCACCTGCAAATGGCCGATCGGGGATCCCGCAACCGAAGATTTCTGGTTCTGCGGCCTGCCCTCCACTGCCGGAAAACCCTATTGTGAGGCGCATGTGGGCGTGGCGTTCCAGCCGATGTCCGCCCGGCGCGACCGTCGCCGCTAAGCGAAGCGGACCGTTCCGCAGCATCTGGGGAAAGATTTAGGGGCCGTCCTTCGGGGCGGCCTTAGTCGTTTTCGGTCAGCAATCCCAGAACTTCATCCGCCAGATCAGACACTTCCGCCTTGGCCGGGGATTTGCCCAATTCCGACACGCCAAGCCCCTGCCCCAATGTCTCCGCGAACGCGACCCGCTGGCCCAAGCGCCCCTGCGCCACATGGGCCGAGATTTCTGCCGCCGCCCCCGCGACTTCCTCCGCCAGACGCGTGCCGGATTTCACCCGGTTCAGAACGATCACACAGCGCTTGCCGACCCGAACCGCGAGGTCGATAACCCCATCCGTCGCCCAAAGATCCACATGCGAAGACCCGACCGGCACGAGGATCAGATCCGCCTCACGCAGCGCGGGTTTCAGATCACTGTCCACTTTCGGAGGCGTATCGACAATCACGATATCGTTGTTTTTGCCCAGCTTTTCGCATTCATAGCCAACGCCCCAAGCGCTTGCCGTGCCAAATTCCACCCCGGCATCGCCCAGCCTTTCGCGCCGCGTCATGAACCAGCGGCCAAGACTGCCCTGCGGATCGGTATCCAGCAAGGCCACCCGCAACCCCCGCGCGGCGAAAGCCACCGCCAGATTGACGGCCAGCGTCGTCTTGCCAGCCCCGCCTTTTTGCTGCGCGATCGTGATAATTTGGGCCACGTGATTCCCCCTTTTGCTGCGGCGCAGCATAACAGGGTCACACAGGATTTACACGCGTCAACTGCGAAAGGCCCTCCAGAGCCAGTTTTCACCCCCGAAACGCCCCCTTTCCTGGCCTTTAGGGAGGGCACTTGACGCGCCCCCGCATCGCCCCGCTATCTCCCTTCAACGTGGCTGCAACCGGCTGACATCCGGTCACTTCGGCAATCAAGGCGATCATTGTGGCCCGGATGGCCTGATGTTCCCCGCGTTTAACCCAGCCGAGGCGGATCACCTCCACCTGATTGGCCTTTTGAAACAGCACATAATCGCGCCCGTCACGGTTCACCTCAAACCGCGTGGCGCCCCAAAGCGCAGGGGTGGGTTGCGCCCCGCAAGCAGCGAGCACACAACACAGCAAGAGGAGGCAAAGCTGTTTCATGCCTCAAAGATAAGGGCCGAAGGGTTAACGAAGCGCTAAGCTCAACCCAGCCAATCGCGGAAATCGCTGTCGAAAAGAGGCACCGGGCCCGCGTCTTCATTTCGCCTGGCAAAGCGGCCAATCGTCGGGCCGCAATTCGCGCTGCAGACCAATGCGAAGCGTGAACCGGAACAGCCAGATTCCCGTGACATCCCCGCCACGGCGCATCCATCACATGGCGCCTCTTTGCCTCGACCATAGGGCTGACTGGCCTTTTCAGACATACAAAAAGCGCCGCAGCAGACCTGCCGTGACGCCCCTCGCTTGCCTTCAAACGCGTATCAGCTTGCGCAATAAACCGCCGCCGTATCGCCAAAGTTGCGATAGCGCGCCCAGAATTCATTGTCGGAGTCGCGCTTTGACATGCGCACGTCCTGCGCCTCGTCGGGGTTCCCAAAGAACCGCGCCGCCTTGCGCTGATCGGTGCCGCGCAGGGTCATATCGGCAACCTGCTGGATGCAGCCGCACAGGCTCCGGCTGGCGGCCTGACGGTCTGACCGCAGACAGGCTGTTTCAATCGGCCCGGCAAAAGCCGCCGCGGCCGGAAGAGAGAGCGCCACTACGGCTGCTGCGATAAGGGTTTTGCTCATGACTGTCGCTTTCTGCGTCTTGTTGACTGTCCCGACGGGGCTGCACCCCATCCGATTTGCCCGATTGGTCTTTGCGCCCCACCCCGGCAAACCTGTGACGATGGCGAAGCGCAGCGCTTGTGACAGAAACTGTCACAAAACGTGTTGATTCGGCCAATAAATTCCCGAATTTCCTGAAAACCGGGCGGATCACCGCCGAAACCCCAATCCATAGCAGGCAAGCCCCGATCACCCACCAGATACAGACTTATTTGGAGGTCAGCGCCTTGCCGTCCTGCGCTTTCGGCATCTTGCCTTTGCCTTGCTGGACCACATGCCACAGCTCATGCGCGACCGTGGCCGCATCCTTGGCATCCCCCGGCTTGCCAAAAAAGACGTCATTGCCAACGGTAAAGGCCTTGGCCCCCAGTGATTTCGCGATCTCCCCGGCATTTCCGCCCGTATGCACCCGAACCTTTGACAGGTTCACCCCGAACTCCTCCTCCAGCGCTTTCTTGAGAGGGCCGGGCAAAGAGGTGCCCTTGGTCCCTTCCGGCTGGGTCTCAACCTTCTTGACCTTGGCTTTCTTGTTTTTCAGCTTTTCACCGATCTTTTTCACGATTTCTTTGGGGTCAGCCATCTGATCCTCCCGTTGCTGAACGTCATCGCGGATAGTGGTCTTGGGCAGCCTACCACAATTCCGCCCGATCTGCAGGGGTTTCCGGCCCGCCGCCCGTTCTGCGCCGCCTCAATTTCCATGGAGCTGCCCTCGGTGGGTCGTGCGGGAAAAAAGCCGGGCGCGCTTGGGCTTTGGTGATGCAAATCCCCCTTCCCGCCTCAGATAAGACAGGCTATACGCGCGCCATGACCCAGCTTGATCTCATCCGCAATTTCTCCATCGTGGCGCATATTGACCACGGCAAATCCACGCTCGCCGACCGGCTGATCCAGATGACCGGGACGGTGGCCGAACGCGATATGAAAGCGCAAATGCTCGATAGCATGGATATCGAGCGCGAGCGAGGGATCACCATCAAGGCGAACTCCGTGCGCATCGAATATCCGGCGAAGGATGGCAAACGCTATATCCTCAACCTGATCGACACGCCCGGCCATGTCGATTTCGCCTATGAGGTCTCCCGCTCCATGCGCGCGGTCGAAGGCTCGCTTCTGGTGGTGGACGCCTCGCAAGGGGTTGAGGCGCAGACGCTTGCAAACGTCTATCACGCGCTGGACGCCGGGCATGAGATCGTGCCCGTCCTTAACAAGATCGACCTTCCCGCCGCCGAACCTGCCCGCGTCAAGCAGCAGATCGAGGATGTGATCGGCCTCGACGCCTCTGACGCGGTTGAGATTTCGGCAAAATCCGGCCTTGGCATCCCCGAGGTGCTGGAGGCCATCGTCACCCGCCTGCCCGCCCCCAAAGGCGACCGCGACGCGCCCTTGAAAGCCATGCTGGTGGACAGCTGGTACGACAGCTATCTGGGCGTCGTCGTCATGATCCGCGTCATGGACGGCGTGATCCGCAAGGGCGACCGCATCAAGATGATGCAGACCGGCGCTGTCTACGGCGTTGACAAGCTTGCCGTTCTCAAACCCCAGATGGTCGACATCGCCGAACTGGGTCCGGGAGAGATCGGCATCTGGACAGGCTCCATCAAACAGGTGCGCGACACCCGTGTGGGCGACACGATCACGACCGAAAAGAAGGGCTGCGAAAAGCCGCTTCCGGGCTTCAAACCCGCGCAACCCGTGGTGTTCTGCGGCCTTTTCCCGGTGGATGCGAATGATTTTGACGATCTACGCGACGCCATCGAAAAGCTTCAGTTGAACGATGCCTCCTTCAGTTCGGAAATGGAAACCTCTGCCGCGCTTGGCTTTGGCTTCCGCTGCGGTTTCCTTGGTCTTTTGCACCTCGAAGTGATCCGCGACCGGTTGGAGCGGGAATATGACCTCGACCTGATCACCACGGCGCCTTCTGTTGTGTTCCACCTCCATATGAAAGACGGCGAGGTGCGCGAGCTGCACAACCCCGCCGACATGCCGGACCTGACCTTTGTCGACCATATCGACGAGCCGCGCATCAAAGCCACGATCCTCGTTCCGGATGAGTATCTGGGCGATGTGTTAAAACTTTGCCAAGACCGGCGCGGCATCCAGATGGATCTGTCTTACGCCGGGTCGCGCGCCATGGTCGTCTATGACCTGCCGCTGGCCGAGGTTGTCTTTGACTTCTACGACCGCCTGAAATCGGTGACCAAGGGCTATGCCAGCTTTGACTATGTGATCTCGGAATACCGCGAGGATCACCTCGTCAAAATGTCGATCCTTGTGAATGACGAGCCGGTCGATGCGCTGTCCATGATGGTGCACCGTGACCGCGCCGAATCGCGCGGGCGGGCCATGGTCGAAAAGCTCAAGGATCTGATCCCGCGCCACATGTTCAAAATCCCGATTCAGGCGGCCATCGGCGGCCGGGTCATCGCCCGCGAGGCTCTCTCAGCGATGCGCAAGGACGTGACGGCGAAATGCTATGGCGGCGACGCCAGCCGGAAAAAGAAGCTTCTGGAAAAGCAGAAGGCCGGCAAGAAAAAGATGCGCCAGTTCGGCAAGGTCGAGATTCCGCAAGAAGCGTTCATCTCGGCGCTCAAGATGGATAGCTAAGCCCGCCGCCTTTTCGTCTCCCAAGCCCCGGCCAGATCATCGGCCGGGGCTTTTTCGTCTCAACCCCAGTGATGCCCCCGCGTCTGTACGGAAGCTGTACAAAGGCTGTACGCAAACCCGACGGCGTTTTATCAAGGATTTGAGGGGATTAGGGCGAAATGGTGCGGGCGGTGGGACTCGAACCCACACGGGCACAAGGCCCCACAGATTTTAAGTCTGGTCTGTCTACCATTCCAGCACGCCCGCACGGCGCTTTCACCCGTCCCTCATATGCGCGGGGCAGGTTCCTCTTCAAGCCGTTTTTGGGGCGCGCCTTGGGATCCGGTCCGCGACAAGCCGCGTCGCCGCAGTGCAGCGATTGACTCGCGCCCGCGCATCCGCCAGAACTTGACCAGCACTTGCGGGGGAGCTTGCATGAAGAAAGTATATGAAACGGCATCGGCGGCGCTGGACGGCGCGCTGTTTGACGGAATGACCATCGCCGCCGGCGGATTTGGCCTTTGCGGCATCCCGGAACTTCTGATCGCCGCCATCAAAGACGCTGGCACCAAGGATCTGACGGTCGCCTCCAACAACGCAGGCGTTGACGGGTTCGGGCTGGGCGTCTTGCTCGCCACGCGGCAGGTCAAGAAGATGATCTCCTCCTATGTTGGTGAAAACGCTGAATTTATGCGCCAGTACCTGTCCGGGGAGCTGGAGCTGGAATTCAACCCCCAAGGCACTTTGGCCGAAAGGATGCGCGCCGGTGGGGCGGGCATTCCCGGCTTTTACACCAAGACCGGCGTGGGCACCGTGATCGCGGAAGGCAAGGACCACAAGGATTTCGACGGCCAGACCTATATTCTGGAACGCGGCATCGTGGCGGATCTGTCGATCGTGAAAGCCTGGAAGGCGGACCCGTCGGGCAACCTCGTGTTCCGCAAGACCTCGCGCAATTTCAACCCGCCTGCCGCGACCTGCGGCAAGATCTGCGTGGCCGAGGTCGAGGAAATCGTGCCGATGGGCAGCCTTGACCCCGACATGATCCACCTGCCCGGCATCTATGTGCACCGGATCATTCAGGGCCAGCATGAAAAACGGATTGAACAGCGCACAACGCGCAAGCGGGAGGCTTGATCATGGGTTGGGATCGCAATCAGATGGCTGCCCGTGCGGCGCAAGAGTTGCAGGACGGCTGGTATGTGAACCTTGGCATCGGAATCCCGACGCTGGTGTCGAACTACATCCCGGAAGGTGTTGAAGTTACACTGCAATCCGAAAACGGCATGTTGGGCATGGGCCCTTTCCCCTATGAGGGGGAGGAGGATGCAGACCTCATCAACGCGGGCAAGCAGACCATCACCGAACTGCCGCAGACCGCCTATTTCGACTCCGCCCAATCCTTCGCGATGATCCGCGGCGGCAAGATCGCCATGGCGATTCTGGGCGCTATGGAAGTGGCCGAGAATGGTGATCTGGCGAACTGGATGATTCCGGGCAAGCTGGTCAAAGGCATGGGCGGCGCGATGGATCTGGTCGCGGGCGTGGGCCGTGTGGTGGTCGTGATGGATCACACCTCCAAACATGGCGAATCGAAGGTTCTCAAGGCCTGCACCTTGCCCCTGACGGGCCAGAAGGTCGTAGACCGGATCATCACAAATCTGGGCGTTCTGGATGTGGTAGAGGGTGGCCTGCGGATCGTCGAGCTGGCCGATGGCGTCACCGAGGCCGAGATGCGCGCCGCGACCGAGGCCACGCTGGTTGACTGAACCGGTCCTGCGCCGCGAGATCCTGAAGGGGGGCAGAAAAGGCCGCTATGTGCTGACCCTCAACGGGGCCGAGGCAGAGCTGACCTATTCTGTCACCTCCCCCACCTTGGTGATCGCGGATCACACCGAAGTCTCAGAAGCCCTGCGCGGAACCGGCGCGGGGCTTTTGCTTGTGGAGCGTTTGGTGGCGGATGCGCGGGCCGAGGGGTTCAAGATCATGCCGCTTTGCCCCTTTACCAATGCAATGCGCCGCAAACACCCCGAATGGGCCGACGCTTTCGCAGTTTGAAAGGCGGGGCTGCGCGCCTAGCCCCCCGCCGCGATCACCTTGAACACACATGGGTCTGAAACCAGTTCGGGCGGGGTCAGGCACAGGCCCTGCGCAACCGTCCAGGCGGCCAGCACCTTTGGCACATAGTCGCGGGTTTCCGCGAAAGGCGGGACGCCCAGATGCGTTGAAACCGCCCCTTCGCCCGCATTATAGGCGGCCAGCACCAGCACCGGATCCTGATCAAACCGCTCCATCAGCCAGTTCAGATAGGCCACACCGCCCTTGATATTCTGCACCGGGTCCGTCGAATCGACCACCCCAAAGCGTTCCGCCTTAGCCGGGATCAGTTGCATCAACCCGACTGCCCCCGCCGAACTCAGCGCCGCCGCCTCTCCGGCGCTTTCAATGCCGATGACCGCCAAAACCAAAGCCGGAGAAACGCGAGTGCCAATCGTCGCTTTCAAGATCTCGATGCCGTAAAGCGTGGCGAGGTCTTGCATTTGCTGCAAGCGGGGGGCCTCGACCGAGGTGCCGGCAGGCCCCAACCCCAGCGCTGAAATCGCCTTGGAGTAGCGCCCCGAGGTCTCTGTCAGCCCGGCGGGCACGGCCTGCCAATACCAATCGTAGCGCCCCAGCGGAGGGGCCGCCACGGGCGCAGACGCTTCGGGCGCGGGATCTTTCGCCTCGGGTTTGGGGGCGACAGCCAAGCGGCGGGCTTGTTCGACCGGGTCGATCTGGACGGTGATGCGCCGCGTCTCTCCGGGTTTGGGCACGCCGACGCGTCGGGCCGTAAAATCGTCCTGATAAGGCTGCGGCTGCGCCATGGCGGAAGGCACAACGCCCCCCAACCCGCTGAAACACCCCAGCAAAAGGGTGGTCATGGCTGCTGCTGCCCGCATCTCGAAATTGCCTGCTCGTTTTTCTTTTGCAGAATGTTTGCAGAAAATCGCTGATTTTGCCACCGGAATGGCGGCCAAATGTGGCATCCCCGACATATTTGACCCATTTACAACAGCCAGGACAGCGGTAAGCCATCCCTGCAACCCTGAGTTTAAATAAATTATTGTTACTTTTCATTACCTTAAAAGAAACCTTAAAGACTTTATGAAAATCTTGGAAATGCCACACCGCATGCAAAGCGCCGCCACATTCAGGGGGCCATATGTCCCTACGCCAAGACGGTGACCGGGACGGAACAGAGGCCAGACCGGGATGATCCAGAAAGGTGCGAAAAACCGCAGACCCTTAAACCCTATCAAAGGAAAACACCATGAAACTGAACTTCCTCAAGAAATTCTTCAACGACGAATCCGGCGCTGTGACTGTTGACTGGGTCGTTCTGACCGCAGCCATCGTGGGCCTTGGCATGGTTGTCATGTCCTCCGTCGGCGGCGGCATCGAGACCCTGGGCAGCAGCGTTGTCTCCGACCTCGGCGGCCGCGCTTCGGGCTACCAGAACCTCGAATAAGAGCGTCTGACCCTTCATTCCGGAAAAGGCCGCCCCGCAAGGAGGCGGCCTTTTTCACATCCTCCGTAACCCTGCCTCCCCCTAAAATCTCTGCGGATTATTGTTTTTAAAAGGGAAACACAATGTTCACCCCTTTTCCGAAAAACTGCAAGGAACCACCAGATTTCACCTTTGCAGCGCCGTATTCCCGACACTTTTCCCCGTCTAAATGCCCTCATACCCAGAGCAATCTGTGGTCTGAAACCTCGCTTCCGGCTGTGCTTGAAAACAGTCTGGAGGCCAACCAGACAGACAACCAGAAAGGGACGACCCATGAAACTGAACTTCCTCAAGAAATTCTTCAACGACGAATCCGGCGCTGTAACTGTTGACTGGGTCGTTCTGACCGCAGCCATCGTGGGCCTTGGCATGGTTGTCATGTCCTCCGTCGGTGGCGGCATCGAGACTCTGGGCAGCAGCGTTGTCTCCGACCTCGGCGGTCGTGCATCGGGCTACCAGAACCTCGAATAATCGCGGGCCAGCTTCGAATGAAACGAGGGTCGCGGCTTCATAAAGGCGCGACCCTTCGTTGCGTTCACCGGGCTACCGGGACCGCCCGAAAACGGTCTGCACGATTGGATCGGCTCTTGTTTCAAAGCCGCCCGCCCAAAATCGGGACCAGGCTGCGATAGCACCAAAGGGAATTGCGCATGTCTTCCAAGCCGCCCCTGACGACAGATCAGCCCTGCTTTGTCTTTGACGAAGAAGGGGCGGTGACGGTCGATTGGGTGGTCCTTTCGGCGGCTGTGATCGGAATGGGGATGTTGATCCTGGGGCCGATCGCCTTTTCCGCCGACAGCGTCTCGCAAGCGATTTCCGAAGACATCAGCGATATCCGACCCGGATATGGCCAATAGGCGGGCGCAAGCCCCCCAAAGACACAGATTTGAGGTGACAAAATGAGGCTAGTATTTGGTCTGGTACTTATGTTCGGTCTTGCATTGGCCGGCTTCGCCGTTTGGATGGTTCAGGGCTATGTCAGCACTGCGCAAAGCGAAGTTGCGCGCGAGCGCGCCGACCGGCTGAAGATGGGCGAGGTGGTTGAAGTCTTCGTCGTGAAGAAGAACCTCGCCTATGGGGATCCTTTGACCAAAGACAGCGTCGCCCTTGTCTATTTCCCCAAGAAATCCCTGCCCGAGAATGCTTTCACAACCGAAGAAGCCCTGTTTCCCGGCGATTATGTAAAGCCGCGCTATGTCTTGCGCCCGATGGAGAAGCTGGAAGTCATCTTGCCGGTCAAAGTCACCGAACCGGGACAGGATGCGGGCCTGACCGCGCGCCTGACCAAAGGCTTCAGGGCCTTTGCGATCAAGGTCGATGTGTCCTCGGGTGTGTCGGGGTTTGTGCAGCCGGGCGATGCCGTTGATATCTACTGGACGGGTCAGGCGAACCGCAACCAAGGCGATGTGACGCAATTGATCGAAAGCACGATCCA
This sequence comes from Pseudorhodobacter sp., assembly GCA_029254215.1. GTDB lineage: Bacteria > Pseudomonadota > Alphaproteobacteria > Rhodobacterales > Rhodobacteraceae > Pseudorhodobacter. The sequence continues at coordinate 2,805 of JAQWYA010000025.1, read as the reverse complement.
GGTGATTGCAATCGATCAGGAAACCAACAGCGACCGCGGGCTTTCGGGCACGGTCGCGCGCACCGTCACGGTCGAGGCGACCCCGGAACAGGTCGCGCGTTTGGCGCAAGCACAGGCAACGGGTCGGCTTGCCCTCTCGCTTGTCGGGCGCAACGATGAGACGGTCGCAGGCGGGATCGAGGTTGATAGCGCCGCCCTTCTGGGCATCAGCGCCGAGGCTCCGGTCGAAGTGCAGCAAGACCGGATTTGCACCGTCCGCACCCGGCGCGGCAGCGAAGTGCTTGAAATTCCGATCCCCTGCACGAACTGACACGGAAAATTTATCGGCGGCCCGCCTACCGGATTTGGTAGCGGGCCGCACAACCCCTACCGGATTGGCCAAGCGTTTCCTCGCCTGTTGCCACTTATCCACATCAGGAATCGCCACCAAGGTTTTGATTCTTGCAATAAAAGCAGGAAACCTGCACTATATAGGCTGTAATGGGCGGCAAAGACCCATGCAGAGGCGTGATCGAAAGGCAGTCATATGGGAATGCGTACCCTTCTTTGGGCGACGGCGCTTGGCGTGACAATGGGCGCGGGGCAAACTGCGCCTGCTCAGGCTCAGACGCTGCGCGTGATGCAAGGCTCCCCTTCGGAATCGCTGAACGTCCCGATGAACAGCGCCGTGGTTGTAGAAAGCGACACCCCCTTTGCGGAACTGTCGATTGCCAACCCCAGTATTGCCGATATCTCCACCCTTTCGGACCGCACGATCTATGTTCTGGGCAAGACGCCCGGCCGCACCACGATGACCCTTCTGGGGCCGGACGGGCGCTTGATCACCAATGTCGAAATGCATGTGACCCCCGATATCGCAGAGTTCAAGGAACGTCTGCGCCAGATCCTTCCGGGCGAGAATATCGAGGTCCGCACCGCCAATGACGGCATCGTTCTGTCTGGAACGGTCTCTTCGATCGGGGCGCTGGACCGCGCGCTGGATCTGGCAAACCGCTATGCCCCCGACCGGATTTCCAATTTGATGAGCGTGGGCGGCACCCAGCAGGTCATGCTCAAGGTGCGCTTTGCGGAAATGCAACGCTCAGTCTCCAAGAACCTCGCCTCTTCGCTGGCCATCAACGGAACGGTTGCGGGCGGCAATGTCGGCACGCGGGGCGGATCTGGCGTTTACACGGATGGCTCAGCGATCAGCGGCGTGTTTGGGGGGGAAGATTACAACTCTCCCTCCGGTACGCAGGGCAATATGACGCTTGGGTTTTCGGCAGGCTCTCTGCAATTTGCGGTGCTGCTGGAAGCGCTTGAATCCAAAGGTGTTGTGCGCACCTTGGCCGAACCGAACCTGACCGCCCTATCGGGTCAGGAAGCGAAGTTTCTGGCGGGGGGCGAATACCCGATCCCGGTGGCGGCGGGCAGCGGCTCTATCGGGATCGAATACAAACCCTTCGGGGTTGAGATGAACTTCACCCCGGTTGTGGTGGATGGCGATATCATCAACCTGACCATCAACGCCTCTGTATCCTCCATCGACAGCACGGTGACGCTGGAGGCGGGCGGCTTTACCATCAACGCCTTCAAACGGCGCGAAACCTCCACCACGGTTGAGATGCGCGACGGGGAAAGCTTTGCGATTGCCGGGCTTTTGCAGGATGATTTCCGCAACCTGAACGGTCAGGTTCCATGGCTCGGCGATATTCCGATCATCGGCAGCCTCTTCCGCAGCGCCGAATATCAGCGCAGCCAAAGCGAGCTGGTGATCATCGTCACCCCCCATCTTGTGACCCCGACACGGGGCGAGGCGCTTGCCCTGCCCACCGACCGCGTCCGCATCCCGACCGAGCGGGAGCAGTTCCTCTTTGGCAAGGTTATCGGCACCAATGCGCCGCGCGGGGCTGCGGGCGAAGTGGCCCGGCAGGACTTCAGCGGCTCTTACGGCTATGTGATGGAGTAAGGTGATGCGCTCAACCCCGATCCTTGGTCTGACCTGTGTGCTGGCCCTTGCTGCCTGTGGGGAGTCCTTTGATGAGGAATCCGGCGGCGGCAACTCCGGCTATTATGGCAATGCCACGATGAACAACACGATGGTCCAGTCGGGCGAGCGTGGCTATACCGAACAGCTTGCAAGCCGGTTCTCCTCTGAGGTGACCGACACCATCACCTTCGATTTCAATTCCGCCCAACTGGACGCGACGGCCCTTGTCGTGCTGCGCCAACAGGCTGACTGGATCAAACAATTCCCCGAAGTGCGCTTCCGCGTTTACGGCCACACCGATCTGGTCGGCTCTGACCAATATAACAAAACGCTGGGTCTGCGCCGCGCGCAGGCGGTTGTTGCCTATTTCGCAAGCCAGGGCATCAGCCGCGACCGGCTTGAAGCGCTCGCCTCGTTCGGGGAAACGCAGCCCGTTGTGCCCACCAATGAGGAAGAGGTGCGCAATCGCCGCACCGTGACCGAGGTTTCGGGCTTTGTGAAACGCCATTCGAGCCAGTTGAACGGCAAATACGCCGCCATCGTCATGCGTGACTATATCCTCTCGGCCGATCGCAAGCATCCGGCCAACACGCAGATCTCGGCGGGCAAGACCGGGAACTGATAGACCCCCGTTTTGTGCCAGGTCAGCCTTGGGGCCAAAGCCCCGAAGCTGCCCGGCCGCCTTTTCTGTTATGGGGATGAGCCGTCAACGATGGTCCTCAAATTCCAAACAATAACAGTTTTTTGGCCCCAATCTCGCCACCATTGTCCATCAACTTGATCCCAATGGGAACGAATGCGCCGTGAGTCATGGCGCCGAGTCTTCCGGTATCTCG
>JAQWYA010000021.1 GCA_029254215.1 Pseudorhodobacter sp. | reverse complement strand
GGATGCATTTCGACGCGCACCCAATGCGGATTGGCCGCCCAGTTCTGGCGGCGTCCCCGCGGTCCGGTGCGTTGAAGGCGCAATTCCTCTGGCCGGAACTCCAACTCCTCCAGAATTTCGGCGTCGCGGTAGCTGCGGCGCAGGGCGATATACATGGCCGAGACCGCAATCACCACGAAGGGCAATAGACCCCAGAGCACGGGAGAGCCGAGCAACACCAGAAGCGGCAAAGCGACAAGCGCCGCCGTCACCCCCATGAACAAAACGAATCCCTGAGGTGGAAGCGAGCGATGCGGCCAAAGGCGCAGCGTGGAGCCTTGCGGTGCGGTGGTCCATTGATAGGGCATGTTCGGTCTGTGTCGTTAAGGAATGATCCGCGAAGGATAGTCTTTCACCGCGCGGTTTCCAGATCTTGCAGGCATCTGCCGCGCGCATTGCCCAAAGAAAAAGGCCCCGCAGTTTCCCGCGGGGCCTTCTGTTTCTATCCGGGGATCAGTGGGCGTGGCCCTTGTCCCAGTCGGACTGTTTCGGAAGCTGCTCGAACGTGTGCTCCGGCGGCGGGCTGGGCAAAGTCCATTCCAGCGTGTCGGCGTACTCGTTCCAGTAGTTGTTCTCGGTGACGCGCTTGCCTGCTTTCAGGACATAGACCATCAGGCCGATGAAGAACACGAAAGAGGCGAAGGACAGGAAGGCCCCAACGCTCGACCACCAGTTCCAGTAGGCGAATGCCTCCGGGTAGTCGATGTAGCGGCGCGGCATGCCCTGACGGCCCAGGAAGTGCTGCGGGAAGAAGGTCAGGTTAGCCCCGATGAACATCGCCCAGAAGTGCAGCTTGCCTGCCCATTCAGGGTACTGACGCCCCGACATCTTGCCCATCCAGTAGTAGATACCGGCGAAGATCCCGAACACGGCCCCAAGGCTCATCACATAGTGGAAGTGCGCCACGACGTAGTAGGTGTCGTGATAAGCGCGGTCCACGCCAGCCTGGCTCAGCACGATGCCGGTCACGCCGCCAACGGTGAATAGGAACAGGAAGCCAAAACACCACAGCATCGGGGTCTTCATCTCAATGGAGCCGCCCCACATGGTGGCGATCCACGAGAAGATCTTGATGCCGGTCGGCACCGCGATGACCATCGTTGCCAGCATGAAGTAGCTCTGCTGGGTCAGCGACATGCCAACGGTGTACATGTGGTGCGCCCAGACGACGAAGCCCAGAACACCGATCGCGACCATGGCATAGACCATCGGCAGGTAGCCAAAGATCGGCTTGCGCGAGAAGGTCGCGATTACCTGGCTGACGATCCCGAAGGCCGGCAGAATGATGATGTACACTTCCGGGTGACCGAAGAACCACAGGATGTGCTGATACAGGATCGGGTCACCGCCGCCAGAAGGCTGGAAGAAGGTGGTTCCGAAGTTCCGGTCGGTCAGCAGCATGGTGATGGCACCGGCCAGAACCGGCAGCGCCAGCAGGATCAACCACGAGGTCACAAAGATCGACCAGGCGAACAGCGGCACCTTGTGCAGCGTCATGCCGGGGGCGCGCATGTTCAGGAAGGTCGTGATCATGTTGATCGCGCCAAGGATCGAAGAAGCACCCGACAGGTGAACCGCGAAGATCGCGAGGTCCATCGAATAGCCGCCCTCAGAGGTCGACAACGGCGGGTACAGAACCCAACCCACGCCCGACCCCAACTGGTCATTGCCGCCCGGCGACAGGACCGATGCCACGGCCAGCGAGGTGCCCGCCACATACATCCAGTAGGACAGGTTGTTCATCCGCGGGAAAGCCATGTCCGGTGCACCGATCTGCAACGGCATGAAGTAGTTGCCGAAACCACCGAACAGGGCCGGGATAACGACGAAGAACATCATCAGGATCCCGTGGCCCGTGATCAGCACGTTCCAGAGGTGACCGTTGGGCGTGCAGGTATCCGCAGCAGCTGCCGCGGTGAAGCGCGCGCCTTCCATACACATGTACTGAACACCGGGGTGCATCAGCTCCATGCGCATGTAAACGGTGAATGCCACCGAGATCAGGCCAACAAGCCCGCCGGTGAACAGATAAAGGATACCGATATCTTTGTGATTTGTTGACATGAACCAGCGGGTAAAGAACCCGCGTTCGTCATGATCGTGGCCATGAATGGCTGCGTCGGCCATGCCTGCCTCCCGCTAACGTTGACTATTCCAGCGCTCGGGAAAGGATTCCCGCCGCCACTTGCAGGATTGTTGTAGAATGCTGAGGCGGCGGCGGCAATCGGTGACTTTGACGCAGATCAATAAAAGACCCGTCAAAGCCATGTTTAAGGGTGTCAGTTTGTCGCAGGCGCAACAGATGCCAGATATGCTGCCATGTCTTCGCCGCCCTTGGTCAATTTGAACGACATCTTGGACTTAGCCCCTTTGTCGCCCGTCTGCTCGACCAGCCAGCCCTTCGGGTCTGCCACATAAGTGGCCAGCATCTCTTCGGTCCAGACGGCGCCGGTTGCGCCCACGGCCAGAATGCTGTCGCCATAGCGGAAGTCCGTCGAGGCAACAGCGCGGCCAATCACGCCATAAAGGTTCGGCCCGGTCTTGCCGCCCTTGACGATCTCGGTGCCGTCATCCGCGACAATCGCATGGCAGGCTTTGCATTTCTTGTAGTCAGACTCGCCCTTGGCTGCGTCGCCGGAGGCAAAGGCGGGCGCCGCAAACGCAAGGGCGGCCATCGTGGCGTAAAGACTTAGCTTCATTGTGCATTCCTTTGTTTGTCTTTTGCGCGGCAGGCCCAAAACGCGGTGCAAAGCGCAGACGCGGGCCGCCCGCGATGGACAAAGGGCTAAGCCGAAGGCGGGTGAGAATCCAGTGGTCAGGATGTCGCCCCCGATCACTTTTTCTCAATCTGTGGCGGCTTGAAGCTGCGCGAAAAGCAGCGGATCAGGGCGGCATCAAGATCGCTCATCGTCACCGGCAGGCCCAGATCAACCAGACTGGTGACGCCGTGATCGCTGATCCCGCAGGGGACAATCCCCGTGAAATGCGACAGATCCGGGTCCACATTGATCGAGATGCCGTGGAAGCTGACCCATTTGCGCAGCTTGACGCCGATGGCGGCGATCTTGTCTTCGGCGGGGCTGCCATCGGCGCTGGCAGGGCGATCGGGGCGCACGACCCAGACGCCGACGCGACCCGTCCGGCGCTCTCCAGTCACGTTGAACTCGGCCAGAGTGTCGATCACCCATTTTTCCAGCGCGCAGACGAATTTGCGCACATCGCGGCCGCGCTTGTTCAGATCCAGCATGACATAGGCGACCCGTTGCCCCGGCCCGTGATAGGTATATTGCCCGCCGCGCCCCGCCACATGGACAGGAAAGCGGTCGGGGCTGACCAGATCTTCGGGCTGCGCACTGGTGCCCGCCGTATAAAGCGGCGGATGTTCCAGCAGCCAGATCGCCTCGGGGGCGGTTCCGGCGGCGATTTCGGCCACGCGGGCCTCCATCGCGGCCAAGGTTTCGGCATAGGGCGCATAGCCGTCGATAAAACGCCATTCCACCTCTGACGCGGCTTCCTGCATTCCGGATCCTTCCCCCGCTTGCGCGGCCTGTGTCGTTCTGCGCGGCCTAGCATGAACGCCTACCCGCTGGCAAAGCCTTGGTCGCGCGCAGCCCGGCGGCCCATCGGCTTTCGCCAATTTGCTGGGGGGCGCGTAAAAGCGCATCGCGGTGCAAAATTCAGCTTCACATCCCCGCGCGGCTTCGCTATGACGCGCCCAGTCAGATCGTGCGGTCGTGGCGGAATTGGTAGACGCGCAGCGTTGAGGTCGCTGTTCTTTAACCGGAGTGGAAGTTCGAGTCTTCTCGACCGCACCAACTGACCCTAAGTCGATGCGCAGGGCTCCTTGGAAACAAGGGGCCCTTCGCGCTTTTGGGGGCTTTGCGGGCAAAACCCGTCAGGGCCGCGGGCCAAATGCCCCTTTTGTGCCGCGATGAAGGGGGGGAGGGCGCCGCTTTTTGCCCCCAAGACGGTTTCAGGCAGCGCTTTTGTGCTATTCCCGCTTTCGTTTTATTGTGCCTTTGGGGCGGATCGTCTAAGGCAGGCGTAAATCAGGCCCCGCATGGCTTTCGGGGGCAAACCTTGGGGGTTTCAAGATGAGCAAGAACGGTTTGACCTATGCCGATGCCGGCGTGGACATCGACGCGGGCAATGCACTGGTAGAGCGGATCAAACCTGCCGCCAAGCGCACCAGTCGGGCGGGAACACTTTCTGGGCTGGGCGGGTTCGGGGCTTTGTTCGACCTCAAGGCCGCGGGCTACACCGATCCGATTCTGGTGGCGGCGACGGATGGGGTCGGCACCAAACTGCGCATCGCGATTGATACGGGCAATGTCGATACGATCGGGATCGATCTGGTGGCGATGTGCGTCAACGATCTGGTCTGTCAGGGGGCTGAGCCCTTGTTCTTTCTGGATTATTTCGCAACCGGCAAGCTGGATGTCGATCAGGCCACCCGCATCATTGAAGGCATTGCCTCGGGCTGCGCCGCGTCGGGCTGTGCGTTGATTGGTGGCGAAACCGCTGAAATGCCGGGCATGTATCATGGCGGCGATTTTGATCTGGCGGGCTTTGCTGTTGGCGCGATGGAGCGGGGCTGCGCCCTTCCCGATGGCGTGGCCGAGGGAGATGTGCTTTTGGGCCTCGCCTCGGATGGGGTTCATTCCAACGGCTATTCCTTTGTGCGCAAAGTGGTCGAAACCTCGGGTCTTGGCTGGGATGCGGCCTGCCCGTTCGCGGAAGGCTCGCTGGGGGCGGCCTTGCTGGCCCCGACCCGGCTTTATGTCAAACAGGCCTTGGCGGCTGTGCGCGCCGGGGGCGTGCAGGCATTGGCCCATATCACGGGCGGCGGATTGACCGAAAACCCGCCCCGCGTCATCCCCGAAGGCCTGGCCTGCGAGATTGATCTGGACGCCTGGGACCTGCCGCCGGTGTTCCGCTGGCTGGCGGAAACGGCCGAAATGTCCGAATCGGAGCTGCTCAAGACCTTCAACTGCGGCGTCGGCATGATGCTCGTGGTCCGCGCGGACCGGGCCGAGGCGCTCAGCGCGCTCCTGCGCGACGCGGGCGAGACGGTGATCGCGATGGGCCGCGTGGTTCCGGGTGAGGGCGTGATCTACAAGGGTGCGCTTTTGTGAAACGGGTCGCGATCCTCCTGTCGGGTGGGGGTTCCAATATGGTGGCGCTGTGTCGGGATATGGTGGGGGATCATCCCTGCCGCCCGGTTCTGGTGGCCTCCAACGATCCTGAGGCGGGTGGATTGCAGCGGGCGGCCGAAATGGGCATCGCCACCGCCGCCGTGGATCACCGCCCCTTTGGCAAGGATCGCGCGGCGTTTGAGGCGGCTTTGCTGGGGCCGCTGTTGGCGGCCAAGCCAGATATTCTGTGCCTTGCGGGCTTCATGCGGGTGCTGACCCCGGCCTTTGTGGCGCGGTTTGAGGGGCAGATGCTGAATATCCACCCCTCGCTTTTGCCGAAATATCCGGGCCTGCACACCCATGCCCGCGCCTTGGCGGCAGGCGACACAGAGGCGGGCTGCTCGGTCCATGAGGTGACGGCCGTGCTGGATGATGGCCCGGTTCTGGGCCGTGCGACGGTGCCTGTGCTGTTTGGCGACACTGCCGAAACGCTCGCGCAGCGGGTCTTGTTCAAAGAGCATCAGCTTTACCCGGCCGTGCTGCGCCGTTTCGCAACCGGAACCAAGGGCTTGCTGGAACTTTAAGGCGCGATTCGCCGCCCCGTGTCTGCGGAAATCGGCAGCTTGAAACACCAAGGCCCGAGGGAACCGTTCCCTCGGGCCTTGATCTTTCGGGGGCAGCTTGGGTTACTTGGCGTAGCTGCGCAACGTCTCGCGGACGCCATCGCGCCAAAGCGCCTCAAGCAGGCGGTCAAAGCTGTCCGCGAAGCTTGCGTTCTGTCCCAGATCACCGAACACGGTGGTATTGGACAGGAACGCCAATGGATCCTGACGCGCGGCAAGGGCGCGGGCCTTCAGATCCGCGTGGCTGGCATCATTCGGGCCAAAATCCGTGCCGTTTTCATCGGTTCCGGCGCAATAGCGGCACCAAAGCGCCACTTCCAGCGCCAAACCTTCGGCAGGCGTCCCCTGTGCCAAAGCGTCCCGAAGCGTTGGCAGGATGAACTTCGGCTGACGGTTGGAGCCGTCGTGGCACAGCCGCGGGATCGTGTCTCCGATCTCGGGGTTTGAGAAACGGTCAATGATCTTGGCCTGATAGGCCCCGAAATCAACGCCCGGAATGGCGGGGAGGGTCGGGATGATCTCGCGGGTTTGCAGGGCTGACAGCCAGCGGTTGATCTGCGGGTCGGCCATGGCGTCATGCACGAAATGATGCCCCAGCAGCGCGCCGGGATAAGCGATGGCCGCATGGCCCCCGTTCAGAATGCGCAGCTTCATCAGCTCATACTTGGCGACATCCTGCACGAATTCCACGCCGACTTTTTCCAGCGCGGGGCGGCCTTGGGGGAAGTGGTCTTCCATCACCCATTGGCGGAACGGCTCACAGGCGACAGGCACGGCATCGGTCAGCCCAAAGCGGTCGGCCACCATGGCGCGTTCCCGGTCCGAGGTGGCGGGCGTGATGCAATCAACCATGGAGCTGGGGAAGGCCACATGCGCGGCGATCCAATCTGCGAAGGCGGGGTCCGACAGGCGGGCAAGGCCAATTGTCGTGCGGGCGCAGACATGGCCGTTTTCCGGCAGGTTGTCACAAGACATGACGGTAAAGGGCGCGACGCCAGCCTCGCGACGCGCGCGAAGCGCGGAGAGGATCATGCCGAACACCGATTTCGGCGCGTCCGGATTGGCGGCATCGGCACGCATATCGGGATGGGCCGCGTCAAAGCCGTTGGTGGTGGCGTCAACGTAATACCCGCCTTCGGTGATCGTCATCGACACGATGCGAATCGCTGGGTCGGTCATCCGCGCAATGGTCTTTGCGGCGTCCACCTCGGTGAACTCCACCATGGAGCCGATCACGCAAGCGCTCAGCCCCTTGGGGTCAAGTTCGACCACGGTGGTCAGATTGTCCTGTCCGGCCAGCTTCTCGCGCATGACCGCATCGCCGGGGCGCACGCCTGCGCCGCAGATCGCCCAGTCATAGCCTTCGCCCATGGCAAACAAGCGGTCCAGATAAACCGCCATATGGGCCCGATGAAAATTGCCGATGCCGACATGAACAATTCCGGGCGTCAAAGCCGCCCGGTCATAACCGGGGCCGGCAACGCCAGAGGGCAGGGCGGCCAGTGCCGCAGTGTTGAGGTTCTGTGCCATCAGCTCATCCAATTCCCGCCATCGACGTTGTAAGTTTGGGCGACGATGTATTCGGCCTCCGAAGAGGCCAGAAAGATCGCCATGCCCGTCAGATCTTCGGCCGTGCCCATGCGCCCGTAAGGCACTGCGGCACCGACCTGCCGTTTCTTCTCGCCGGGGGGCAGCCCTTCGAGCCGGGCAAAATGCGCGTCCACCCCGTCCCAATGCGCGCCATCGACCACGCCGGGCGCGATCGCATTGACGTTGATCCGATGCTTGATCAGATCAAGGCCCGCCGATTGGGTCAGGCTGATCACCGCGGCCTTCGTGGCGCAGTAAACGCCCACCAGCGCCTCGCCACGCCGACCGGCCTGCGAGGCCATGTTGATGATCTTGCCGCCTTGGCCGCGCGCGATCATGTGGCGCGCCACGGCTTGCAGCATGAACAAGGTGCCGCCGACATTCACGGCGAACAGCTTGTCATAAGAGGCGCGCGTGATCTCGGCGATCGGCGCGGCCTCGAACAGGGCGGCGTTGTTGATCAGGATATCGATCCCGTCCAGTTCCGCCGCCACTTGCGCGACGCAAGCGTCTATGCTGGCCTGATCCGAGACATCCAAGGCAACCGCGATTGCCCCCTCGCCCAAAGAGGCCGCCGCTTTCCCGGCCTCTTCCAGATTTATGTCCGCAATCGCAACCCGCGCCCCTTCGGCAAGATAGGCCTTGGCGAAGGCGAACCCGATTCCGCGGGCCGCCCCCGTGATCAGCGCGGATTTTCCGGCAAGTCGCGTCATTCGATCCGCAGCCCCTTGCTGTCGAACCGATGCACCTTGTCGGCCTGAGGCGTGAGGTAAACCTTGTCGCCATGGCGCAGCGGAATGTCCCCGTTGGCCCGGACGGTCAGATGCTCTTCCATGCCCGGAACGGTGACCCGCAGGAACGTGTCAGAGCCAAGGTGTTCCGACACGCCAACAACGCCATGCCACAGGCCTTCGCTGTCCGAGATGTCCAGATGCTCTGGCCGGATGCCGAAGGTGTGGCTGCTGTCATTGGCGGTGCTGCCGGGAACAAGGTTCATCTTGGGGCTGCCGATGAAGCCTGCCACAAAGGCGTTGCGCGGCTTGTGGTACAGTTCCAGCGGAGAGCCGACCTGCTCGATATTACCGGCCTGAAGCACGACGATCTTGTCGGCCATGGTCATGGCTTCCACCTGATCATGGGTCACATAGATCATCGTGGTTTTCAGCGTGTTGTGCAGTTCCGAGATTTCCAGACGCATGTTCACGCGCAAGGCCGCATCCAGGTTTGACAGCGGTTCGTCAAACAGGAAGGCATCGGGTTCGCGCACAATCGCGCGGCCAATCGCCACCCGCTGACGCTGCCCGCCCGAAAGCTGGCCCGGACGGCGGTCCAGATAGGCGGTCAGGTTCAGGGCCTTCGCGGCAGCCTCGATCTTGGCGTCTTGAGTAGCCTGATCGACGCCCGCCATTTTCAGCGGGAAGGCGATGTTCTTGCGCACGCTCATATGCGGGTAAAGCGCGTAGGATTGGAACACCATAGCGAGGCCGCGCTTGGCGGGCGGGGTCATCGTCGCGTCATTTCCGTTGATCCGGATTTGGCCCGCCGACACGTCCTCCAACCCTGCGATCAGGCGCAGAAGCGTGGATTTACCGCAGCCCGAAGGGCCGACGAACACAACGAACTCCCCGTCCTCAATGGTCAGGTCCAGTGGCGGGATGACTTCGACATCACCGAACCGCTTGGCAACTTTATCAAGAGTAATACGTCCCATGTGTCGTTTTCCTTATTTCACAGCGCCAAAGGTCAGGCCGCGGACAAGTTGTTTCTGGCTGAACCAGCCCATGATGAGGATCGGCGCGATGGCCATGGTCGAGGCCGCGCTCAGCTTGGCGTAGAACAGACCCTCAGGCGAAGAATAGCTGGCGATGAAGGCCGTCAGAGGCGCCGCTTGGGCCGCCGTCAGGTTCAGCGTCCAGAAGGCTTCGTTCCAGGCAAGGATGAAGTTCAACAAAAGGGTCGAGGCGATACCGGGCACCGCCATCGGGGTCAGCACATAAAGGATCTCATCCTTGAGGCTCGCCCCGTCCATCCGCGCGGCTTCCAGAATTTCGCCGGGGATTTCCTTGAAGTAGGTGTACAGCATCCAGACGATGATCGGTAGGTTGATCAGCATCAGAACCACGACAAGCCCGATGCGGGTATCCAGAAGCCCCAACTCGATGAACAAAAGATAGATCGGGTAAAGAACACCAACTGCCGGCAGCATCTTGGTCGACAGCATCCACAAAAGGATGTCTTTCGTCCGCTTGGACGGCACGAAGGCCATGGACCAGGCGGCAGGCACCGCGATGATCAGACCCAGAATGGTCGAGCCGCCCGCGATGATGATGGAGTTCCACAAGAACCGCGCGTAGTTGGAGCGCTCCTGCACGACGGCATAGTTTTCCAGCGTCCAGTCAAAGAACAGAAACACCGGCGGGTCGCTGATGGCCTGCGCTTCGGTCTTGAAGCTGGTCAGGATGGTCCACAGGATCGGGAAAAAGATCAAAAGACCGATTGCCCAAGCGATGGCGGTGTTTAGCGCCTTGCGATTGTTTGTTACAGCACGAGCCATGATGTGATCCTCACGCGTCCAGGTTTTTGCCGACGATGCGCATCAGGAAGATCGCAACGATATTGGCAAGAATGATGGCATAGACCCCGCCTGCGGACCCGAGCCCGATATTCTGGCTTTCCAGCACGCGCTGGAAGATCAGGTAGGAGAGGGTTCTCGTACCGAAGGCACCGCCGGTGGTGACGAAGATTTCGGCAAAGATCGAAAGCAGGAAGATGGTCTGGATCAGCACCACGATGGTGATGGCGCGGGCCAGATGCGGCAGGATCAGATACCAAAAGCGGCTTCTGAACGGCGCGCCATCCATTTCGGCGGCCTCCAACTGCTCGCTGTCCAGCGATTGTACGGCGGTCAGCAGGATCAGCGTTGCAAAGGGCAGCCACTGCCAGCTGACAATCATGATGATCGACTGCATTGAGGCTTGGCTAAGCCATTCAACCGGCGTTGCGCCGAAAAATTTCCAGACATGGGCGAAGAGGCCGTTCACCGGGTCCATGAACATGTTTTTCCACACCAGCGCCGAAACCGTCGGCATGACGAAGAAGGGCGCGATCACCAGAATGCGGACAATCCCCTGTCCCCACATTGGCTGGTCCAGCAGCAGCGCCAGGACGACCCCCAGAACCACCGTGATGGCAAGAACGCCGCCGACGATGATCAGCGTTGTCTGCACGCTGGGCCAGAATGAGCTGGAGCTGATAAAACGGATATAGTTGTCGAAGCCGACAAAGCCCTGATCTCCGCCGCGCAGGGGCAGATACTGCCGGAACGAGAACCACAGGGTCATGACCAGAGGCACAAGCATCCAGCCCAACAGCAGGATGACGGCGGGGGCCAACATAATTCGGGCAGCGGATCGGGATTGCTTGGTCGCCATGGACAAATCTCCTCTGTTGACAGCCTTGGGCCATCAGCAACGTTGTCACGATTTTCGGAGCTGAGAAAGAATCAAGGGGCGGCGAAACCTGCCGCCCCTTGATCGGGAGGAAGCTTAGTAGCCTGCAGCTTCCATTGCGTCAGTGGTGAGGGCCTGCGCTTTGGCAAGGGCCTCATCTACCGTCTGCTGGCCAGCATAGACAGCCGAGAATTCCTGGCTGACTTCGGTGGCGATGCCTGCGAACTCCGGGATCGCGGCAAACTGGATGCCCACATAGGGAACCGGCTTGACGGTCGGGTTGTTCGGGTCGGCAGCAAGGATGCTGTCAAGCGTCATCTGTGCGAAAGGAACCGCCTGATAGTTCGGGTTCTCGTAAAGCGAGGTGCGCGCGCCCGGAGGAACGTTTGCCCAGCCTTCTTTCGCCGCAACCAGTTCGATGTAGCTGGTCGAGGTGGCCCATTCGATGAACTGCTTGGCAGCCGCTTCTTTCTGAGTACCTGCCGGGATGCCCAGCGCCCAAGCCCAGAGCCAGTTCGCACGCTTCTCAACACCTTCGGAGTTCGGTGCCAGAGCGAAGCCAACCTTGTCAGCAACGGTCGAGTCGTTCGGGTTGGTCACGAAGGAAGCCGCAACAGTCGCGTCGATCCACATGCCGCACTTGCCCTGCTGGAACAGCGACAGGTTTTCGTTGAAACCGTTGGTCGCATAGCCTGCGGGACCGGATTCACCCATCATGCCAGAGAAGAAGGTCAAAGCCTCTTTCCACTCGGGCTGGTCGAACTGGGCGTTCCACTCTTCGTCGAACCAGCGTGCACCGAAGGAGTTCGCGGTCACAGTGATGATCGCGCCGCCTTCGCCCCAACCGGCTTTGCCGCGCAGGCAGATGCCGTTGATGTCGGCGGCACGGTCGGTCATGGCTGCCGCTGCTTCACGGATGAACTGCCAGGTCGGTGCCTTCGGCATTTCCAGACCTGCTTTTTCCATCAGGTCGGTGCGGTACATGATCATCGAGCTTTCGCCGTAGAACGGTGCGGCATAAAGCGTGCCGTCATGCGACAGGCCGTTGCGCATCGCGGGAAGCAGGTCGTCAACGTTATACTCAGCCGACAGATCATTCAGCGGGACGAGCCAGCCATTGGCGCCCCAGATCGGGGTTTCGTACATGCCGATGGTCATCAGGTCGAACTGACCACCTTTGGTGGAGATGTCGGTCGTGACGCGCTGACGCAGAACGTTCTCTTCCAAAGTGACCCACTCAACCGTGTGGCCGGTCTTGGCGGTGAAATCGTCAGTAAGGCCCTGCATCCGGATCATGTCGCCGTTGTTCACGGTCGCAATGGTCAGCGTTTCGGCGTTTGCGGCTGAAAATGCGGTGCAAAGGGCTGTTGCGCCCAACAGGGCGTTTACGGTTAGTTTCATGCTTTCCTCCCTAGGATTGCCCACCGTGGGCAAATGCTTAGTGCATGGGCAAATATTCATTAAATAGTTGATTCGAGTCAATGGGGGATCGTCGCCGCGATGCAGCGTTAGGCTTAGGCCCTGATTTTAGAGGAAAATCGCCTGTTATTTCGCCAAAAGCAGTTCGGCGGTGGCCTCATTCGTGATGAGCCCGTTGACAAGTCGCCCTTGGCAGGCGGCATCAATCGCGGCCAGTTTTGCCGCTCCTACAGCCACTGCAACCACCCGTCGATCCGCCGCTTTCGGCAGCGGGGCGGAGGCGACACGGGCGTTAAAGGCGCAGTCGATCAGCACGCCATGGCTGTCATAGACCCAAGAGGTGATCTCGCCCGTGGCCCCGGCTGCAGCCAGTTCTCGCATTTCGGTTTCCGGGACAAACCCGTCCACAAACAGAGGGGCGGAGTGATCCATCTGCCCGATGCCCACCAGCGTGAAATCCGCCTGCCCGCAAAGTGCTATCGTGTTGCGCACCGCCCTTTGGCCGTGCAGGTTTTCCAACTCGGCCGCATCGCTGGCCAGAACCGGCAGCGGATAGGGGTAATGCGTGGCGCCGACGCGCTCTGCCAGACTGATGGTGGCATTGTAAGGCGTGGCGGAACCGTCCGCCATCATATTGCCCAGAAGCGAGACAATGCGGTGCTGGGGGCTGGTCATGCGGGGAAACTGTTCCACCGTGGCTTTCAGGGCGCGGCCCGTGCCAAGTGCGATGATCTTGCCTTCGGGGGATTTCAGAACCCGCTCCAACTCAATCGCCGCGGCGATGGCGACCCCTGTCAGCAAATCTGGCGCGCCGGGGTCGGAAGGGACGATTTCACAAGATTGCAGCGCGTATTTTTTCGTCAACGCCTCTGCCAGATCCATGCAGCGCCCGATCGGATGATCCAGCCGCACCTTTACCAACCGCTCGGCCACGGCGGTTGCCACCAGTCGTTGCGCGGATTGCCGCGACACGCCCATCTTGCGCGCGATTTCATCCTGCGTGTTGCCAGCAACATAATAGAGCCAAGCCGCACGGGCTGCATCATCAAGCCGCGCTGATTCCGGGGTAAAGCGTCCGCTGTTCACTGAGGGTCTTTCAAGCTTTTCCAGTTGGCCAAGAACTGCGGGAAATCTTCCCAATTGTCAAAGGTCCGTACACCCGGAGGCGGCGCAAAGACCTGCCCGCGCATATGGCTCCCCCCGACATAGGCCAGCACCGTCATGCCCGCCGCAAGCCCGGCTTCAATTCCCGGCAGGCTGTCCTCGATCACGAGGCATTCGGCCGGAGGGGTCTGGAAACGCTCCGCCACGGCCAGAAAGATGTCGGGAAAAGGCTTGCCGCGCGGCACTTGTGAGGCGGTAAAGACATCGGCCCCAAAGTGGCGCGCCAGCCCGGTGATCGCCAAGGACCGTGCAACCCGTGGGGGGCTGGAGGATGTGGCCACCGCTTTCGGCAACGTCAAGGATGCCAGCATCGCATCGACGCCACGCGTCGCTGACAGATCCGTTTCAAACCGTGCCAGCAGGGCATTGCGGTAGCGCATCTCGAAATCGGCGGGCAGGGGGGTGGCGAAGGCTTCACTGATCAGGCGCGCCACGGTCGGAAAGCTGCGCCCGACATAATTGGCGCGCACATGCGCCCGGTCGATCCGGATGTTCAGCGCCGCCAGTTCCGAGATCAGAACATCCGCCGACAGGATCTCGCTATCCACCAAGACACCGTCACAATCAAAAATCACAAGAGAAGGCAGAGGCACATCGGGGTCCGGAAGTTGGGGGCAGGGATGCCTCGCAGCATTGCCGAAACCAGCCCGGCACGTCAAACGAGAAGCAGCCACCCCCGCGCTTGGCCGCAAAAAGCCCGCCCCCCGGCTTGGCTTTTCGGGATTGCGCCTGTATCCACCACGCCTTGATCCCCCAAGGCCCCGGCCCCCGGTGCCCCCGAAAGCCCAAACCAGAGCGCAATCCTGCCCTCTGGCCGGATGAGGAAAGACGTTTCATGATTTCGATGCATGTGTACCGCCAGCAATGGCTGGGAAATATCCGTGGCGACCTGTTGTCGGGTCTGGTCGTGGCGCTGGCCCTGATCCCCGAGGCGATTGCCTTTTCGATCATCGCGGGGGTGGACCCGAAAGTGGGTCTTTATGCCAGTTTCTCGATCGCGGTGATCTCGGCGATCACGGGGGGGCGACCGGGGATGATCTCGGCGGCGACGGCGGCGACGGCGGTGCTGATGGTGACGCTGGTGAAGGATCACGGGCTGCAATATCTGCTGGCGGCCACGGTGCTGGCGGGGGTCTTGCAGATCATCGCGGGGATGTTGCGGCTGGGCCGGGTGATGCGCTTTGTGTCGAAATCCGTGATGACGGGGTTTGTGAACGCGCTGGCCATCCTGATTTTCATGGCGCAATTGCCGGAACTCGACCCGACCCGCGTGACGTGGCTGACCTATGCCTTGGTCGCGGCGGGGCTTGGGATCATCTATCTGTTCCCGTTGGTGACCAAGGCGATCCCCTCGCCTTTGGTGACGATCATCGTGCTGACGGCGCTGGCGCTGATCTTTGATTGGGATGTACGCACGGTGGGCGATATGGGGGCTTTGCCGGACACGCTGCCGATTTTCCTGATCCCGGACATTCCGCTGACCTTCGAGACGCTGCAAATCATCCTGCCCTATTCGGCGGCTGTTGCGGTCGTGGGCCTTCTGGAAAGCCTGATGACGCAGAATATCGTCGATGACCTGACCGACACCACGTCGAGCCGCGATCAGGAATGCGTGGGGCAAGGGCTTTCAAACTTTGCCACCGGGTTCATCGGCGGCATGGCGGGCTGTGCGATGATCGGCCAGTCGATCATCAACGTGAAATCGGGCGGGCGCGGGCGGCTTTCGACCTTCACCGCCGGGGTGATGCTGTTGATCTTTTGCGTGGGCCTTGGCGATTGGGTCAGCCGGATCCCGATGGCGGCGCTGGTGGCGATCATGATCATGGTCAGCATCGGCACCTTCTCGTGGTCCTCGCTTCAGGCGCTGCGCACACATCCGACCTCCAGCTCCATCGTGATGTTGGCGACCGTGGTCTGTGTGATCTTCACCCATAACCTCGCGATTGGCGTTGGGGTCGGCGTGCTGCTGTCAGGCATCTTCTTTGCCGGCAAGATCGCGCAATTGTTCCGCGTCACCTCGACCCTGTCGGCGGATGGCAAAGAGCGCGTCTACCGGATCGAGGGGCAGTTGTTCTTTGCCTCGGTGGAGGATTTCATGAAAGCCTTCGATTTCCGCGAGGTTCTGGATAAGGTCGTGATCGATGTCTCGGGTGCCCATATCTGGGATATCAGCTCTGTCGCAGCGCTGGACATGGCGGTGGTCAAGTTCCGCCGCGATGGCGCAGAGGTGGAGATTATCGGGATGAACGCGGCCTCTGAAACCATCGTCGACAAGCTGGCGATCCATGACAAGCCGGGGGCGGTTGACAAGCTGCTCGCGCATTGAGGAAGGAAAAGCCATGAAACTCATCGCATTGGTAGACGGGTCCATCTATGCGCATTCGGTTTGTGACCTTGCGGCTTGGGCGGCGCCCCGGATCGGGGCCGAGGTAGAGATCCTGCATGTTCTGGGGCGGCGCGACACCAGCGAAAGCACCGATTTGTCGGGTTCGATCCGGCTTGGGGCGCGGTCGGCCTTGCTGAAAGAACTCTCCGATCTGGACGAACAGCGCGCCAAACTTGTGGCGCATCGCGGCCGCGCTATTCTGGACGACGCCCGCGAGGTCTTGGAGAAAGCCGGGCAAGAGGCGGTCACAACCAAACTGCGCCACGGCGACCTTTTGGAAACCGTGGCCGAGCAAGAGGCGGATGCCGCCTTCATCCTGATCGGCAAGCGGGGCGAGGCGGCGGATTTCGCCAAGGGCCATCTTGGCTCGAACCTTGAAAGGATCGTGCGCAGTGGTGCCCGTCCGGTGATGGTCGCGGCGCGGGCCTTCAAGCCGATCTCTAAGGTGCTGGTGGCCTATGATGGCGGGGCGTCTTCCATGCGGGCGGTGGACCACATCGCGCGCAGCCCGCTTTATGCTGGTCTTTCCGTGACCGTGGTCATGGTCGGCGCGCCGGGCGCTGCGCAGAACAAAGCGCTGGCCGATGCCCATGCCATGTTGGCCGCAGGCGGTGTTCAGGCCGAAACGCTGGGCCTTTCGGGGCAGCCCGAAACGGCCTTGGGCAAGCTGGTAGAGGAGCAAGGCTTTGACATGCTGGTGATGGGGGCTTACGGCAACAGCCGCATCCGCAGCCTGATCATCGGCTCCACCACAACCGAGATGATCCGGTCGTGCAAAGTGCCGGTGGTACTGATCCGCTAAACCCTTCACGGTCATGAAAAAAGCGCCGGAGTTGCCTCCGGCGCTTTTTCCGTTGTCAGATCAGGCGATCAGAAGCCTGCTTTGATCTTTTCAAACTCTTCCAGCATCCGGTCGCGCATCTGGTTGTTGATCGGAGTCTGCGCCAGCAGCGTCGTGTCGATCGGGTTCACGTCGGCAGCGACCAGTTCTTCCATCGAGATGCCCTGCATGGCCACGTCATTGGAATGGGCATAGCCAAAGCCATCAACCAAACCTTTCGCCGAACCGTGATCCAGCCAGGCGTTGATGAAGTCATAGGCCTTGTCCTCGGAGCCGGGCGAATCCTTCACGTTCACATAGCCGCAGAACCAGCTTGACGCGCCTTCTGCTGCCTGACGCTGGAAGCCAACCGGGAAGCCCTCTTCGCGCATCAGCGCGATGGAGTCGTTCCAGGACCACGCGACCTGAACCTGACCGCCCGCCATCAGCTGCGCCAGTTCCGAAGGGTCGGCCCAATAGGCGACGACGTTTTCATGCGCCGTGCGCAGCCATGCGGCGGCGGCCTGAAACTGATCTTCGGTCACATCGGTCCAGTCGGTGACGCCGGTTGCCAGCAAGGCCAGCGCCCAGACGTCATCGGTGTTGTCGGGCAGGGACACACGGCCTGCATATTTCGGGTTGTGGAACACCGAAAGCGAGGCCACGTCTTCGGCCGGAACATCGGCCGTGTTATAGGCGATGGCGGTGTAGGCGTAATCGGTCGGGATGTACCAGACGCCCGTGTCATCGCTGAAGATCGAGGATTTCAGGAAGCGTGGCGCGATTTCCCCGAAATTTGGGATACGGCTGACATCCCAAGGCTCGATCAGGCCCGCGTCGCGGTACTTCGACACCATCTGAGAGCAGGGGTGAACCACATCGGCCTTGAAGCCGGAGGCAACTTTCTGGAAAGCCTCGTCATCGTCGCCAAAGAAGGCATAGGTCGGCAGGTCGCCGTGCTTGTCGACATAGCCCTGAATCAGCGCCGGATCTTCGAAGCCTGCCCAGTCAAAAACGATCAGGTCAGCATCTGCAGCCTTGACCGCCGTAACCGGCAGGGCCAGTGCCAGCGCAGCACCCGCCAAAAGGGAAGTTTTGAGTTTCATGGTTATTCCTCGTCTGTTGGTCTTGTTTGGTCTGTTGGACAAAACGGGCTTAACCGCGATGCGGGTGCCCGGCTTATGCAAGAAAGCTAGGGGAGCAGTGGGATTGGCTCAAGGGGAGAAACGTCGCAACTTGCGCGATTTGGCATCATGTGGCGCTTTTTTAGCCCCAGCGCGGTGGTTGCGCCCTTCGTTGCGGCGCGCTACGCCTTGACGGGCGGGCATCAGCCGCCAGCAGCCTTGCGCGTTTTCGACAGAAAAGGACCAGCGATGACCAATCTCGATCTTGATTTCGTCCGCAGCCAGTTTCCGGCTTTTTCCAGCCCCGCGCTGGAGGGGCAGGCCTTTTTTGGCAATGCCGGCGGGTCTTACACAGCGGGCGCTGTGATCGACCGTCTGACGCGGTTCTACACCCATCGCAAGGTGCAGCCCTATGCCCCTTATGAGGCCTCGCGGTTGGGCGGCGAAGAGATGGACGAGGCGCGGGCCCGGCTCTCGGCTTTGATGGGGGTGGAGGAGGACGAGCTGTCCTTCGGTCCCTCCACCAGCACCAATACTTACGTTCTGGCTCAGGCCGTCCGGCAGTGGATTGCCCGTGACGGAGGTGCGATTGTCGTCACCAATCAGGATCATGAAGCCAATTCTGGCGCCTGGAGACGGCTTGCGACTGAAGGCGTCGAAGTCCGCGAATGGAAGATCGACCCGCAAACCGGGCATCTGGACCCGGAGGCGCTGCGCCCGCTTCTGGCCGATGGCAAGGTGCGGATGGTGTGCTTTCCACATTGTTCCAACGTGGTGGCGGCGATCAACCCGGTGGCGCAGATCTGCGCCATGGTGCGCGAGGCGGGCGGCTATACCTGCGTGGACGGGGTCAGCTATGCGCCGCACGGGCTGCCGGATATCGGGGCGCTGGGGGCGGATGTCTATCTTTTCTCGGCCTATAAAACCTACGGGCCGCATCAGGGCCTGATGGTTATCAGCCGGGAATTGGGCGCGAAACTGCCGCCGCAATGCCATTCCTTCAACGCGGGCGTGCTTTACAAACGGTTCACCCCCTCGGGGCCGGATCATGCGCAGGTTGCGGCCTGTGCGGGCATGGCCGATTATATCGACGCGCTTTATGCGCATCATTTTCCGGGCAAGGATGCCCGCCCGGTCGCGCGGTCCAACGCGGTCCATGATCTGATGCGCTCCCATGAAACGCGATTGTTGCAGCCGCTGCTGGATATGCTGGCCGCCCGCAATGACCTGCGGCTGATCGGCCCGCGTGACGCGGCCCTTCGCGCCCCGACGGTGGCCGTGGCACTTGATCGCCCGGCAGAGCCTGTCGCCGCACGCCTTGCCCCGTTCGGGATCATGGCCGAGGGTGGGGATTTCTATGCCGGGCGGCCCCTGACCGCGATGGGCGTCGATCTGGAACTGGGCGTCCTGCGCCTCAGCTTCGTGCATTATACCTCGCAGGTGGAGGTTGCCCGCCTGATGACCTCGCTGGAGCAGGTGCTGCAACCCTGAGGGGACTTGACCCAACGTCAGGGCGATCCCCGCCGAAATCTTATCGCGGCAGCGCGCCTTGATTGATCCGCCGCGCGGGCCATAACGTAAACCTGTGGTAAACAACAGTCGTGGTGGGCATGTCGGATAAGCCGTTGATACTTTGGTTTCGCAGGGATTTTCGCCTGACGGATAACCCGATGCTGACCGCAGCCGTGGCAACGGGACGGCCGATTATTCCGGTGTTCATCCTCGACCCCGAAACCGAACGGCTTGGGGCGGCGCCGAAATGGCGCTTGGGGCTTGGGCTGGAGGTGTTCGGGAAGACGCTGGAAAGCCTCGGCTCCCGGTTGATCTTTCGGCGCGGTCCGGCGCTGGGCGTGCTGCGCGACCTCATCCGCGAAACCGGTGCCGGGGCTGTCCACTGGTCGCGCCTTTACGACCCCGACGCAAAGGCTCGCGACAGCGCCGTCAAATCCGCCCTGCGCGCCGATGGGCTTGAGGCCGAAAGCCACGCGGGCCATCTGCTGTTTGAACCCTGGACGGTTGAGACGGGACAGGGCGGCTTTTACCGTGTCTACTCGCCGTTCTGGCGGGCGGTGAAGGGGCGGGATGTCGCCTTACCCGCGCCCGCGCTAAAGGCTCTGCCCGCCCCACAGGCTTGGCCCGCCTCGGATCAACTTGCCGATTGGGCGCTGGGCCAGCAGATGCGGCGCGGTGCTGCGATCGTGGCCCGTCACGTCCTGGTCGGAGAGGCCGCAGCCCTGACCCGGATGGATCGCTTTTTGGAAGGGCCGGTTGCAGACTACCGGCAGGCCCGCGATTTTCCCGCCGAAGAGGCCACCTCGCGCCTGTCCGAAAACCTGACCTACGGAGAGATCGGCCCGCGCCTGTTATGGCATGCCGCCCAGCGTGCGCTGGAGGAAGGCAAGGCGGGGGCGGAGCATTTCCTCAAGGAAATCGTCTGGCGCGAATTTGCGTATCATCTGTTGCATCACAGCCCCCATATCACCACCCGCAACTGGCGCCCCGAATGGGACAGTTTTGGCTGGCGTGACGACAATGATCAGGCCGAAGCCTGGCGGCGCGGCATGACCGGAGAGCCGTTCGTCGATGCCGCCATGCGCGAGATGTATGTGACCGGGACGATGCATAACCGGGCGCGGATGATCGTGGCCTCTTACTTGACAAAGCACCTGCTGACCGATTGGCGGGTCGGCCTGCGCTGGTTCGAGGATTGTCTGATCGACTGGGATCCGGCCTCCAATGCGATGGGCTGGCAATGGGCGGCAGGTTCCGGCCCCGATGCAGCACCCTATTTCCGGGTGTTCAACCCTGAAACGCAGGCTGAAAAATTCGACCCTCAGGCCCGCTACCGCCACCGCTTCATCGCGGAACTGGCCCGCAACCCCGGTGCCGAGGCGCTTGGCTATTTCGAGGCCGCCCCCCGCGCCTGGGCATTGGACCCGTCCCGACCCTATCCCAAACGCCTCATCGCCCTTGCCGAAGGGCGAAACCGGGCCCTTGCGGCCTATGAAGCCCGAAACGCGTGACACACCTGCCCTTTTTGCGCAATTTATCCGAAGGGGGCAAAGCAATGACCAAGGAAGCAGAATGACCATTTTCACCACCACCCAAGGCCAGAACGACCTGCCGCGCTATTTCGCCAAAGTGTTCGAGCAGGCCAAAAGCATCGGCCATGGACGGCTGGATATGGTGCTGGATGATGGCCGCGTCTTTCGGGCAGAGGGCCGCGCGCCGGGTCCCTGCGCGGTGCTGGAGGTGCATAACAAGGATCTGTTCGCGCGCCTGATCCGCGAGGGCGATCTGGGCTTTTCGGATGCGTATCTGGAAGGCTGGTGGTCCAGCCCCGACCTTCAGGCGTTCATGGATCTGGTCCATGCCGACAATGACGAGATTTATGACGGCTTTTACGGCATGGCGCTGGTGCGGCTGTTCGAGCGCATCCGCCACCTGTTGCGCAGCAATTCCAAGGGTCAGGCGAAGAAGAACATCTCCTACCACTATGACCTTGGCAATGATTTCTACAAGCTGTGGCTGGATGACACGATGACCTATTCCTCGGCCCTGTTCACCACGGGGCAGGAAAGCCTTGAGAAGGCGCAGATCCAGAAATACGCCTCGATGGTCGATCAAATGGGCGCGCAACCCGGTGACCATGTGCTGGAAATCGGCTGCGGCTGGGGCGGGTTTGCCGAATATGCCGCCAAAGAGCGCGGCCTTCGCGTCACGGGTCTGACCATTTCCAAGGCGCAATATGACTATGCCGTGGCGCGGATGGCCCGCGAAGGTCTGTCTGACAAGGTCGAGATCAAGCTTCAGGATTACCGCGACGAGACCGGCCTTTATGACGGAATCGCCAGCATCGAGATGTTCGAGGCCGTGGGCGAAAAATATTGGCCGGTGTATTTCGACGTGCTCAGGAACCGCCTGAAACCGGGCAGCAGCGCCACGCTTCAGATCATCACCCTGCAGGAAAAGCGCTTTGAGGTATACCGCAAGGGCGTTGATTTCATTCAGAAACACATCTTTCCGGGCGGGATGCTGCCCAGCGTCAGCGCCTTGCGGGCCGAGGTGGCGCGGGCGGGGCTTGATGTGAAAGGCTCCATCGAATTTGGCAAAAGCTATTCGGATACGCTGCGCCGCTGGCACGAAACCTTCAACGAGCGTTGGGATGACGTGGCCCGGCTTGGCTTTGATGATCGCTTCCGCCGGATGTGGAATTATTACCTCACCTCTTGCGCCGGGGCGTTTCTGGGCGGAAACTGTGATGTGACACAGATCACGGTGACGCGGCCCCAATAGGCGCGCGCCACCCCACAGGGGAAGGCCAGATGCCGACACTCTCACGTTTGATCGCCGGGCTGGTTTTTGCGGCAACCGCCTATCTGGCGGGTTTGGCCTTTCGCAACGCCATGCCAGAGACCATGGCCTTCGGGCAGTTCGATCTGATCAACGGGGTTGTCGGGTTCCTGTGTGGTTGGATCACGATGACGAATCGATCCCGGCTGGGGGCGGTGGATGCGATGGGGCGGGGGCTTCGGACATCGGCCATCATCGTCGCTTGGGCGCTGCTGATCTATGGGATCGTGCAGATGGTGGAAAAGGCCTTTCGCAAACGCTATGACACCCCCACCGAAGCGGTCGTCGATATCTTCGCGCTGATCCTCAAGAACGGGATGTTGATGCTGATCCCGTCGCTGATCGTCATTTTGGTGGCGGGCGGGGTCATTGGGGGCCTTCTGACCGAAGCGGTGCGCCGGCGCTGGGATTAAGGTTCATGAAAAAGCTGTTTATCTATGGCACCTTGTGCCACATGCCCTTGTTGCATCTTGTCTTGGGGCGCGCGCCCGGCCTTGTGCCCGCCGCCCTGCCGGACCATGCCGTCTATTGGGCCGAGGGCCATGATTTTCCGCTGATCGTGCCGCAAGCGGGCGGGCTTGCGCAGGGGTTTTTGCTGACCGACCTGTCTGAGGAAGATTTCGCCCGGCTGGATTATTATGAGGGGCCGTTCGGCTATGGCACCGTTCCGCGACAGGTGCGGGCGGGTGACAGCGACATCGAGGCAGAAGTCTATCTTCCCGAACCGGGGCTCTGGCAGCCCGGCGCGGATTGGAGCTTGTCGGATTGGGCCGCCCGCTGGGGGGAAATCATCGTCACCACGGCGGGGGATGTGATGGCGCTTTACCCGCGCCCCATCCCGCGAAAGCGCCGGGGCCCGATGCTGGTGCGCGGGGCAAGCCGCTTGCGGGCGGCGGTGCCCACGGCCGACACTCTGCGCCGTGCGCGCAGCGCGGGTGACATCGATGTCGTCGCCCGCAATGAGCCTTATGCGAATTTCTTTTCGGTCGAGGAATATGATCTGCGCTTTCGTCGCTTTGATGGCAGCGAAAGCGCGCAGGTCAACCGGGCGGCGTTTATCTCGGGAGATGCGGTGACGGTGCTGCCCTATGATCCCGCCCGCGACCGGGTGCTGCTGGTGGAACAGTTTCGGACGGGGCCTTTCGCGCGCGGTGATGCGCAGCCTTGGCAACTGGAGGCCGTAGCAGGCCGGATCGATCCGGGCGAGACGCCAGAGGAGGCCGCCCGCCGCGAGGCCACCGAAGAAGCGGGGCTTGCCTTGGGCAGGCTTTTGCCGGTGGCCAATTATTATGCCTCGCCGGGGGCGAAGGCTGAATTCCTCTATTCCTATGTTGGACTTGCCGATCTGCCCGACGGGGCGGGGATTGTTGCAGGCGTCCCGGAAGAGGCCGAGGATATCAAGGGCCATCTGATCAACTTTGATCGCCTGATGGCGCTGGTTGCCAGCGGCGAGGTGGCCACCGCCCCCCTGATCCTGACGGCACTTTGGCTCCAACGGGAACGGGTGGGGCTGCGCGCCGAATATGGGGCGCCTGCCTGAGGCGGGCTTTGCTGCACCCCTTCGTTTGGCAGGATTGTGACTCGGAGGGTGCTTGAGTTCCGGGCCGCGCGCCCCTACACCCTTGTGGGTTAGCAAAAGGACAAGTCGTATGCGGATTTATAGTGATCTGGCGGACGCCATCGGGAAAACCCCTCTTATCCGGCTGAAGAAAGCCTCGGAGGAGACGGGATGCGAAATCTTGGGCAAGGCCGAGTTTCTGAACCCCGGCCAATCGGTCAAGGACCGGGCGGCGCTTTACATCATCCGCGATGCGATTGCCAAAGGCACGCTGCGCCCCGGCGGGACGATTGTCGAAGGCACGGCGGGCAATACCGGGATCGGGCTTGCGCTGGTCGGGGCCTCGATGGGGTTCAAGACCGTGATCGTGATCCCCGAGACGCAGAGTCAGGAAAAGAAAGACATGCTGCGCCTTGCCGGTGCGGAACTGGTGCAGGTTCCGGCGGCCCCATACAAGAACCCGAACAATTACGTCCGCTATTCCGGGCGGCTTGCGGAGGCACTGGCCAAGACCGAACCGAATGGCGCGATCTGGGCCAATCAGTTTGACAATGTGGCCAACCGTCAGGCGCATGTCGAAACCACTGGCCCTGAAGTCTGGGAACAGACGCAAGGCAAGGTGGATGGCTTCATCTGCGCGGTCGGCTCGGGCGGGACTTTGGCGGGCATGGCGCTGGCCTTGCAGCCCAAGGGCGTGAAGATCGGTCTGGCGGATCCGGAAGGGGCTGCACTGCATTCCTTCTACACCACCGGCAAGATGGAAAGCCCCGGAACCTCGATCACCGAAGGGATCGGGCAGGGCCGCATCACGGCCAATCTTGAAGGTCTGACGCCCGATTACAGCTACCGCATCCCTGATGCCGAGGCGCTTCCGATTGTCTTTGATCTTCTGGCCGAAGAAGGCCTGTGTCTGGGCGGATCGTCGGGCATCAACGTGGCGGGCGCGATCCGCATGGCGCGTGAAATGGGGCCGGGCCACACCATCGTGACGATCCTGTGCGATTACGGCACGCGCTATCAGTCCAAACTGTTCAACCCCGAATTCCTGCGATCCAAGGATCTGCCGGTGCCGGGCTGGCTGGACGCAGCCCCGCTGTCCTTGCCTGCGGTTTTTGAAGATTAATTGACGGCGCGGATTTCGCGCCGGGAAAGGGTGTCCGCAATGGCATTTGTCCGAATTTGGGTGGTCTTGGCAGCCTTTGTCTTCTGGCTTCCGGCTGCCGTTCTGGCACAAAGCGGCACGAATTTCGCGGGCGAGGTGACACCCGCGCTGGCCACCGGCACAACCGGGACGCTGGATTATGCGGCTTGGGACGCAACAGCAAAGGCCGCCGAGGATAAGATCGGCGATCCGCAGACCACGGCGATCCAGCTTGAACAATTGCGCAGCGAGATCGCCAGTTGGCGTCAGCGCTTTCTGGATGCGCAGGGCACCAATTCCACCCGGATCAACACGCTGCGCACGCAGATCGAGGCTTTGGGCGCGGCCCCCGCCGAAGGAGAGACGGAAACCCCCGAACTCGCCGCCCGCCGCAAGGAGCTGAACGAACAGTTGACGCTGTTGCAGGCTCCGTCGATTTCGGCGGTCGAGGCTTACAGCCTTGCCGATGGGCTGATCCGCGAAATCGACCGCGTCTTGCGCGAGCGTCAGGCGGATGAATTCCTGCGTCTGTCGCCATCCCCCGTCAATCCGGCGAACTGGCCCGCGGCCGCTTCGGTCGTGACCAAGATGTTCGCCGATCTGGCCGAAGAAATGGGCTATAATTGGGGCGATGAGGCCAAGCGGCGCAATCTGCTGGACAGTCTGCCCGTCATTCTGGGTCTGATCCTCTTTGCCTTGGCCATGATCCTGCGCGGGCGGCCTCTGGTCGAAGGGGTCGTTCTTAAAATTCAGCGAAAAGCCTCGATCCGGGGGCAAGAGGTCTGGGCCTTTCTGACCTCGCTGGGGCAGATCATCGTGCCGATGTTGGGCGTTTGGGCCGTGGCCACCGCCTTGCGCCTTTCGGGAATGCTGGGGCCTTTGGGCGATGTGGTGGCGCAAACCCTGATCCCGGCGGGGTTCAGCTTTTTCGCGGCGCGCTGGCTGGGCGAGCAGGTCTTTCCGAAGCTGTCGGATGCGCGCAGCCTTTTGCGTCTGTCCGATGATGGCCGCGCCGAGGGCCGGTTCGAGGCCTGGATGCTGGGCCTTCTGGTCGGGCTGGAGGCGCTGCGCGGCGTGCTTTTGCCCAATGCCAATATGTCCGAGGCGGCGGCCTCGGTTCTGTCCTCGCCCACGATCCTGCTGGCAAGCGTGCTCTTGTTCCGGCTTGGTCAATTGTTGCGCCACCATGTTGCCGCGACCCGCAATGATGCCGAGGTTTCGGGCTTCTCGACCCGCCTGATCTCGATCATCGGGCAAGGGGCCATGGGCGTGGCGGTGCTGGCCCCCATCCTCGCGGCCATCGGCTATGTTGCCGCCGCCAGCGGTCTTGTGTTTCCGACGGTCGTGTCCTTGGGGCTGTTCGGGCTTTTGTTCATCTTGCAGCGTCTGGTCGGCGCGCTTTACGCGCTGATCACCCGCAACGAGGAAAAGGGCCGCGACGCGCTTGTTCCGGTGCTGGTCGGCTTCTGCCTGTCGCTCTCCGCAATCCCGGTTTTCGCGCTGATCTGGGGCGCGCGCGTGTCGGATATCACCGAGGTGATGAACCGGTTTCGCGAAGGCTTCCAACTGGGCAGCACGCGCATCGCGCCGACCGATTTCCTGCTGTTGGCCTTCATCTTCGGCCTTGGATTTTTGTTCACGCGGCTGTTTCAGGGCGCGCTGAAAACCTCGATCCTGCCGAAAACCTCGCTGGATCAGGGCGGGCAAAATGCGATTGTGGCCGGGATCGGCTATGTCGGGATTTTCCTGTCGGGGCTGGTGGGGATCAACGCGGCGGGGATCGACCTCTCGGGTCTGGCCATCGTTGCGGGGGCGCTGTCGGTCGGTATCGGTTTTGGCCTTCAGAATATCGTGTCGAATTTCGTCTCGGGCATCATCCTGCTGATCGAGCGACCTGTCTCGGAAGGGGACTGGATCGAGGTGGGGGGGGTGCAAGGCACCGTGCGGGCGATCTCGGTGCGGTCTACCCGCATTCAGACCTTCGACCGCACGGATGTGATTGTCCCGAACTCTGACCTTGTGTCGGGGATGGTGACGAACTGGACCCGCTTCAATCTGGCGGGGCGGCTGATCGTCAAAGTGGGCGTCGCCTATGGCACGGATACGCGGAAGGTGGCCGCGATCTTGCAGGAAATCGCCGAGGCACAGCCCTTGGCCGTGCTTAACCCGCCGCCGATGGTCGTTCTGGCCAATTTCGGCGCGGATAGTCTGGATTTCGAAATCCGGGTGATCCTGCGGGATGTGAATTTCTCTATGGCGGTCAGATCGGAAATCAACCACGAGATTGCCCGCCGGTTTGCCGAGGAAGGGATCGAGATCCCCTTCGGGCAGCGCGACATCTGGATCCGCAACCCCGAGGCGCTGCAAGCCCTTGGCGGGGCGGGGGCGTCAAAGCCGGCCGGGCCCGCGTCTGACACGGAAAAGGGGCCAAGTTCATGACAGAGCTGTTGTTTCGCGAGGATGCCTATCTGACAGAGGCCGAGGCGGAAGTCGTTGGGCATACGCCAGAAGGCGGGATCATTCTGGACAAGAGCCTGTTTTACGCGACAGGCGGTGGCCAGCCGGGCGACAGCGGCACCCTGATCTGGGACGGTGGCCGCCTTCCCATTGCGACCTGCGTCAAAGCACCGGGGGCCGAGAATGTTCTGATCCCGGCTGAGCCCTTGGCTTTGCCCCCGCCCGGAACGCCCCTGCGGCAACGGCTGGATTGGGATCGGCGGCACCGCCATATGCGCATTCATACCGCCTTGCATCTGTTGTCCGTCGTCATTCCATTGCCCGTGACGGGCGGGCAGATCGGGGCTGACAAAGGCAGGCTCGATTTTGCCATGCCAGAGGCCCTGTCTGATGTCGCCGCTGTCGAAGAGGCGCTGAATGCGCTGATCGACCGCGATTTGCCGGTGACGGAAGACTGGATCACGGATGACGAGTTGATGGCCAATCCGGGTCTTGTGAAAACCATGTCCGTGATGCCGCCGATGGGGCAGGGGCGTGTCCGGCTGGTGCGGATCGGCTTTGGGCGCAATCAGGTCGATTTGCAGCCCTGCGGCGGTACGCATGTGGCACGGACTGCCGAAATCGGGCGGATCGTTCTGGGCAAGATTGAGAACAAGGGCCGCAATAACCGCCGCGTCAACATCCTGTTCGGAGACTGATATGGCCGCCCGTTTCATTGATCCCGATCATCCTTTCTTCGCCTCAAAGGGGCGGCGGGTCGCGGTTGTCGCTGTTTGCACGTTTTGGGCCGCAGTGGAGGCTTTCATGGGCAATTTCGGCTGGGCTGCGCTGTTTCTGGCCTTGGCGGGCTGGTGCACTTGGGTCTTTACGCGGCCAAAAGCCGGGCCGCACCCCGCCTCGCCGGAAAAGCCTGAAGGGGACGACGCGGCGTGACGATGCGCCTCGCCCCGCCTGTTTTTGGCAAACTTTGCCGTTCGGGATTGTCAAAGCAGTCCTTGGCCTTGCTATAGTGCGACAGGCGCTGCGCTTTTCGGGGGGACGATGGCCGAACACTCTAGCCCGGTAGAACTGGAACGACGGGGGCATACGCTTCTGATCTGGATGGCGAACCCGCCGGTCAATGCGCTTGGCCATGGGTTGCGGCTTGCGCTGATGACCGCGCTGGAGCAGGCCGTGGCAGAGGACGGCGTGACGGCGATCGCCCTTCTGGCACGGGGTCAGACCTTTCCGGCGGGGGCCGATATCTCCGAATTTGGCAAACCTCCGCGCGCGCCGATCCTGCCCGATCTTTGTGCCGCCATTGCCGATTGTGCCAAGCCCGTTGTCGCGGGCCTGCATGGGACAGCGCTTGGCGGCGGGTTGGAGCTGGCCTTGGCCGCACAGGGTCGCGTGGCGCTGGAAGGCGCAAGGCTCGGCCTGCCCGAGGTGACGCTGGGGCTGGTTCCGGGGGCGGGCGGCACACAACGGCTGCCTGCGATCACCGGCGCGCCGGTCGCACTCGGGATGATGCTGTCGGGCAAGCCCGTGTCGGCGGCAAAGGCGCTGCAAATCGGACTGGTCGATCAGGTCGTGACCGAGGGATTGGCCGAAGCCACCGTCGCTTTGGCCGAGGCTCTGGCCGCCGATCCGCATAAAGCCGCCCGTCAGGACGGGTTCAAAGACAGCAAAGCCTATCTCTCCGCCATTCGCGCCGCGCGTGAACAAGTGGCCCAGCAGCCCTTGCCCGCGCCAAGGCGCCTTGTGGATTGCGTTGAGGCCGCCTTGCTTTTGCCGCTGGCGCAGGGTCTGGCCTTTGAGAGGGCCTGCTTCACCGATCTTGTGGCCACCCCCGAGGCCGCCGCCCTGCGCTATGCTTTCGCGGCAGAGCGTCGGATCGCCAAGATGCCCGGCGCGCGGGCGCGGGTGCGGGTGGTCAAGAATGTCACCTTTGTTGGCGCGGGGGTGGATGCTGCCCCGCTGGTGATGCGCATTCTGGCAAGCGGGGCAGAGGTATTCTGGGCCGATGCTAGCAAATCGCGTCTGGCCGATGGGCTGGAGGCCGTGGCCGAAGCCCTTGAGGCCGCCGAAACCCGGCAAGAGATTTCCGAGGCTGAAAAACAGCGGCGCTGGGCGGCGTTGACCCCGAAGCTGGACGGGGATGAGGATGTTCCGGCGGATCTTTGGATCCTGTCTCAGCGCCCCGAGGGTCAAGCCCCGGAGGAACCCTTGTTGCTTTTGCCCACCGATGTGCCGGTGATGGCTTTGGGTCGGCCTGCGGCGGGCGGGGCGATGCAGCTTGGCATCTCGCTTTTGCCCGATAGCGCGGATCCGGTTCTGGCGGAAATCCTTGTCGGCAAAAGCACCTCGCCAGAGGCAATCGCCACGGGCCTCGCCTTCTTGCGCAGGCTGGAGATTCGCGCCGTTCAATCCGCAGGCCAAGGGATCAGCAAACCGCTGTTAAGGGCCTTTCAGGGCGCTATCCGCCACCTGAACCGCACCCAAGGCCCGCAAGGCATCGAGGATCTGTTTCGTCGTTGGGGCTGGGAGGCGTCCTCGATCCCTTCCGACGCGGCATTTGGGGGGGCAGCCCCCCAAGTGCTGGGGGCGATGGCCAACGCGGGGTTGGAACTCTTGGGGCAGGGGCTTGCGCTGCGTCCCTCTGACATTGATGTGGTCTTGATGAAAGCGCAGGGGTTTCCACGCTGGGCGGGCGGGCCGATGTTCTGGGCCGGGCGGCGCGGGCTTTTGGTCTTGCGCGATGATCTGCGCAAATGGGCCGAGGATGCGCCCGAACTTTACACCCCAGCACCCCTTTTGGATGACCTGATCCGGGGCGGGCTGACCCTTGCCGATATGGATAATGCGGACTGAACCCCGCGGATCAGCTGGCCGGGCCAAAGGGGCGCATCGCGCACGCCCCAAAGAAAGCACCCGCGTCAGCTTAGGAGGATGCCCGCCACGACCATCATCAGACCCAAGGCCGAAACCCCAAGGGCGGCCATGTTCAGAACGACCACGCGCTGCAATTCCGCGCGCATCGCCTCATCCTCCATCCCGGATTTGCGCGCCCGCATCGCCAGCAGGATGCACCACACCAGCCCTGCAACACCCAAAAGGGATACTCCGGCCCCGATCCAGATCAGTATTTCCACGGTGATGCCCTTTCGTGTTGCAGCGGTTCTGCCCTAACCGAGCGGGACTGCGCTGACAAGCCTTCCTCGGCGCGCGTGCAGGGCAGGGGCCTGCGCGCGAATGCTTGAACAGCCCCCCCCGCCCGCGCTAGGGAAGAGCACACAATTGGAGAAACCAGAATGAACGATGTTGTCACCGATCAATATGCCGTCACCGCCGACGAGCTTCGCCAGTTCATTGAACGGTTCGAACAGCTGGACGCCGAAAAGCGCGATCTGGCAGAGCAGCAAAAGGAATTGATGGCCGAGGCCAAGGGCCGGGGCTATGACACCAAAGTCCTGCGCAAGGTGATTGCCCTGCGCAAGCGCAGCGCCGACGATATCGCCGAGGAAGAAGCGGTGTTGGAGCTTTACAAGGCCGCCTTGGGCATGGCCTGAACCGGGCCGCGCGGGTTTGGGGAGGCGATTGGGCGCAATTCTGCCGCGTCAGGGCGACAGAAAATGCACCCCCGGCATATCCAGAATCCGCGTGACATCCCTGTCATAGGCCTGACTGATCTCTGCGGCAAACGCCTCGGACCAGTCAGGCATCTCCACCTCGCATTCGATCATTTCGGGCAGGGCGAACTTGTCCAGAAAAGCCGAGACGATCCGCTGGCTTTGGGCGGCATTCTGGGGCGGATGCGTATCCATGTATTTTAGCATCCGCTCCATCCCGTCCGCCGACATGATCGAGGCCAGAAGATCCCAACTGTCTTCCAAAAAGACATCCGGGGAATGGCCGGACACGGCCTGCAGCACCTCTGGCCATAACAAAGGCGTATCCTCATCGCACCAGACCGTGATCGGAACGCCAGGGTTCTTGGCCTGAAGATCGGCAATCAGGTCTGACCAGCGCAGGGCGGTCACATCGACGCCATCCATGAACTCTTCAAAGCTGCGGCCCTTCTGCTTTTGAAACAGGGCGGGCAGAAAGGTGGCAGGGTTGCGGATTGCAAGGTGAAATTCGGCCTCGATCGCCGGAAAGACCTGACAGAAGGCGCGCATCCGGTCCGCCCCTGAAGTGTAAAGCCCGCCCCGCGCAGCCCCCTGCGCATAGCCCAGAAAATTGTCCCAAGACAGGATCAGCCGTTCCGCACTATCTTCGGACATAATCTGATCCAGCACCAGCGCCTGCGTGTCCCGAGAGGCCGGCTGGCCCCGCAGGGTCATCGCCGTATCGCGCAGCAAAGTCCGGTATTTTGAGGGGCCGGGCACCACGATGCCTTGGGCCGACAGCACATCCCGGTTCTTGAGAAGGCAGCGCATCAGCCTTTCGTCATCCGTGCAATGGGCGCCAAGGTGATAAACGATGCGCATCGGGGCCTTCCGGTTGTTCTGACTGCTTCCCATAAACCGTCCGGGCGTGCCGACGCAACTATAAGAGCTTTTCTGGACAGTTAAACCGCTTTCCTGTATCCCGATTCTGGATATGACCAACCAAATCAGTCAACATAGCGCTGCGCCGCAGTCCGGCGGCATCCGGGCCCTTTTGCCCGACCCTTGGTCGGTCGGGGCGGGGGTAATTGCGCTTGTCGTTCTGGCCCCGATCCTGTCGGTGTTCTGGCTGGCGCTGCATCCGGCGGAAAACATCTGGCCGCATCTCAGCGCAACCGTTCTGCCGCGCTACCTTGGCAATACCGTGACCTTGATGCTGGGGGTGGGGGCGTTGACCGCGATCTTCGGGACGGGGGCCGCTTGGCTCGTGGCCATGTACCGCTTTCCCGGTCGCCGGATCCTTGATTATGCGCTGCTGTTCCCGCTGGCGATCCCGGCCTATGTCGGGGCCTATGCGCTGGTGGATTTCTTCGATTACTCGGGGCTGTTTCAGGTGAGCCTGCGGGCGCTGGCGGGCTGGACTTCGGCCCGCGATTACTGGTTCCCGGAGGTTCGCAGTCCGGGGGCCGCGATTGTGGTGCTATCGGCGGCGCTTTACCCTTACGTCTATCTGCTGGCCCGCGCGGCCTTCCGCGAGCAGTCGGGCTGCACCTATGAGGTGGCCCGCGCCTTGGGTGTCGGCCCTTGGGGGCTGTTCTTCCGGGTGGGCTTGCCCTTGGCGCGGCCCGCGATTGCGATGGGCGTGGCACTGGCCCTGATGGAAACGGTCGCCGATTTCGGGACCGTCACCCATTTCGGCGTCCAGACCCTGACGACGGGCATCTTTTCGGTTTGGCTGAACGGAGGCAACGCGGGCGGTGCGGCGCAGCTTTCCACCGTGATCCTTGCCATCATCGCGATGCTCATCGGGGTGGAGCGTTACAGCCGCCGCAACGCCCGGTTCCACAAGCCAAGCCGCGCGTCGCGCCCGTTGGAGCCTTTGGCCCTACAGGGTCTGGCCGGATGGGTTGCGATGCTGCTGTGCCTGATCCCGCTGACGGTTGGCTTCTTGCTGCCCGTGGGCGTGATGTTGGGCCATGCCGCGCAAAACCCGCAGGCATGGGTGTCCCCCGGATTGCTCAAGGCCCTGTGGAACACGATTGTTTCGGGGGGGCTTGCCTCGGTTCTGGCGGTGTCGGGGGCTTTGTTTCTGGTTTACGGCGTGCGTCTTGCGGGGCGGGGTTTTCCACGCATGGTGCTTCCGGTCACGGCGGTGGGCTATGCGGCGCCCGGCGCGGTGCTGGCCGTGGGCTTGCTGATCCCGCTGGCGGCGCTGGACCATCGTCTGGCCGATACGATCCTGGCCGTGACGGGGATCGAGCCGGGCTTGCTGCTGACCGGAACCTCGGCGGCCTTGGTGCTGGCCTATGTCGTGCGCTTTTTCGGCATCGCGCAGGGGGCGGTGGATTCGGCCTTCGGGCGGGTGTCGCCGTCCTTGCCGCTGGCGTCCCGCTCGCTTGGCAAAGGGGCGGGGGGCACTTTGGGCGCGGTCTATCTGCCGCTGATGCGGGGGTCGGTGGCGACGGCCTTGCTGGTTGTCTTTGTCGATTGCGTCAAGGAATTGCCCGCGACCTTGCTGCTGCGCCCCTTCAACTACAACACCCTGTCAACCCGCGTCTACGAACAGGCCAGCCTTGAGCGTCTGGGAGAGGCCTCCCCCGCAGCGCTTCTGGTCATGCTGGTCGGTCTGGCGGCGGTTGCGCTCTTGGCTCATGCCAACCGATCCCGATAAGCTGCATTCCCCTCTTGCACTGCGGGGGATTGCGGGCTAATGGAGCGCCCGTGCCCCTATAGCTCAGCTGGTAGAGCGTCTGATTTGTAATCAGAGGGTCGGGAGTTCGAGTCTCTCTGGGGGCACCAAATAAATCAAAGGTTTAGTTTGCTTTTTTGCATGAGCACATCTCAATGTTGGGCGCTGAGTTGCAAATCTCTTGCACGGTTTGCGAATATTTAGGCGTTGGAGCCTATTGCTAGTCGCGATCAATCGTAAATTTTCTGTCGACTTGGTTGGATTAGGGGTAGGTTACGTTCTTGTTTCGTAGCCATAGCGATGCAGTAGCTGTTAGTGTTCGCCACCTGAGATATGGCTCGAAGTCTGCCTACGGCAGACCTTCGACAAAATTTGAAGCGGCGCCAGTTGTCGGCTTGTGCCTTCAAGCCTCTTTCCAACTCATAGCGGATGACGCATCATAAAAGCGAGTTTCTTAAGGGTTTGTGCAGCATGCCAGATATTACATTTGATTCTGTCCACTTAGACAAAATCCAGATTGGTAAACTTAGGGCTAAGTGGAGCGCATCTGGTGCTCAGATCCTACGCTATTACATAGATTTCAGGCACATTCCGCTGGATCTGCACAAAGAACTCAGCGCTCCAGACATTGGCGTTCTTCAGAACAAGGTGGATTCGCTACTGGCTGCATGGGACAAAAAGTATGACACCCATCTCACCAGCAAGGTAACTGCTCAAGGTAAAGATTTGGCGACTGAAATGGCTCTTAACGCTGACCGTAGGCGCTCAGAACTGAAAACGCTACTTCATGCCACACTTAAAGTCGATGATGCAGTCGACTGGGAGAGCCTGAAGTCCAAGGCCGTATACGTAAAACAGCTCTTTACAGAACCAAAGCCACCGCAACCACGACAGATACCCGCTCCAACAGAACCCAAGATCGGCTTCTTCGATAAGATCTTTGGCTCAGCGAAGGAGAAACGAGCCCGCTACCACGCACTCGTTGATGCAGCCAATAAGGGGAAAGACGAGGAACGCGCAAAGTTCGAAAGGCTTTCAAACGAGCGAAGCCGGCGACAACATGCGTGGGATGAAGATCAGAAGCAAAAGGCGCAAGCATTCCTCGCAGAGCAAAACCGAGCGAACGCTCTGATTGACGAAATGAAAGGTCGATGGTTGGCAGGAGACTTGGATACGATCATTGAGCATGCCACACTGGTCCTTGAACGATCCAGCCTTCCAGAATGCGTTCCCAAAAATTTTGATCTTGCGTATCAACCTGAAGCAAAGACACTCGTATTACATTATCAACTTCCCGATCCAGACGACCTACCTCTGACCAAAACAGTCAGATACATTGCGTCAACGGGGGAGTTACTGGAAACGAAAATCGCACAGAAGGAGGCAAAAGACCTCTTTGACAGCGTCTGCTATCAACTGTGTCTCAGGGTTTGCCATGAACTCTTTGAGGCTGATACGCCCAACCACGTAGAGGTCATCGTATTCAATGGGTTTACCGATACGGTTGATCGCGCAACCGGCAAGAATGCACTAGCGATCATAATGTCCGTGATGACCAACAGAAAGGATTTCTTAGTCCTTGACCTTGGCCGCGTCGATCCAAAAGCTTGCTTTAAGGCATTGAAGGGCGTTGCAGCCTCATCCCTTTTTGGCCTTGCTCCTATTGCGCCAATTATTGAGATCGACCGCTCTGATCGACGTTTCATCGATGCCAAGAGCGTAGCGCTTGACGAAGATGGAGCGACCAATCTGGCATCAATGCATTGGGAAGATTTCGAACATCTTGTGCGCCAACTCTTTGAGAAGGAGTTTGCTAGCCGAGGTGGCGAGGTCAGAGTTACTCAGGCAAGCTCAGACGGCGGTGTTGACGCTGTTGCTTTCGATCCTGATCCGATTACTGGCGGCAAGATCGTTATTCAGGCGAAGCGTTACACCAAAACTGTCGGCGTTTCCGCAGTTAGGGACCTTTACGGCACATTGCTTTCGGAAGGTGCCAGCAAAGGTATTCTAATTACTACAGCAGATTTTGGTCCAGATGCTCACAAGTTCGCTGCTGGCAAGCCCATCACTTTGCTCTCTGGGGCTAACATGCTGCACCTACTCCACAAGCATGGCACAAAAGCAAAGATTGACCTTAAAGAGGCTCGAAAAGAACTGGGACTAACTTAATCCCGCTTTGTCAGTATTTTCGGATCCATCGTTTGCGGTTGCCTGCATTTAAATTCGTCCGGCAGTAACTTAATGATGTCGCCCGTCGTCAAAGTCACTGCGGTGTATTTCTTTATGGCATGAGCAGGTTTTCACTGGGTCGATACACAATTTCCGAGCGGATTTACTGGTTTCTAGCGACCGGTCGAGGTACTCAAGCATTTTTTCTGCGGTGTTCTAAGCGTGAGACATGAACTTTCTTACATTGTCCGCGGTCCATACGCGTCCATTCACGGTCTTCATGCCCATATCGTTCAATCGTGACGCGATGGTTGCGTAACTTGCTCCATCCGCCTTAAGGTCTGTCACCGCTGACATGGCCGCGTGCTTAATGTCGTCCTTGGCTAACTGGTGCGCGTAGTCCACCTCGCGCCATGCGCGAAAATGATCGACGGGGTTCCATATTTTGCCGTCGATAAGGGTGCTTTCGGGTGGAAGCAAAAGACAGTTCTTGGCATCCCGTATCATTTCGAACAGAGGGCCATGCGGGCGCCAACCAAAGGCCTCTGAGAAGTCTACAAGAACTACGTCTGCCTTAGTCTTTTGCGCTTCAACCAGCAGCGTGCTGATTTCAGATTGAATTGCGTCTGTGCCCCGGTCGGGCCGAACATCCATAAAAACAACCTCGCGTCGAAGAGAGCCGTTGTTTTCGTTCACCCAGCGCCGCACGACTTCGACCTGATAGTGGATTGTCCGGCTGACTTTGGCGGCTGCGTCAGCGTTTTCTGGTAGGGTGGTGAAGCCTGCCCAATTGACTGGAAGCGTCCAGAAAAAAGCAAAAAAGTCCATTTAAGTCCGATGCGGAAAACTCCGACAGCGTGTCGAGCGGAGCGAGGGAGGGTGCAAAAGGTGTCATCCACAAGCTCGAAAGGACGCACGAATGTCAAACGAAAACCTTCCACATCCTATATCTCTTCTGCCTTTAGTCACGCAAGCGGCGCTGTTTGCAGGTAGCCTGATCCGGGCCGAGTTTCACCGGCCAGATGGCCCTCGAGGCCATAGGGGCAAGTGCCCGGTGGATACAGAGATTGAGGCGGCACTAATGCAAACCTTGCTGGGGGCCCATGCATGTGACTGGCATGGCGAGGAGTTGCCGCACCGCAAGGTTGGCCATTCCGACTGTTGGGTCGTCGATCCGCAGGACGGCACCACGGCCTTCCAGCGCGGAATGCGTGGATCGTCTGTGTCAGTCGCGCTAATGCGGCAGGGGAAGCCGGTATTGGGCGTGGTTTATGCGCCTGTCGCGCCGGATGACGCTGGCGATTTGTTCGTCTGGGCCGAAGGCTTGGTGCCCATGCGGAATGGTCAGCCTATGGCGGCCATCGGCCCGCACCCAGCGCCCTACGAGCCTATGGAAGCTGCCCCTTGGCCTGCACACCCTGCAAGCCCCAAGGGTTATGACCATGCAACGCTGATCGGTCTCAACGAGGAGGCAGGCCACTATGCTTTGCATAACCATGGGGTCTTTGCTCCCGCAGGTGTGCTTGCCATTCCCTCTATTGCCTATCGCCTCGCATTGGCGGCCGCTGGCGAAGTGGATGCAGCGGTCAGCCTTACGTCGGGTCTGGACAGTTATGACATCGGCGCGGGACATGCGTTGTTGCTCGCCGTTGGAGGAACGCTCTGCGAATTGAACGGCACGCCGATCACTTATGGTCAGGGGCGTCATTTCTACGGCTGCATCGGCGGGCGGCCGGAAATCGTGCAGATGGTGCAGGAACGTGGCCCATCGAACGGCTCGCGCGAGCTCAGGCATGTTACACGGCCTGCCGGACGAACTACGGCTGTTGGCCCGCTTCGCCGGGCGCAGGGTGCTCTATTAGGGTTGCTTGTGGGTGATGCATTGGGATCGCAGGTTGAGTTTCTCGATCCCGCGAGGATATTGTCGCGCTATCCGGGTGGCTTGCGCGACCTGCTGCCGGGAGGAACGTGGAACCTGCTTGCCGGTCAGCCTACTGATGACGGCGAAATGGCGCTGGCTTTGGCCCGTTCTCTGGTTGCTAGCGGGGGGTTCGACTGCCCCAACGTGGCAGCGGCCTATATCAATTGGAAGGGCTCCAACCCCTTTGACATCGGACAGACGACGGCCAAGGGAATCGACGCTTTGCGTGACCGAGGGAGTGCGGACTGCGCCAGTCAGGCAAACGGCGCATTGATGAGGGTTGCCCCCATTGGGATCGCCGCTGCCGGTGATCCATCAAAGGCTGCTTTGTGGGCGAGGCAGGACGCAGCTTTGACACATCCGCATCCTGTGTGTGTTGCAGCTTCGGCGGCCTTCGCTGCCGCCATTGCCGTAGGCGTGGCAGGTGCCAATCAGTCTGTGATGTGGGCCGAAGCATATGCCCATGCGGGTAACGATGCCGGCGGCGCGAAGATCTGTCACGCATTGCTAACGGCAAGAGACAGTCTTCCACCCGACTTTACACGAAATCAGGGTTGGGTGCTGACTGCCTTTGGAAATGCCTTTCACCGACTGTGGCGGGAGCAAGACTTTTCAGACGCATTGGTCGAAACGGTAATGTCTGGTGGGGACTGCGATACGAATGCAGCCATAGCTGGCGCGTTGCTCGGGGCAGCCTATGGACGGGAAGCAATCCCACAAGCATGGAGATCGCACGTTCTGGCCTGCCGCGCCGTAAGAGGGGCGGGCGTCGTGCGCCCTCGTCCATCTGTTTATTGGGCAGACGATGCGATGGATCTAGCGGAAGCGTTGTTCGATATACGCTGACCGCTCTTTTTATAGCTGGGAAAAACTGGCGCCTTGGGGATGTTCCAAGGCGCCTATACAGTGGTGTTGAGAGGTAACACGCGGCTTTGTTTAGAGGAATAGAGCGTTGCACATCGAAGCCCTCATCCGCACTCAACTACCGATGGATGGCGCAACCCATGCTGCAAGCTGGAAAGACCATGAGAGAAACCTCGGCTACCGTTTGCAGAATTACGTTTCGATTACTGGCCGCAGTACGCCTTCCCTATGGTAGATAAGAATATCTTAAAAATTGGGATGAAAAAGCTCAGAAAAAACTCAATTCATCTCAAAAGTTAAGAAGGCTGAGTAGCATCTTGGCGAACAGATCATGGATTTATCTGAAAATTTGAGATAACGTTCTCAGGTTTTGAGATGGGTTTTCCCGTTCCAGCCGTTGGGATTGTTCGTTTTGTGCCGAAGCACGGGAAAGTCATGGTCGGGCTTCCAGCGAAGGAAAGAATTCCGCGGGACCGTCTCGGGAGGAATTTTGTATTCAGTGATACCATAGAGCGGGCTGGACCGCTTTCCTTCGACGCCAAGCATCCCATAGGTCGTCAACACAAGGAAACCCTTTGCCTGCAAGTCGTGGAGGGCCGCTGCCGCGGTATTTGCTGAAACCCCAACAGCAGCGGCCGCCTCTTGCACGGTCATTCGTACCTGCCCATTGTGGTCGCCAAAGGCAATCATCTTAATGTAAATGTACAACACCTTGGCGGTGGTACTCAGAGCGACAAACGCAGGTTGAGAGATGAGCCACTTGCTCATTTTGACGAATTGCTCGTTTTCTGTTCGCCCAGTCTTATTGATCTTTGTTTTTTTACGCAGTGCCATCGCATATCCTTCGGGCATGATTGGGCCGCTAGCGGTGGTTAGCACCGCTTTGGCCAGTTCTCGAATTTCGGTTGATTAGTGGGCGCGCTTGCGCTCAGCTGCCCACGCAAGGAGGTCAGCCTCATGCCATGCGACGGCCCTCAGGCCAATGCGGACGGGCGCAGGGAAGCGGCCTTCCTTAATCATGGCGTAGATCAAAGATCTGGAAAGCCCGGTACGTTCGATGACTTTGGGGAGGCGAAGAAAAGTCATAATCTGCTCCATCATTTAGGCCCGATTCGGCTGCATGAGGACGAGGATAGGCGGTGTTGGACTTCTCCAGAAGGGGGGGGCAGACGTGGAAAATTCAAATATTTCAGGCAAATATCATTTTTATGATACTTGCCAACTGCGCACTATTACTTCTGTGATACTCGTCGAAAAAAAGTATCACAGAAGTGATGCTAGGTTGAAGTAATTATCACGAAAACGTGAACTGCGTGATGTTGGGCTTACTTCTCTGTAATGGATTCTTGAAATTTTCAGCAGCCATCGCGTGTTGCTCAAGGATGTGGGTGGCGATGTCGAGCGCGATATTCACCATGCGCTCGGCCACGGTGGGAGTCGTGTCGGTCATTGGCTTGGCAATAGCGCTAGTGTTCGCCGCCTAACAAATGGTGCCCACTGCCCTTCGGTCACAGTCCGGTTGCGCGGACGAAGTTGCGATGGGCTGCTGTGCGAACGTAGTAGACATTTACGATTTTGATCAGACGATTTCAGCGGCATGAAAAACCTCTTTGTGGCCAAGCTGCTCTCCACTATACAGTGCAGAGGTTTCGTGGATTGGTCGAAGCTCGATGGGCAGCGCAGCCCATGCATAGCAAGATTTATTTTCTGGAAGATTTTGGGTTACTTGACGTCATGCCCGGACCTAAGCCTCGCCCAGTACCAAGCAAAGGAGAGCTTGAAGCGGTTTATCCAAGATTGACGCTTGAAAAGGCTGCCGAGCATTTTGGGATTGGACAAACACTCTTTTTTAAATGGCTGAAAGC
This sequence comes from Pseudorhodobacter sp., assembly GCA_029254215.1. Taxonomy (GTDB): domain Bacteria; phylum Pseudomonadota; class Alphaproteobacteria; order Rhodobacterales; family Rhodobacteraceae; genus Pseudorhodobacter. The sequence continues at coordinate 18,017 of JAQWYA010000021.1, read as the reverse complement.
GAGGGACATTCCTCGAATAAGAACGCACCGCAAACCCAGAAGCGATAAACACAAGGAGCATCTGTCGGAGGCGCATAAGGCCAGACCCGGCGAGAAAAAAGAACCCAATCGCACCTGCCCAACTTGTGGCAGGGCATTCTATCTCAAGCCATCGGAGTTGCGTGAAGCTAATTATTGCTCTTACGAATGTCGCAACCTAGGCCTAAAAAGTTCATTAGTTAAAAAGTACTGCGATTTTTGCGGGCGGGAATTTGAGCGTCGGAAAAATGAAAACAGTGGCAACTTCATCCGAAGACGATTCTGCTCAAAAAAATGCCAGACCGCATCTGCACCGCCGCCGACTTACTTTGGCAAGGACAATCCTAAATGGAAGGGTGACGATGCGCGCCGTAACAACCGCCTTGGGCCGTCACGCAAGTGGCGGGAGCAGGTTCTGGCGAGAGACCATGCGGCCTGCCAAAGGTGTGGGGCCACGGATGTTACACTGGTAGCGCACCATATTTTACCTTTTGAAACTTACCCTGAAAAGCGTTGGGAAGTGGATAATGGCCTCACGCTTTGTCAGCTTTGCCATTTCAAGGAACATGGATGGGAACTAAGCGAAGAAGGCGTCCACGAATTTACAGATGAGCGCGAAGTGTTACTGCGAAGGTGGACCGGATCATGCCTGAACTGCGGGAAATTCCTTGTGAAAAGGGCAAGCGATTTGAGGCGCACAGATGGCAGCACGAGAGACTACGCTTTCTGCTCGAATAATTGTTCGCTAGAACTCGCTTGGAAACTCAGAAATGGTAAGTCGCCACGCTCCAGTTATTCAGACTTGTTTGAGACTCATGCAAAGAGCCAAAAGATGAAGCGCAAATCCTAGAGCCGGTCGGGCGTCGTGTTCAATCTGCATAGCTGACGTTCACCCTGATGGGCGCAAAGGTCAATCTGGGCTCAAGCGGACAACGGGTATCTTATGTCAGGTGCCGAACACTAGTGTTCTGCACCTGACGCGAGTTTTGCAGTCTGCCTCTGGTCCGCATGTGTTGTTTGAACAAAGGGCCGAGCGTCGTTTATGCGCAGGAAGCGGGATTTGCATCGTTCACGCCGTTTCCCGACAGCGGAAATTCATGCTGATTGCTACGAATGACGGGTCAGAGCCCAGATTGACTGATGCTGCGGCACGTACATTTTGGCGGCAAGGGGCGGGAAAGTAGCCTGACCGTAGCTTAGCATGGCGGTCGCAGAAAACTTGAAAGAGCGGCAGTTCGTCCTGAGCGCAGCGCAGAAATCTCAGGATCAGCGGAGAAGGGCGCTTCGAGCGGGAAGATGGCAGCCGCACTTGATCGCAAGTCGGCATCGATGGCCTGCTGCCGGTGCGGGTCGCTGAACTGGACGTACTTCGTTTTTTTCAGCTAAATATTTCAGGCAATGTCCTTTATGAGAATTAAAGTTGTAGGCTGCGTCGTTTGTGGAGGCGCTCTCAGCAAAGGAAGATTGGCGTGAAGTTCGTAGTCAAGTTCAGGTCGGGCGATTCGCCAGCGACCAATCGGTTCCCCCATGCTGTGCTTGTCCAGGATAACTGGGATGACTATGGCTACAAGACCACGTTCCAGGTCACGCTTCATATATCCGCCGATGAAAGCTACGATCTTGGCAGTATCAAAATCATCGAACAGGGTCGAACCAGCGGCTACACCGAAATGCCCAAACGGTCATTTACGGAACTGCCAGCCGGCTATGCCTCTCTGGGGGCAGACCTAGATTACTATGAGACTATTTACAAACTCGGGCGCGACGTCTTTGAGCCGTACTTCCGAGGTCTATGCGACGTCGCATTCAACGACGAAATCAAAGCTAACGTCGAAGATAGCGAGGCCTATCAGGTCTCATTGATGCGCTTTAGTGGCGCCAAACGGACGATCATTGACGCAGCACGGTTATTGAGTGCGTCGACCCAACCAATCAAGCGGCGTAGCGCCGGTTTCAAGGTCAAGTTTAAGACGCGAGTGGCGCGGGACTCGAACAGTTTCACAATCGACTTCGACTTTCAGCGGCGTGGTCGTCTGCCCAACCGGATCAACGCACTGATCGGCTACAATGGTACGGGCAAGACCCGCCTGCTATCTAACCTCGCGATCGTGGCAAGCGGCTACGGCTATGGCACTAAAAGAGACCTATTGGATAACGCGGCGGGTCGATTTGTTGGCCGGGCGCCGCCGTTTAAGACTGTGGTTGTCGTGTCCTACAGCGCGTTCGACACTTTTGTCATTCCGGGGCGGACTGAGCAGGAGAAAGAGAGACTTCAAGAGAGTGGGGAAATCTTTGGTTACGTCTATTGTGGCCTTCGCGAGCCATCGGGTGATGACGGACCGAACGGTGAGCAGGCCTATCGGCTTCGCACCCCCGCGGAAATTGAGGCGGAGTTCTTATCGGCGTTGGCTCGGGTCCGCGAGGCCGACAGGCTGGAGGGCTTGTTGGAGGTCTTGAAGCCGCTCTTGCGCGACCCGTCGTTTCAGCGCATCGGATTGACCCAGCTCTACGCAAATCAGAACGATGAGGAACTTGGCGAACTCTTCCGAGGACTGAGCAGTGGTCACAAGGTGGCGCTGAAAATCGTTGCCGAGCTAACGGCCCACATCTCGGGATCTGAGCCTACGCTGGTTCTAATCGACGAGCCCGAAACCCACCTTCATCCGCCGCTACTCGCCGCGTTTCTTAAGAGCATGCGGGCTTGTCTCGAAGCATTTGATGGCTATGCCATCATCGCGACCCACTCGCCTGTAGTTCTACAGGAGACGCCATCGAAATTTGTCCGGGTGCTGCGCAGAGCAACTGACCAGAATACGGTTGTGGCGCCGAGCTTGGAAACATTCGCAGAAAGCATCGGTGTGATCACGCAGCAGATTTTCAATCTCGGCGATAGCTCAACGGATTGGCACGAGACGCTTAGCGCGCTGGCGCGGCGAAGCACGCTTGACGAGATCGAAGAAGCGTTCGGTCGCAAGCTGGGTTTCGCGGCGCGCTCTTACATTCTTAGCATTCGCGATGAGATCGAGGAGTAACGAATGCGCTCGATCTCACTCCTGACCATCGATGAGATGAGCCTGTTCGATAAGATCGCCGCGGCCAAGCATAAACCGCGGCGCGACCTGATGCGTGCGGCGCGTGCGTTGGTCGTTGTCGCCTATCAGAGCTACGTTGACGCAGCTCCAGATGTTGGTGAACTGGATGAAGCACCGCTAACCGACCTGCAGAAGAAGGCCATGCGACATGCATTCACTGTGGAGACCCAGCCGATGACGGCGCTCCGCGGCGACCTTTTAGGAAGAATTAGCGTTGTGCGATGCCCGTTTTGCGGGATCAGTGAGTCGTCCACTCTCGATCATTATTTGCCGAAGGAGCAGTACCCTGAGTTCTCGGTATATCCAAAGAACCTCGTGCCGAGCTGCGCGGTCTGCAACACTCGCAAGAGGGACCGTATCCTGATCGAAGGGACGAACGTGCGGATGTTCCTGCATCCGTGTTACGATGTGGTCCCGGAAGTCGCGTTTCTGGAGGTGCGTACACGCATGGAGGCGGATGCCCTGAGCTTGTCCTACCGTGTTATGCGACCAGCCGGGATGGCGCTTCAAACGTTCCAGCGACTTCAGTCGCACTTCAAGCAACTCGGCCTCGCCGATCGTTACAGGAGGATGGGCCTTGAACACTTGGGAGGACTGTATCCCGCACTTCGGCGCGCTTATGGCGCGGGCGAAGATGCCGAGCGCGTCGCGGAGAAGTTGATCGAAGGGGCGATGGACTTCGAGGAGATTTCAGGTCCGAACCACTGGCTCGCAAAGCTATATCGAGCGCTCGCAGCCAACGATGATTTTTGTAACGGAGGTTTCGAAGCGGTTCGGCCTCAGCCTCAATAAGCAATAGCGCCCTTCTCGCGTGTCCAGCACCGGCACCTAAGGACCTGTTCGCTGGTGTCAGAGACATCATTGGTGGGCGATCTGAGGCAGTTCAAAAGACCATGCGGGATTCACGAAGGACGGCACTCTATGAATTAAAAAGAGAAGCTCATGCCGTTGGTGCCAATGCTGTTGTCGGGGTTGATCTGGACTATGTTGAACTGAGCGGTGTGGGCAACATGGTGCTTTTGGTCGCCTCTGGCACTGCTGTAAGGATTGAGCAGTGATACATAAAACGAACAAAGTAGTTCGCATAAGATACAGCGGTGGTTTGCTAGGCCTTTTTTTTGGTAGTGCACGAGGTAAGCTGGAAAAGGCCCTTGAGCAACACAATCGCGAAGGCTGGAACTTGGCTGAGGTCGTGCCAGACAATCCCAACTTAATCATTTGGTTGGTCCGTCTAGTGCTACTGATTGTGACATTGGGTCTATGGACCCTTTCCAACGGATACTTGTTGATCCTTGAAGGACCAGTAGATTACGTGGCGGGGAAAGCCAGTAATTCGAAAGGTTTTATTGTGGATCGTACTGAGCCAATTCTATCGGCAAGGCGGACCTAAGGAAACTGTGAAAAACCTGCCGCTTTCGATGTGATCTGCTAGGCTACATGCATAGATTGAAGGCGGCCCTGCCGATGTCCAAACAGCCCAACATTCCCGTTCTTCGTGAGGCGAGAAGAAAAAAGTCACCGAATGTCATTGATGCAGCTAGGTCGTTGCCTGTATCACACCTGTGATACTTGCGAGGCGAAGCCCGCATCACCGGCGCAATACCTTGCAGTCCAAGCAACTCCGCTTGCCCGCGTAGACAAATTCGTCATTCCGAAGCGGTCACTTTCTCAAGTGCAAAACTGCCATGGACGATAATCGCCCGCTGCTCCAACACCATGTCGGCCCAGAGGTCCAGCGCCTTTGCGCGTTCCAGCAACTTTTGAGCCCGGTTGTAGACGCCTGCTACGGCGCTGGCGCGGCTGCCCACGGCTACGTGGTTCTGGATGCGGTCAACCACGCCTTCGTCAACACCAGCCTCGGCCAAGGCAGTTGCTTGGGCCCGTCGCAGGTCGTGCATCCGCCATTCAAGCATTGACGGTTGCCCTGCCCGATGTCTTGCCTCGTTCACGGTGGCGTCAAGGCGGTGTTTCCGCTTGGCGAAGCCAGACATGGGAGTGATGCCATCGCTAGTGAGAACTAAGCCCGCGGCTGGTACCACTTCGTTCGGAAGCAGGGTAATGAGTTCACGCATGGCACGTGGGCTTAGGTGCACGATGTGCGGCTGTCCGTTCTTGGGGTTTGGGATGCAGTAGCGGGTCTTATCCCATTCGATCCATTCCCAGCGCATCGCCATAACGTCCGAACGAGACCGCTGACCAGTAAGGATGCAAAGACGGAAATAAGGCCCCCACAGGGGTCCCTGCTCAAACGTAGCGTTCCAGATTTCACGCACCTCCTCGACGCTAGGGGTTCGGGTGCGGGGCTTCTCCTTACCCGCTTTCTGGACCCGCTCTGCTGGGTTTGCTTCGATGTATCCCCGCTTCTCGGCCCACCCAAAGTAAGCCGTGAAGGCTGCCCGGATGCGGTTTGCCATAACTATCTTGCCCTCGGCGGCCTTGGCATCGATGATTCCCTGCAAATCTGCACGGGTCACGGCCTTGATGCGCTGGGCAGCTAGACCATCAAGATACCGCCGCAGTTGGGAGATGCGATCGTTGCGAGCATTGCCGGGTTTTAGGTTCTGTACGATATGTGTAGCGATATAGACCTCGAGTACGTCTGAAACGCTCCGTGCCGCCAGTTCTTCGGCCAGCTTGGCTGCTTCCGCCGTCTTGACTTCTTCGATGCGGTTGATACCGGCCTCGGCTTCAGCATGAACGGTGTGCGCAACTTCGCGCGCTGCCTTAAGTGAAACAGCGGGGTAGCTCCCCACGGTCACGTGGATGCGGCCACTTCCCTTGATCTTCTTCTGGACGACCCAGACCATCGCCCCTGTGAAACTGACCCTCAAAGACAAGCCGAGGTACTTGGCGTCGCGATAGGCGCTGTATCCTTTCATCGGCGCTTTGATGGACTTAATGAATGTGTCGGTGAGGTTTGTTTTCATCTGTTACCGCTCTTGCAAAAATCTTGCACGGCAAAGGCGGCTGTTGCTGGATATTGCAGGACAGCCTAAGACGTGCAGCGCACGCTAGATTGCGAACACTGTTGAGGTTTTTATAGCGGAATTCACCGTTTCTGGCTTCTGTTGGAATTTTCCGGATCACCTTGGAATGTCGTCAGACTGTGATTTGTAATCAGAGGGTCGGGAGTTCGAGTCTCTCTGGGGGCACCACCGTTCCGCTTTCCGCAATGGGATCTGGCGTCAAAATCGGCGCAGTTTGATCCTTGGGGGCCTGCGCGGCGCGAGGGCCACAGAAACCGCGAAATCTCGCCGAAGTCCGCCCTGCACAGAATCATGTGCGTGCCAAAATCGCTGCGCAAATGGGCCGAACAGAATTCGCCCGCAGCCAAAAAGGGCAGCGTTCCTTGCGCAAACCAACCAATTTTCCCGCATTTGCCGCAATTCCTCTCAAATATGTCGTCCGCTGTTGCAATGCTCCCGCCCAATGGGTTTAGATCAGCTAACAGAAGTGCAGGTAACCTGCCGGAACGATCAGGGAGATCAGGGTGGTCAATGAACCCCAGAACGACGGTTTCGTCGTCTTCGATCATGTGCAAAAAAGCTATGATGGTGAAGCGCTGGTTGTGAAAGACCTCAACCTTTCGATTGGAAAGGGTGAGTTTCTGACGATGCTTGGGCCGTCTGGCTCGGGCAAGACAACCTGTCTGATGATGCTTGCCGGGTTTGAAACAGCGACCCATGGCGATATTCGTCTGGAGGGGCGCCCGATCAACGAAGTGCCGCCCCACAAGCGCGGCATCGGCATGGTGTTCCAGAACTACGCGCTTTTCCCGCATATGACCGTGGGGGAGAACCTCTCTTTCCCGCTGGAAGTGCGCGGAATGGGCAAGTCCGAGCGGGAGGCGAAGGTCAAACGCGCTCTGGACATGGTTCAGATGTACAGCTTCATCAACCGCCGCCCCGCACAGCTTTCGGGCGGGCAGCAGCAGCGGATCGCCCTCGCGCGGGCTTTGGTGTTCGATCCCGGCCTCGTTTTGATGGACGAACCGCTTGGCGCGCTGGACAAGCAGCTGCGCGAGCACATGCAGTTTGAAATCAAGCACCTTCATGAATCGCTGGGCATCACCGTTGTCTATGTGACGCATGATCAGGGCGAAGCCTTGACGATGTCGGATCGCGTGGCGGTGTTCAACGATGGCCGCATCCAGCAGCTTGCGCCGCCGGATGAGCTTTACGAGCGTCCGCAAAACAGCTTCGTGGCCCAGTTCATCGGTGAAAACAACAAGCTGGAAGGCGTTGTTGAAAGCATCGACAATGGTCGTGCACTTGTGCGCCTTGGCACCGGTGAGTTGATTGATGCAACGGCTGTGAACGTGACCGCGAAGGGTCAAAAGACCGTCGTCTCAATCCGCCCGGAACGGGTGGAATACAAAGCTGAACTTCTGCCCTCCGGCGCGCATACTGTCGATGCCGAAGTGTTGGAATTCATCTATATGGGGGATTTGTTCAGAACCCGGCTGCGTGTTGCCGGTTCGGATGATTTCGTCATCAAATCCCGCAACACATCCGGCCAACGGATGCTGAAACCGGGTGAAAAAATCAAGATTGGCTGGGCGCCCGACGATGCGCGCGCGCTGGAGCCGTCCTGATCTGCTACCAACGCGCCGCATGAAGTGGCGTTGTTAAAAAAAACGTAAACTAGGGAGCCTACAAGAATGAAAAAGACACTGATCCTTTCTACCGCCCTCACGGCTGTTTCCTTCGCGGCAAGCGCACAGGAAGTTGTTGTGATGTCCTGGGGTGGCGCTTACGGCGTCAGCCAGGTTGAGGCCTATAACAAGCCGTTCACCGAAGCGACCGGCATCAAGACCACGATGGTTGACGCTGACAACCCGGCAACCCCGATCAAGGCACAGGTTGAAGCGGGCAACGTTTCGATCGACGTGGCTGACGTGGAACTGTCGGACGCTGTAAGCCTGTGCGACGAAGGCAAGCTGGAAGTCATCGACCATGCGTCGCTTCCCGCAGCACCCGATGGCACGCCGGCTGTTGACGACTTCGTTGAAGGCGCTTTGGCGTCCGAATGCGCTGTTGCAAACATCGTTTGGTCCACAATCGTGGCCTATGACGGCTCCAAAACCTCGGGCGTGACCTCGATCGCTGACTTCTTCGACCTGTCGAAGATCCCCGGCAAGCGCGGTCTGCGCAAGGCAGCCAAAGCCAACCTCGAAATGGCTCTGATGGCAGATGGCGTTCCGGCATCCGAAGTCTATGACCTGCTGGAAACCGATGAGGGCGTAGAGCGCGCCTTCGCGAAACTCGACACCATCAAGAACGATGTTGTCTGGTGGGAAGCTGGCGCTCAGCCGCCGCAGCTGTTGGCCGATGGCGAAGTCGTCATGACCACTGGCTATAACGGCCGTATCTTCAACGCCGCTGTTGGCGAAGGCAAGCCGTTCGAAATCCTCTGGGATGGTCAGATCATGGACTTCGACCTCTTCGTGATCCCGAAGGGCGCGCCGAACAAGGACGCAGCACTTGAGTACATCAAGTTCGCGACCGACACCCAGCGTCTGGCCGATCAGGCCAAATACATCAGCTACGGCCCGGCACGTAAGTCCTCGGCTCCGCTGGTTGGTCTCTATCAGGATGGCAAAACCGAGATGGGCCCGCAAATGCCGACCTCGCCGGACAACCTGAAGAACGCTCTGGTCAACAACTTCGAGTTCTGGGCTGACCGGAACACCGAACTGAGCGAGCGTTTCAACGCTTGGCTGTTGAACTAAGCCAATCGACCGGAGGGCGCTGCAACCGGCGCCCTCCGCCTCCGGCCGCTTTGTGAAAGCCCGCGCCGGCAATAAGAATTCCCAGACAGGACAGTAGTCTTATGGCCAATGCCGATATGCCCGCCGACACGATGCTGCGCACCGCCGATGGGCAGCCGCTGAAATCTGCCCTCGCCAAAGCCTCTCGCAAGGCGCGGATCCGGGCCTTTCTGCTTGTGGTGCCGCTGCTGATCTTCGTTCTTTTGACGTTTGTGATCCCGATCGGACAGATGTTGTCGCGGTCGGTGAATAACGACCAATTCTCGGAAAGCATGATCAATATCGGCGTTTGGTTCGACGAGAACCCGAATGCGGAACCCGATGAGGCGGCCTATGCCGCCCTGGCCGCCGATCTGGTCTATTCTGCCGCCAACCGGATGATCGGCAATGCCGGCACCCGCATCAACTATGAGGTGCCGGGAACGCGCTCCCTCTTCACCTCGTCGGGGCGCAAGGCCAAGAACCTGAAAGCCCCCTTCAAGGAAGCGCTGCTGGAACTGGACGAGGATTGGGCCCGCCCCGATCTTTGGGCGGCCATGCGCTCGGCCTCCGGGACGACGACCTTCAACTTTTATCAGGCCGCTGTAGACCGCAAGATCAATGCCGATGGGCAGTTTGAACGGGCCGATGAAAACAGCCGGATTTATATGACCCTGTTCGGGCGGACCTTCGCTCTTTCGGTCGTGATCACGGGGCTTTGCCTGCTTTTGGGCTTTCCGATTGCGCATCTTCTCGCAACCTTGCCGCTGCGCAAGGCCAGCCTTCTGATGATCCTCGTGCTCTTGCCCTTCTGGACGTCCCTTTTGGTGCGGACCACCAGCTGGATGGTGCTTTTGCAAGGGCAGGGCGTAATTAACAACGTGCTGGTCAGCCTTGGGATCGTCACCGAAGACGGGCGCCTTGAGATGATGTACAACCAGACCGGCACGATCATCGCGATGACGCATATCCTGCTCCCCTTCATGATCTTGCCGCTCTATTCGGTGATGAAGACCATTCCGCCCAGCTACGCCCGCGCGGCACGCAGCCTTGGCGCGACAAGCTGGACCACCTTCCGCCGGATCTATCTGCCCCAGACCGTTTCGGGCATCGGCGCCGGGGGCATCCTGTGCTTCATCCTCGCGGTGGGCTACTACATCACCCCCGCCCTCGTCGGCGGCGCGGATGGGACGCTGATCTCCAACCAGATCGCCTTCCACATGCAAAACTCGTTGAACTGGTCCTTGGCGGCGGCGCTTGCCACCATGCTCTTGGCCTCGGTTCTGATCCTGTACTGGGCCTATGACCGTCTGGTCGGCATCGACAATATGAAGTTGGGATAATCAACCATGGCACTTCCCGTCTACGCAGACCCGCTTGAACGCGTTTGGTACTACAGCTACCGGGTGATCTGCGCGCTGATCTTCATCTTTCTGATCTCGCCGATCCTCATCATCATGCCGCTGTCGTTCAACGCAGAGCCGTATTTCACCTTCACGCCTGAAATGCTGCGCTTTGATCCGGCGGGCTATTCCACGCGCTGGTATGACAACCTGATGACCTTCGGCATGACCGCCCCGGATGCGGTGCGTGACGGGTCATGGTGGGCCGATTTCTGGCAGAATGCCCGCTGGATGCAGGCGGCGAAGAACTCGATCATCGTGGGCTTCTTCTCGACCATCGTGGCGACGGTTCTGGGCACGATTGCCGCCCTCGGCCTGTCCCGCCCCGAGATGCCCTACCGCAAGCTGATCATGGCTGTGCTGATCTCGCCGATGATCGTGCCGATCATCATCACTGCGACGGGTCTGTTCTTCTTCTACTCGGATGTGGGCCTGTCGGGCACCTATTTCGGCCTTGTGATGGCGCATGCAACCTTGGGCATTCCCTTCGTCATCATCACGGTGACGGCCACCCTGATGGGGTTCGACCGCTCGCTTCTGCGCGCATCGGCCAATCTGGGGGCTGGGCCCGCCACGACGTTTTTCAAGGTGCAACTGCCGCTGATCACGCCGGGTGTGGTGTCGGGCGCGCTGTTTGCCTTTGTCACCTCCTTTGACGAGGTGGTCGTGGTGCTGTTCATCGGCAGCCACGAACAGCAGACCATTCCGCGCCAGATGTGGAACGGGATCCGCGAACAGATCAGCCCCTCCATTCTGGCGGTGGCGACGATCCTCGTGATCTTCTCGATCTGCTTGCTGACGGTGGTAGAATTGCTGCGCCGCCGCTCGGAACGGCTGCGTGGGCTGTCGCCCTCCTGATTCAAAGAGACATTGCAAACGAAAAGGCCCGGCACAGCGCCGGGCCTTTTTTATGCCGCATGTCCGTGGGCGCGGGCGTTAAGACCTCCGGCCGTTCAAGGCAGAACGTGAAGCCAGCCCCAAGCGGTCAGGATCGTTCCGGCTGTGGCCAGCAAAACCGTTGATGCCGCCACCCGCGGCGCCGCCCCGTACATATTGGCAAAGAGATAGGCGTTCACCCCCGGTGCCGCCGATGCTGTCACCACCGCCGAGCGCAGTTGATCTGTCGTCAGCCCAAAGGCGAATTTGCCCAAGGCAAAGGTGATCGCCGGGTGGATGATCAGGGTCAACCCGGTGACCATCGCGATGGCCTTCATATCGCCCTCGGGGCGGTAGCGGATCAAGACACCGCCAAGGCCGAACAAGGCCGCCGGGATCGCCGCGCGCACCAGCATATCGACCGCCGACCACAAAAAGCCGGGCAGGGGCAGGCCGGTGACATTCACAAAGAACCCGGCCAAGATCCCGAGTACCATCGGCTGCGTAAAGATCGCCTTACCGACCTGCCCCGCCAGCGCGGATTTCGACAGCCCTTGCCCCCGGCTGCGCAGCAGTTCCATCGCGGTAATCCCCACCGCGTAAAGCAGCGGCGAATGGACCGAGATAATCACATAATTTCCCGCCAGGGCATCAACGCCATAAGCGCGCTCGGTGATTGGCAGGCCCAGAAGCAGGGTGTTGGAAAAGCCCGCGACAAAGCCGAAGGACAGGGCGTCCACTGCGCTGCGGTTAAAGAAAACCCGTGCGCCGATAAAGGCCAGTCCCGCCGCGCCGAAAGCCCCTACAAAAAAGCTGATCAGAATCGCGGGGTCAAAGGCCTGCGCCAGATCCAGCCGACTGATGGAGCGGAACAGCAAACAGGGCACCGCGATGTTCTGGGCGAATTTCATCAACCCGTCGATCGCGTCGGAGGTGACAATGCCCTTCCACGCCGCCAGATATCCAAAGCCCAGAATCAAAAAGACGGGGAGGATGACGTCAAGAAGCGCGCTCATGCCGCGTCCATCGCTGCCGGGGTCGGCAGTTCGATCACCATCCCGTCAAAGGCGGGGCGAATATGGCCGGGCAGTTCCGCCGTCAGCGTGTCGTAATCCATGTCGATATGCATATTGGTCAGCACCGCCTTGCGCGGGGCCGCCCGCTCAATCCAGCCAAGGGTCATGTCCAGATGGGCATGGGTCGGGTGAGCCTTTCGGCGCAGCGCATCCACAACCCAGACATCCAGGTCTGCCAGCAAGGGCCAACTCTCTTCGGGGATGCGCACAGCGTCGGGCAGATAGGCCAGCCCGCCGATGCGAAAACCCAGCGCATCCATGGACCCGTGATTGGCGGTAAACGGTTCAAATCGGATCGGGCCGGCGGCTCCGGGAACGCTGATCGGCCCGTCCAGCGCGTTCAGATCCAGAATGGGCGGGTAGGGGGAGCCTTTGGGCTGCACGAACGCATAGGCAAACCGCGAGATCAGCGCCTCGCTGGTGTCGCCATCCGCCCAGACGGGCAGCCGCTCGCGCAGATTGAAGACGATCTGGCGCAGGTCGTCGATCCCATGCACATGATCGGCGTGGGAATGGGTGTAGATCACCCCGTCCAGCGTGCCGACCCCGGCATCCAGAAGCTGATCGCGCATGTCAGGGGTGGTATCAATCAGCACACGGGTCACGCCTGCGTCATTCACCCGTTCCACCAGCATCGAACAGCGCCGCCGCCGGTTCTTGGGGTTCGCAGGGTCACAATCGCCCCAATTGCCCCCAAGACGCGGAACGCCGCCCGAAGAGCCGCAGCCAAGGATCGTGAAGCGCAGCCTATCCATCATGCAGCCTTTGCCTTGTGAAACAGCCTGTCGAAATTCGCCGTTGTCTGGCGCGCAAACTCCTCGACCGACAGGCCAAAGGCTTTGGCCCCGGCGGCGGCGGTATGGGCGGTGTAGGCGGGCTCATTGCGGCGGCCCCGATGCGGCGGAGGGGCAAGATAGGGGCTGTCGGTCTCCACCAATATCCTGTCCAGCGGTGCCGCCGTAAAGATATCGCGCAATTCGGTTGATTTCGGAAAGGCGGCAATGCCGGACATCGAGAGGTAAAACCCCAGATCCAAGGCCGCGCGGGCCAGTTCTGCGCTGGAGGAAAAACAATGCATGACGCAGGAATAGGCCCCGTTGCGATATTCCTCGGTCAGGATGCGGGCCATATCCTCATCTGCGGCGCGGGCGTGGATGATCAGCGGCAATCCGGTGATCCGGGCCGCCGCGATATGCAGACGCAGGCTTTCTTGCTGAACCGCAGCGCTTTCGGCGGTGTAATGGTAATCCAGCCCGCTTTCGCCAATGCCCACGAATTTCGGATGGGCGGCAAGCGCGACCAATTGATCTACAGTGGCCATTGGCTCTTCGGCCACGCTCATCGGATGGGTGCCTGCGGCGTAAAAGACGCTTGGGTTCGCCTCTGCCAACGCGCGGACCTTGGGTTCATTCCGCAGCCGCGTGCAGATCGTGACCATGCGGCGGACGCCTGCGGCATGGGCGCGGGCGATGATGTCGGGCAACTCGCCTTCAAAATCCGGAAAATCCAGATGGCAGTGGCTGTCAACGATCTCGGGGACAGGAACGGCATCGGGGGCGGCGGGGGCTTGGGTCATATCGGCTCACCTCGGGGCGAGCTGTCCCGCCATCTTGTCAATCCTCAGAACCATATCCATGAGAAGCGCGGCAGGGTCAAGGTTGACCGCCCGCCCGCGCCGCGCCCGAACCGCCAGCCCCTGCGCCAAATCCGCCCAGTGGCGGGCCGCTTGCGGGTTGGGAGAAAGCCGCGCGATCAGCGCCGCCTCCCCCTTTGCGGCCTCTGGCGGGGCATAGCCCAAGCTGCCCGCCCGCGCGAGCCGGGCCAGAAACAGATCAATCAGCATCAACACCAGATCGAAACGCGCCTCATTTCCGCGCCCCGCACCGATCTCCGACAGGGCCATCGCGCGGCCCCGGTCCAGCCGGGGAAGGGTCTCAAAAAGAGCGATGATGCCTGCGTAAAGCGACAGCCCGTCCAGATGCAGAATGCGGATCGCTTCCCCCACCGAACCGCCCGAAAGCTCTGCCAAGGGGGTCGGATCGTCTGGGGCCTCTCCGGTTGCGGCAAGGGCCGTGGCCATATCGGCAGCGCCCAGCGGGCTCAGGCGCAATTCGCGGCAACGAGAGCGGATCGTCGGCAAAAGCCGCGAGGGTTGGTGGCTGATCAGGATCAGGGTCACCTGTGGCGGCGGTTCTTCGAGCAGTTTCAGCAGGGCATTGGCCGCTGACGGGTTCATCTCATCCGCCGAGTCGATGATCGCAACCCGACGCCCGCCATCCGCCGCCGAGAGGCTGAAAAAGGACTTGAGCTTGCGGACTTCATCCACCGTGATGACGGTTTTCAGCTTCTTCTTGTCGTCGTCCCAAGCGCGGCGCAACAGGAAAAGCCGTGGCTCTGACAGGGCGGCGACACGGCGGCTGACCGGGTGGTCGGGGGCGACATCAAGACTGTCAGGGGCAGCAGGCGCGAACATGCCGCCGTCATCCTCGGGTGTGGCCAGCAAAAACCGCGCGATCTTCCACGCAAGGGTCGCCTTGCCAAGCCCAAGCGCGCCCGTAATCAGCCAGCCGTGATGCAGCCGCCCGGTGTTGAACGCATCGAGAAAGGCGGCCTCCGCCTTGCCATGGCCGATCAGCGCAAGGGTTTCGCGCGGATGCGCGGCCCCTTCGACCTGATCGGGAACCGGGCGATCCTCCAGCGCCATGGCGGGGGCGCGGCTCATGCCTGCGGCCCGGCGGTCTGGCCCAGATGCGCAAGGGCCCTGGTCAGAACGGCGGCGGCCACGGCCTCTGGGCTGCCCTGACCGTCGATCACCGCGATGCGCTTCGGCGCGGCCTTCGCCAAGTCCAGAAACCCCGCACGCATCCGGGCTTGCAAATCACGGCCCATATCCTCGAACCGCTGTTCGACCGTGTTGCGGGCCACCGCGCGCGACAACCCGGTATCGGCATCAATATCAATCAGGAAGGTAAGATCAGGCTCAACGCCGATCATCCGCTGATGCAGATCATCGACCATGGCGCGCAGGTCCGCACCTTCCGGGCCGCGCCGCAAGCCCTGATACATGCGGGTGCTGTCGGCAAAGCGGTCGCAGATCACCGTATCACCACGGGCGAGGGCGGGGCGGATTGTCTTTTCCAGATGGTCGCGGCGCGCGGCGGTGAACAGCAGGATTTCGGTCTCTGGCGACCAACGATCAGGGGGGCCTTCCAGCACCAGCCGGCGGATCTCATCCGCGCCGGGGCTGCCACCGGGTTCGCGCGTCAGAACCACCTGACGGCCCGCGGCGCGCAAAGCATCCGCCAAAAGCCGCGCTTGGGTGCTTTTCCCGGATCCGTCGATCCCCTCAAAGCTGATGAAACGGCCCGATCCTTCCGCCCCTGAACCCACCGATCCCGAACCCACTGCCATCGTCAGGAGGCCGGTTCCGCATCGGTCGACAGACGGCCCATCAGCATCGTCGTCGCCTTGGACAGACGCTGAACGAAGCCACCCTTCCCGACAGCGCTTTCCGTGAACAAGGGGATACGGTTTTCCGGCAATTCGGGGATTTGCACGACCAATTCGGCCACCTGCGACCCGGCCGCAACCGGCGCGATCAGCGGTCCGGTATAGCGCACCGTTGCAGAGATGCCGCCCTGCACCAGCGCTGGCAGCAAAAGCTGGATGTCCTGCTGCGCCACAAGCCCCACCTGCGGGCTGGCCCCCAGCCAAACCTCAGCCGTTCCAATCCGCTGGCCCGCCGTGGCAACGGTCTTGAGCACAAATTGACGGAACGCCCAGTTCACGATCCGCTCGGCCTCCTCGGCGCGCTCGGTTTCGGATTGCAGCCCGGTAATCACGAAAATCACCCGCCGATCCCCCTGCTTGGCCGATCCAACAAGCCCATAGCCCGCCTCAGAGGTGTGGCCCGTTTTCAACCCATCCGCCCCGCCACCCAGCCGCAAAAGCGGGTTGCGGTTAAAGCGGTTGGCAGGCGCGCGATCGGCAAAGTTGAACTCGGTTTCCGAAAAGATCGGATAATGCTCGGGGAATTCCTCGATCAAACGCCGGGCCAGAATTCCAAGGTCGCGCATCGACATCCGATGGTTCGGGTCCGGCCAGCCCGAGGCATTGGCAAAATGCGAATTGACCATGCCAAGGGCCTGCGCGCGGGCGGTCATCTGCGCGGCAAAAGCCTCTTCCGTGCCGGACAAGCCTTCTGCCACCACAACGCAGGCATCATTGCCCGAATTGATGATGATCCCGTGGATCAGATCGCGCGTGGTCGGTCGGTCGCGCTCATTGAGGAACATGGTCGAGCCGCCCATGGCCCGCGCCTTGGACGAGACTGAAAACGTCGTGTCCATCGTCAGGCGCCCATCACGCAGCGCCTCGAACAGCATGTTCAGGGTCATCAGCTTGGACATCGAGGCGGGCGGCAGCGGAATATCGGCGTTCTTGTCCATCAGCACGGTGTCGGTGGCCATATCGTACACCCAGGCCCCGGTCGCGCGGGTTTCAAAGGCGGCCGCCGTTTGGGCAAAGGCCAAGGCCCCCAAAAGGGTGAAGAGGGTCAAAAGACGGTGCAGCATCGGCGGCTCCTTTTTCAGGTCAGCGCGAAACGAAATAGGCATCAGAGAACCCGAGCCCCTTGATCTTGGCCAGCAGGGCCGCGCGGCTTGCGCCATCAACCGGCCCGGCCGTCACCCGCCAGAAGGTTTTACCCTGACTTTCCTCGCGCAGGATATTGGCCTGCGTCCCCGAACTTTCCAGCGTTGCGGCGGACCGCTTGGCATTGGCCTCAACACTGAAAAGGCCGATCTGGATATAGCTGCGCGCGGTCCCGGCAACGGCGGGTGCGGCGGAAGGGGCGGCATCCACACGGTCAAGCGCGGCACTGGCCGAGGCGACCGGGTCAAGGCTGGTGGTCTGCACGGCCTCATTGGCGTCCAGAATGGGGTTGCTTGCATCCGGCGCGGTCGCGGCGACCTCTTCGCGGCGCAGCGCGGTCACATTGAGGCGCGCGGGCTGCCCGGCCAGAATGCCCAAAGCCGCCGCCGCATCGGATGAGATTTGCAGCGGTGGGCCCGGATTGATCCGCTCCCGCCGGAAAAGCGCTGCGATCACGAATTTGCCATTCGCCGGGTTGCGCAGGATCACCCGTTCCGGGTCCACAGCATCGGGGGAGGCAACCCAAACCCCGCCCAGCGAAGGCCGCCCGTCCCACAGCGCCTCATCGGTCACCTGAAACACGTCCGGGGCCTCGACATCGCGGTCCACGAGGCGGACCGAGGTTGCGGGCTCAACGCCGTCCCCTTCGGAATTCGCCTTTGATCCAAAGGGGTTGCCCATAGTCTGGCACCCCGAAAGGGCTATCCCCGTCACTGTTGCCAAGACCAGTACCCTGATCGACGACCCTGCCATTTCAGCCCCCAATGCCACGCGGATTCTGTGCCGCGCCTGTGCGATGCTTCCCCCCGATCGGGGCCATCTTTGCGACCCTGACAAAGCAGGGTGGCGGCATCATATCGCCGCATCCCGCCTGATGGAAGTGTTTGACCACGCCTGAGCGGAAATCGGCAAGATCAACTCTGCTTGACCCGCCCAAAACACCGCTTCGACGCATCAACGCCCCCGCTTCCCTCTCAACGCGCGCACCTCGCGCAACTTCAAAACGGAGCGCTATAATCACTTGAAACTCCGGAAAGAGCTGGGGTAGACAGCGACGTCCGGAAGTGTGGCCGAGTGGTTTAAGGCTCTAGTCTTGAAAACTAGCGTGCGGGGAACCGTACCGTGGGTTCGAATCCCACCGCTTCCGCCA
>JAQWYA010000014.1 GCA_029254215.1 Pseudorhodobacter sp. | reverse complement strand
CGGATCATGACCTTGCCGGGGGTGGGGCAGGTGGAGGCGAATGTGCTGCTGACACAAGAGACGCGGCCGGGGCCTTTGGGATCGGCCGAGGCGCGCTGATCGGTGCGGGGAAGGGGGCGCTCGCGCCCCCTCTTCGGCTGTGCCGAATTCACCCCCTGAGGATATTTTTGAACAGATGAAAGGCGGGGGTTTGGTTTTTTAAGGCCAAGGTTTCGGGGCTTTGGGGGCTGGACAGAAAGTGTGGCGGCTGGGGGAGGCGCGACGGATTTTGGCCGTAGCGATTTTGGGCCATGTTCGGAAGGGCATCAAGGGCATGCGGCGGCGGCTTTTCAAATCCATGGAATGGGATAACATGCGTCGGGTATTCGGGTATAGGTTGCCTGAAGATCTGTCTGCGGCCTCAGGTTTGAAGGGGGCGCGGGGCGATCGCATCGCAGAGTCGAGGAGAGACGCCATGGTTGATTTGCCGCATTCGGATGTAGACCCGAAGGGGTTGCAGGAATTCTCGGTCGTGTTCACGGATCGGTCCCTGAACCATATGTCGGCAAAATTTCAGGGGGTGATGCGGGATCTCTCCGCCATGCTGCGTGAAGTTTACAATGCTGAGGCTGTCGCTCTTGTTCCGGGCGGTGGTTCCTATGGGATGGAAGCGGTTGCGCGGCAATTTGGCCGGGGCGCGCGGGTCATGGTGGTGCGCAATGGCTGGTTTTCCTACCGTTGGAGCCAGATTTTTGATGCTGGCGGCTTTGCGGCGGAGGTCGATGTTGTAATGGCGCGGCAGAGCGGCAATGGCGCGCAGGCCGCTTATGCGCCGCCGCCGATCGAGACGGTCGTGGCGCGCATTCATGAGACGCGGCCAGAGGTGGTCTTTGCGCCGCATGTCGAAACCTCGGCCGGGATCATCCTGCCCGATGGCTATATCACGGCGATGGCGGCCGCGGCGCATGAGGTCGGCGCACTTCTGGTGCTCGATTGTATCGCCTCGGGGTGCATCTGGGTGGATATGGCTGCGACGGGCGTGGATGTGCTGATTTCGGCCCCGCAGAAGGGCTGGTCGGCCTCCCCCTCTGCCGGGGTTGTGATGATGTCGGCGGCTGCCGTGGCGCGTCTGGAGGTGACGAGTTCGGACAGTTTCGCGCTGGACCTGAAGAAATGGCGCAGCATCATGGCGGCTTATGAAGCCGGAGGGCATGCCTATCACGCAACGATGCCGACGGATGCGTTGGTCGGGTTTCGGGCTGCCATGCTGGAGACGAAAGCCATGGGATTTGCCGAAGCCAAAGCAGCGCAGGCAGAGCTTGGGCGCGCGGTGCGGGTCTTGATGGCGGAAAAAGGCCTTGCCTCGGTCGCGGCGGAGGGGTTTGGCGCGCCGGGCGTGGTGGTTTGTTATACCGATGATCCGGCGGTGCAGAACGGTGCCACATTTCGCGCGCAAGGCTTGCAGATCGCCGCGGGCGTGCCCTTGCAAGTGGGCGAGGGCCCGGATTTCAGAACCTTCCGCATCGGGCTTTTCGGGCTGGACAAGCTTGCCGATGTGCCGGGCACGGTTGCGCGGCTTGAAAAGGCGGTCTCGGCGGTCTTCTGAGATCGCCCGGAGGCCTGTCAGCGCAGCCCCAAGCCCGCATGCATCAGCGTCTTGCGGATGAGGCGCAGGCTGTACAGCGCGTTGAGCATCCCGGCCCGCAGATCGCGCAGCGCCGGGGTGCCGATCATTGACGTCCGGTTTAGGGCATCGACCCCCGCCACGCGCGCTTTGATATCTAAATGGCGTTTGCGCTGGTAGGCATCCAGCATCGCGGGCCCGCCCAGACCCTCGCGATCGGCCTGAGCCAGATCAAGCAGGCAGGCCAGATCGGCGAGGCTCATGTTCAACCCCTGCGCCCCAATCGGGGGCATGACATGGGCGGCCTCAGCCATCAGGGCGGTCCGCTCTGCGGTCATTCTGTCTGCGATCTGGCTGATGATGGGCCAGACCGTCAGTGCGCTGTTGCGCGACAGGGGGCCCAGCACATGGCAGGAGCGCAGGCTCATTTCTGCGTTGAACTCAGCCTCGGGCAGGGCGCGCAGACGCTCCACCTCTGGCCCGCGTTCCATCCAGACAACGGCGGATGCGGGGAGCCCTTCGTGATCGGGCAGGGGCACAAGCGTAAATGGGCCGCCGCTGCGATGCACTTCGGTTGAAACATTGTCATGCGGGATCGGATGGCTGACGGTAAAGGCCAGCGCCTTTTGGCCGTAGCGCGTTGTGGTAACCCCGATCCCCAGTGCCGCCCGGACAGAAGAGGCCCGACCATCCGCGCCGATCAGCATGCGCGCCGAGACACGCTGCCCGTTCGACAAGCTGACCAGCGCTTCGGTTTCGCGGGTCAGGACCGAGGCAGTCGCCACCCCCGGCAGGAACGTGACATTGGGAAGCCGCGTCAATGCGCCCAGCATTTCGCGGCGCAAAAGCCAGTTGGGCAGGTTGTAGCCGAAGGGTTGATCTGAGATTTCGGCGGCATCGAAATCCTTGGTCAGCCGGGCCTCACCGGCCACGCCCCCCGCATCCACAATGCGCATGATTTGCAGCGGTGCCGCGAAAGAGGCGAGCCTGTCCCACAGACCACAGTCGCGGAAAAGATCGACAGAGGGCTGCAGGAACGCCGTGCTGCGCAGATCGGCCCCCGCAGCCTGCCGGTCGGTGACAGGCGCGCTGGGATCAACGCAGATCACCGAAAACCCGGCATTGCCAAAGGCGACGGCCGCGCTGAGCCCCGCAACACCGCCACCCGAGATCAGAATATCAGTTGAAAGCCGTGTCATAGGGTCCCGTCAGAAGTCTTTGCGCTGCGCTATGCTATGCCAAAAAGCGCCCCTCTCGGAAGGGGCGGTTAGCCGCGCGTGATCAAAAGCAGCAGAACGAACATCACCGGCACCATGAAAAGCGCGACCATGGTCAGGGCGACCACCCCGAACATATTCACCGCCAGCACAAGGCCAGTCACAAAGATCATCAGCGCGTAAAAGACATTATCCACGCTTTCGGAAATATCGCGGAAAATGCGCCCGATGAAGGGGATCGCGAAAAGGATGCGCAGGGCAAGGGGGGGGCGTTTTGCAATGGATGGCGTGGGGGTCATGTTAATCTCTCCTGTTTGAAGAGATATAGGTCATGGTGGCCTGAATGACAGGTGGTGCCGATGCGACAGGGGGTCACAGACCGTCAGCCCACAAGCTGCCCGAGAAACCCGGTCAGATCATCCGTATGGTGGTGGATATGGTCGGCGGCCAAAGCCTCGGGGGCGACAAGGACCGTGCGCATCCCCATCGCATGAGGTGCTGCCAGATTGCGCGGATCATCTTCGAACATCGCGGCACGGGCCGGGTCCAACCCGTCCTTGGTGAAAATCGCCTCAAAGGCGGCGCGTTCGGGTTTTGGGCGGAAGCCTGCGTTTTCAACGCCATAGACCGCATCGAACAGGCCCGAAAGGCCCCGCGCCTCCAGCACGCGTTCGGCATAGGGGGCAGAGCCGTTGGTATAGACGATCCGCCTTCCGGGCAGGGCCGCGATATGGTTGGTCAGCAAGGCATCCTTCGGCAGATGGGTCAGGGAGATGTCATGGACATGGGTCAGATAGGGGGCCGGGTCCAGCCCGTGTTCTTGCATCAGGCCCGCCAGCGTCGTGCCATAGCTTTCCCAATAGTGGCGGCGCAAACGGTCGGCCTCGCTTCGGTCCACGCGCAATTCCTGCATCACCCATTGCGTCATCTTGACCTCGATCTGGTCAAAAAGCCGGGCAGAGGGGGGGTAGAGCGTGTTGTCCAGGTCAAAGACCCAAGCCCGAACCTGTGTGAAATGCTGTGCGACCATGGCCGGAGGCTACAGAAGGCCCGTGGCCGGGGCAATGGCCGATGGGGCCGATTGACGGCTGCGCGCGGCTGTTTGCAGTTGAGTAGCACAGGACAGGGCGCTAACCTTCGCGCCAGTCATAACAAGAGGCGAGCGCGCGTGCAGAAAGATGCCTATACCCTGATCTTGGAAGCGATTGATGCGGGGGTTTACAAACCGGGGGATCGGCTCGTCGAATCGGAGTTGGCGGAACGGTTTGGCGTTTCCCGGACCCCTGTGCGCGAGGCGCTGCAACGGCTTGAAACGCAGGCCATGTTGACCCGCGACGGGCGCAGCCTGATGGTTGCCTCGCTGGATCACAACCAATTGGCAGAGCTTTACGCCGTGCGCACTGAATTGGAGGGGCTTGCCGCCCGGCTTGCCGCCCGCCATGCCACGGATGAGGAAACGCGGGTTCTGCGCGGGATGGTCGATGATGACAAAGCGCTTCTTGGCAAGGATCCCCGATTGCTTAGCCGCGCGAACAAGCGGTTTCACAAGCAGATCCACCTTGCCTCGCATAACCGGTTCCTGATCCAGCAATTGGACATGGTGCACCGGGCGATGGCGCTGATGGCGACGACCTCTTTTGCGGCCGAAGGCCGGGATATGGCCGGGCTGGAGGAACATGACGCGATTGTCCGCGCCATTGAGCGGCGCGACGGGGATGCCGCCTATCAGGCGCTGCGCACCCATATCTCCAAAGCGTTTGAGACCCGGTTGCGCGTCGACGCCGGAGAGTTGAAGACCCGCTAACGCTGCCCGGACGCTTTGCTGTCTGCCTTGCCAAGGGGTGGGGCATCGAAATGGCCGTGGCTGGTTTTGTCCCAATAGAAGGGTTTGCAGACCATTTCCCATGCTGCCTTGTACGAGGCCAGCGCCCCCAGCGGAAAGTAGAAATGCAGGCTGAGCGCCCAGAGCCAGTTCAACCCATGACGGGTTTTTCGCAGGGCAATCAGGGTCAGTGTGATGTTCACGACCTCAGTCAGGATGAACAGCGCCATCAGCGCCAGAAACGCGGTTTGCGAAAAGACCGAGGTCACCGGGTGGGGCAGGCCCATCGGGATCAGCCAGAAAGACCAGAGGATCGGCGCCAGCAGAAATTGCGACACGGTGCTTAGAAACAGGATCTGAAACCCCCAGAATTTCCACGGGCCCAGTTGCCGCCATAACAGCGCGGGGTTTTGCATATGCACGCCCCAGGTCATCATATAGCCCTTGAGCCAGCGAGAGCGTTGCCGGACCCAAGGCAACGCGCGGCAATTGGCCTCTTCCTCGGTCACGCTGTCCAGCAATTCGGCGCGGTAGCCGTGGCGCGCCAGACGGATTCCCAGATCGGCATCCTCTGTGACGTTATGGGCGTCCCAGCCGCCAAGCGCCTCCAGCGCGCTGCGCCTGAAAAACAGGGTCGTGCCGCCCAGAGGGAAAGCCAAACCAAGCCGTTGAAGCCCCGGCAAAAGCAGGCGGAACCAGACGGCGTATTCCATCGTGAAACAGCGCGAGAGCCAGTTGGTCCGAGGATTGTAGAAATCCAGCACCCCTTGGAGGCAGGCGACCTCTGGCCCGGAGCGGTAGAAATGCGCCACCATCTTGCGCAATTGCTGGGGTTCAGGCGCGTCTTCGGCGTCATAGATCCCGATCAGCGAGCCGCGACACAGATCAAGCCCGAAGTTCAGCGCCCGTGGCTTTGTCTTGATGCTGCCGGGGGGCACGGTCACGACGCGGATCCAGGGCGGCAAAATGGTTTTTGCCAGCGCCTCGCGCGTCATGCGATCCTCATCCTCGATCAGGATCAGAACGTCCAGCAGATCCCGCGGATAGTCGATCTTGTCCAATCGGCGGATGAGGCGGGGGGCGATGTCCTGTTCCTGAAACAGGGCGATCATGATGGACACGCGCGGCAGCCGAGCGATGGCCGGAGGCGGGGGCGAGGGGGGCTGCGTGCGCAAGGCGGCAAAGGCCGCGGCCACGCGCAACAGGGTGACGGCCAGCAGGGTCAGCAAGGCCCAACCGAGCAGGATCGCCGCGATAACAGAGGGTTGCATCCAGAAAGCCAGAAGAAGAAGCGCCATGACGACAGGGAACATCCGCCCGGAGCCGCCGCCCCAATCGCGACAGCTTTCCGCCAGCGGTGAGCGCATTTCGGCCAAGGCCGCAAGCCGGAAGCCTTCCGAGGCAATGGTGGCGCTTAAGATCGCAGAGGCCGGGGCAAGCACCATTTCCACCGGGCCAAGGGCATGTTCCAATGCGCGGCGATGCTGGGCGAAACGGTCCGGATGCGCCGTTGCCACCTGCACCCGCCCCGCCTCCCGCCCGATCGGCAACAGGCCCGCGCGCAGACATTCAGCGGCCCCTATGGCATCAATCAAGTCCCGATCCGGCCGCTGCCGCATGGGGTCAACCAAGGGTGCGGCCCAGTGACGGGCCTGAGCCTCCAGCAGCGCCGCCGCCGAGATCCCGTTGCGGCTGAGAAGAATATCCGGGATATGCCCGCCGTGCCGCTTTTGCACGCTCAACGCTTCAAGAAACGCATGGGAGGAGACATATCCATCCGTCATCAAAGACAGCGCAAAGCCCGAAGCCGAGGGTTGCCGGACCTTTAAGGCGACCGGCGCGGGCTGTTGGGCATCGCTGAAAAGGGGAAGGGGTGGTGACATTCTGGCCCTCTGATCTGGGTCAGAGTGGCGCTCGAATGGTTAAGAACTTGTTAATGGTTTTGGGCCAGAGGAGGCTTTTTCAGCCAAGGCCGCGCCAGTTTCGGCGCAGCCTTCCTTACGCGCATCTCAGGCGCTGCGGCGCGCCTGCATTTCAGAGGCGAAACGATCGAACAGGTAGTAGCTGTCTTGCGGGCCGGGGCTTGCCTCGGGGTGGTACTGCACGGAAAACACGGGCTTTCCGTTCACCGCAATCCCGCAATTCGACCCGTCAAACAGGCTGACATGGGTTTCGCGGACGCCTTCGGGCAAGGTCTGGCTATCCACCGTGAACCCGTGGTTCATCGAGGTGATCTCGACCTTGTTTGTGTCCTTGTCCTTCACCGGATGGTTCGCGCCGTGATGGCCGTGGTTCATCTTCAACGTCCGTGCGCCCAAGGCGAGCGCCAGCATCTGATGGCCAAGACAAATTCCAAAGACCGGAAGGTCCGCAGCCAGAACACCCTTGATCATCGGCACCGCATAAGTGCCTGTGGCGGCCGGGTCACCGGGGCCGTTTGACAAAAACACCCCTTCGGGGTTGAGTGCCAGCACATCCTCGGCCGTGGCGGTGGCGGGAAGCACGGTCACGTCACATCCGGCAGAGGCAAGGCAGCGCAGGATGTTGCGTTTCGCACCGTAGTCAATCGCCACAACGCGCAGGCCCTCGCCCTCGCGGGCTTTGTAACCCTCGGGCCAGGCCCAACGCATCTCATTCCAGCGGTAGCTTTGGGTGCAGCTGACTTCCTTCGCCAGATCGAGCCCTTCCAGCCCGCGCCAGTCCCGCGCTGCAGCAACAAGGGCGGCAATGTCGAAATTGCCGTCCGGGTCATGGGCAAGGGCGACATGCGGCGCGCCTTGCTGGCGGATCGCACGGGTCAGACGGCGGGTATCCAGACCGCCAATGCCGATCCGGCCCTTCGCGGCAAGCCAGCTGGTCAGATCCTGCGTCGCGCGCCAGTTCGAGGGCTCCGTCGGGTCCCATTTCACCACCATCCCGGCGGCCACCGGATCGGCGGTTTCGTCATCCTCGGCGGTGGTGCCGGTATTGCCGATATGCGGGAAGGTAAAGGTCACCACCTGCCCGGCATAGGACGGGTCGGTCATGATTTCCTGATAGCCGCTCATCGCCGTGTTGAAGACCAGTTCTGCCACCGTTTGCCCGGTTGCCCCAAACCCTTTGCCATAGAACAGCGTTCCATCGGCCAAAGCGAGGCAAGCGGTTGGTTTTTCAGTGTTTTCTACGGGATTGGGCATGAGGACGACTCTCTTTGGCCGGATTTCGCGGACACTACGGGCCGAGGCCGCCGGGGTCAAGGGATAGGGGCAAAAGGCTTATTCAATGAAAACAAGGGCTTGCGATAAATCGGATCGGTTGCCTAATCTCAGCCTTCGCGCTATCCTCCCGCGTTCTTGAAACACTGGGGATTATCCAACCATGACACTGCGCGACCGGCTTTCAATGGCCCTGAAAGATGCCATGCGGGCAAAGGAGGCGGAACGACTTTCCACGCTTCGGCTGATCAATGCTGCGATCAAGGATCGGGACATCGCCCAGCGGGGAGAGGGCGGCGAGGGGCTGGTCTCGGAAGACGAAATCACGGCGATCTTGTCCAAGATGGTGAAGCAGCGCCACGAAAGTGCGCGGGTGTATGAAGAGGGCGGGCGACTGGAGCTTGCGCAGAAAGAGCTTGAGGAAATCACCGTCATCGAAGAATTCCTGCCGCGCAAACTCTCGGACGATGAGGTGAGCGCTGCCATCACGGCCGCGATCGCAGAAGCTGGCGCGACCAGCATCCGCGAGATGGGGAAGGTGATGGCCGTTCTGAAGGGCAAGTATACGGGGCAGATGGATTTCGGGGCGGTCGGACCGAAGGTCCGCGATATGCTGGGCTGACCGAAGGTCTGCGACATGTTGGGCTGACCAAAGGTCCGCGATATGCTCGGCTGAACTTAGACTGGCCAAAGGCGGCGTTCACGGGTCGAGGGGCCTGATGCGCCCCGCGGGTTTGACTAAAAAAAGGCCCTGCACACTATGCAGGGCCTTCTGCGTTTCAAAAACGTCTTTGAGAGAATTAACGAAGGCCTGGGGAGAACCACCGTGTAACGTTCAAAACACGGGCACCCTAGGCCGGATCCGTGACGGTGACCCAACAGGATCGTGACAGTTTAAAGACAGGCCTGGGGGTGACGCGGGTAGGCTCGGCCTGAAACCGCCACGAAAGGCCTGCTAGCGGAGGTCGGACAGGGCGGCTTCCAGCTCTTTTCGCAGGGTGATGCGTTCTTCTTCCACCAGAAAGGCCCCCAGTTCCACCTCGCGGGGGCCGCCGCGCAGCGTCAGGTAATGCGGCACGGGGCCGCCTTTCGGATGCATTTCGACGCGCACCCAATGCGGATTGGCCGCCCAGTTCTGGCGGCGTCCCCGCGGTCCGGTGCGTTGAAGGCGCAATTCCTCTGGCCGGAACTCCAACTCCTCCAGAATTTC
>JAQWYA010000012.1 GCA_029254215.1 Pseudorhodobacter sp. | reverse complement strand
TGCGCCGCGACTATGACGCGGTGTTTCTGGGGATCGGTCTGGCGGGGGTAAATGCCCTGCGCGCCGAAGGCGAATCCTTGGAAGGCGTCCGCGATGCGGTGGAATTCATTGCCGAATTGCGCCAGACGCCCGACAAGCCGAGCCTGCCTATCGGGCGCGATGTGGTGGTGATCGGCGGCGGGATGACGGCGGTGGATGCCGCTGTGCAGTCAAAACTGCTTGGTGCGCAGACGGTCACCATCGTCTATCGCCGGGCCCAGGACCGGATGAGCGCGTCTTCCCATGAACAAGATCACGCGGCACAGGCGGGGGTGCGCATCTTGTGCAACGCCGCCCCTATCCGGGTGATCGGCACAGATAAGGCCGAAGCGGTCGAATTTGCCTATACCAGCGACGGCCCCGAGGGTCTTACCCTGTTGGATGAGACCTTCACCCTCAAGGCGGATCAGGTTTTCAAGGCCATCGGGCAAAGCCTGATTGACCCGTCTTCCTTGCCGATCGCAGGCGGAAAATATGATGGCGCGCAGCTTTCTGGCCTCCGGGTCGGGGGCGATTGCGCCAAGGGCGGCGAGGATCTGACCGTCAGCGCCGTTGCCGAGGGGCGCGATGCCGCCCTTGCCATTCACAAAAGCCTTATGGGCTGAGGGAGGACATCATGGCTGATCTCACTTCTACCTTTGCCGGAATCAAATCGCCCAACCCGTTCTGGCTGGCCTCGGCCCCGCCGACGGACAAAGAATATAACGTGCGCCGCGCCTTTGAGGCAGGCTGGGGCGGGGTTGTCTGGAAGACCCTTGGCTCTGAAGGGCCTCCGGTGGTGAACGTCAACGGCCCGCGCTATGGCGCGATCTGGGGGGCGGACCGGCGGCTTTTGGGCCTCAACAACATCGAATTGATCACCGACCGACCCCTTGAGGTAAACCTGCGCGAGATCAAATCCGTCAAGCGCGACTATCCTGACCGGGCGATGGTGGTTTCCCTCATGGTGCCTTGCGACGAGGAAAGCTGGAAAGCGATCCTGCGGGCGGTCGAAGACACCGAGGCCAATGGGGTGGAGCTGAACTTTGGTTGCCCGCATGGGATGGCAGAACGGGGAATGGGATCGGCCGTGGGGCAGGTGCCGGAATATATCGAAATGGTCACCCGCTGGGTCAAACAAAACAGCCGGATGCCCTGCATCGTCAAGCTGACGCCGAATATCGCCGATATCCGCAAGCCCGCCGAGGCGGCAAAGCGTGGCGGCGCGGATGCGGTCAGCCTCATCAACACGATCAACTCGATCACTTCAGTCAATCTGGATGATTTCAGCCCCGAGCCGATGATTGACGGCAAAGGCACGCATGGCGGCTATTGCGGGCCTGCGGTCAAGCCGATTGCGTTGAACATGGTGGCCGAGATTGCGCGCAACCCCGAAACGCATGGCTTGCCCATTTCCGGGATCGGCGGTGTCACGACTTGGCGCGATGCTGCCGAATTCATGGCGCTTGGGGCGGGGAATGTACAGGTCTGCACGGCGGTGATGACCTATGGCTTCAAGATCGTGTCCGAGATGGTTTCGGGCCTTTCGCAATATCTGGATGAAAAGCAGATGGCGGGAACGGCGGATCTGGTGGGCCGGGCGGTTCCGAATGTGACCGATTGGCAGTTTCTCAACCTCAATTACGTCACCAAGGCCAAGATCGACCCCGAGTCCTGCATCAAATGCGGGCGCTGCTATGCGGCCTGCGAAGACACCTCGCATCAGGCGATTTCGATGTCGGCGGATCGGGTGTTTGAGGTGATGGACGATGAATGTGTGGCCTGTAACCTGTGCGTCAATGTCTGCCCGGTGGAGGATTGCATCACCATGGTCGAACTGCCCAAAGGAGCTACGGATGCGCGCACAGGCCGCAAGGTTGACGATTACGCCAACTGGACGACCCACCCGAACAACCCCAGCGCCACAGCGGCGGAATAGGGTCAATCGGCTTTCAGGAGCCGCGAAAACAGCAAATTCAGGAACTGGCCGGCCTCTGCATAGGGGTCGGCCTCTTCCGGTCCCAGAACGGCCCGGATCTGGCTGTCGAAATCGGCGTAATGCTGGGTCAGCGCCCAGATTGAAAAGATCAGATGCACCGGGTGCATCGTTGCGATGCGGCCTTCGTCCATCCATTGACGCAGAATGGCGGTTTTCTCGGCCACCAGCGCTTTCAATTCGCCCTCGATCACGGGCTGGATATGCGGCGCGCCTTGCAGGATTTCATTGGCGAACAGCCGGCTTTCGCGCGGCAGATCGCGGCTCATCTCCAGCTTGCGGCGCATATAGCCCATGATTTCGGTGATCGGGTCGCCCTTTGGGTCCAGTGCGCGCAAGGGATCGAGCCACAAATCCAGAAGCTGGCTCAGAAGGGCGGTGTGGATCGCTTCCTTGGAGGGGAAATAATACAGCAGGTTGGGTTTGGACAGCCCTGCAACTTCGGCAATCTGGTCCAGCGTGGCGCCGCGAAACCCGTGGGTGGAAAAGACCTCCAGCGCGGCCTCCAGAATGGTTTGCGAATTGCGCTGCTGAATGCGGGTGCGGGGGCGTCGCATACGGGGCCTCTGATTTGGGCCCGGATGGGCAATGAGGCCATGCTAGCCCGCGCAATAGGGCTGTGCAATCAAAGCCGCAGCAGGCGGGCCGATTGGCTTGCCTGCCCGGTTCTGACCTGCCCGGTTGGCGTTAACGAATGACAATCTCATCCGGGCGCATATAGCCCAATACGTCGCGGGCCTGCTCTTCCAGAAGATCAAGATCCAGATAATCATCCGACATGCGCCGGGTCAGGTTCTGCATCGCGGCAAGTTCTTGGGCAAGGCGGTCCCGCTCGGCCGTCAGGGTCTTGTGTTCAGCGGCCAGTTGCACCTGCTTGAACACGCCATAATCGCCCTGCACCGCCGCAAAAGTAAAATAGCCCCCCAGCGTCACCGCAAGGGTCAACAGCAAGAGAGAGCCAAGCGCGGGGCGGGTTTTTTGCGGTTTCATCTGCGTTCTGCCTCTGTTTGCCCGATTGCAAAGCGGGCGTCCCCTCTTGGATGGGGGTGTGACATCTGTATGTCACAGGCGGGGCGCTTTGGGAATCCCTCTCAAACGGAAAACGGCGCGGTGTTGCCCCGCGCCGTTGTCAAACTGTCAAAGCGAGAAGGTATCAGGCCTTGCCTTTGTAGATATCGACCAGCTTGCCCAGCATCGCGAGCGCGTCCTCGCGCGAGCGTTGGAACGAATTGCGCCCGATGATAGAGCCGTTGCCGCCGCCATCCCGGATCGCGCGGGCATCGTCATAGACGCTGTCTTCGCCCTTCTTGGCCCCGCCCGAAAAGACGACGATCCGGCGGCCGTTGAAGCTGGCCTGCATGCAGTGGCGCACGCGGGCGGCTTGGGTTGCAATGTCGATGCCCTGCGCTTCATAGACCTTCTTGGCCTCCCCCAGCATCAGATGATCGGTGGAAAGCTTGATCTTGATGATATGCGCGCCGATCAGCGCCGCGATCTGGGCGGCATAGGCGGCCACGTCAATCGCGGTTTCCCCGTCCTTGGTGATCGCCTCGCCGCGCGGATAGGACCAGATCACCGTGGCGATGCCCTTGGCGGCGGCTTCCTTGCGCATGGCGACGATCTCTTCATACATGTCGACCTGCGCATCCGACCCCGGATAGATCGTGAAGCCGATGGCCGCACAGCCCAGACGCAGCGCATCATCGACCGAGGCGGTC
The DNA here is from genome assembly GCA_029254215.1 of Pseudorhodobacter sp. GTDB lineage: Bacteria > Pseudomonadota > Alphaproteobacteria > Rhodobacterales > Rhodobacteraceae > Pseudorhodobacter. Next base: position 3,111 of record JAQWYA010000012.1, on the reverse strand, counting down.
ACGGCCTGGTTCTTGCCCGCGCCATCCGCCATCAGGCTATTGGCCGAGTTGCATTTCAGGATCGTCGGGATTTGGCCCGCAAAGGTGTCGGCCCCGGCCTCCAGCATTCCCAGCGGGGCGGCATAGGCGTTCATCCCGGCGTCAATCGCCAGTTGGTAGTGGTAATGCGGGTCATAGCCAGCCGGGTTCGGGGCGAAGGTGCGGGCCGGGCCATGCTCGAACCCCTGATCGACCGGAAGGATGATCATCTTGCCCGTGCCGCCCAGCTTGCCCTCCATCAGCATGCGGCAAAGATTGCCCTTCACGCCGGGAGTATCGCCTTCGTAATTGCTGAGGATCTTCTGAACAACGCGGGTCGCACGCATGGGGGATTTCCTTTCCGATGCTGACTTTTCCCCGAATTAGAAGCTGGCCTCTCCTCTCGCAAGGTTGGTTGCGCTAACGCCTTCAAAATCCGTCTCAAATGCTGTCGAAAACGCCCGCAAGGCGGTCAGGAACGCCGTTTGAGGAAAGCCCCGGTTGCCACAGCCGTGATCCAGCGGGGGGAAAGGCGCACCAAAAGAACGGCAAGCTTGTTCTGCACCCCCGTGACGCAAACCGCGCGCCCCGCCTTCATCGCAGCCCATCCGGCCCGCGCGACTGTATCGGGCTTGCCCATCGGCATCCGCGTGAGGATGGTGGAGCGATGCTGCCCGTCCGCCGCAAAGAAGTTGGTTTCTGTCGCGCCGGGGCATAGCGCCGTGACGCTGACCCCCGTGCCGCGCAATTCCACCGCCGCCGCCTCGCTCAGGCTTAGCAGGAAGGCCTTGGTCGCGTGATACACGGCCATATTCGGGCCGGGCATGAACCCCGCCGCCGAGGCCACGTTCAGGATGCGCCCGCCATCACTGGCTGCCATCGCAACGGCGGCACGCTTCATCAGCAAGGCCGCGGCCCGGATGTTGACCTCGATGCTTTCGGCCTCTCGCGCCCAGCCTTCCGGGTCGGCAAAGGCCCCGTTGCGGCCAAGACCCGCATTATTGACCAGAACGGAAATGCACCCCGCCTGCTCCGCCGATTGCCAAAGCGTCTCTGCCGCGCCGGGTTTCGACAGATCCGCCGGAAGGCACAGGACGGCGACGCCGAAATCTGCGCGCAATGTCTGGGCCAGCGCCTCCAGCTTGGCCGTTTGGCGCGCGCTCAGGATCACGTCATGCCCTTCTGCGGCGGCCAGCCGGGCAAATTCCTGCCCCAGCCCCTCAGACGCGCCGGTAATCAGCGCCCAGCCTTTCACCGCCTCAAGCCTTAAGGGCGGCGACGCCCGGCAGGTCCTTGCCTTCCATCCATTCCAGAAAAGCCCCCCCCGCGCTGGAGACATAGGTGAAAGCCTCTGCCGCCCCGGCCTTGTTCAACGCGGCCACGGTATCCCCGCCCCCCGCGACCGAAATCAGGCTGCCGGCCGCGGTCAGTTCCGCCGCCTTGCGCGCGGCGGCATTGGTGGCCATGTCAAACGGCTCGATCTCGAAAGCGCCCAAAGGCCCGTTCCAGATCAGGGTGCGGCAACCGCTGAACACGGTGGACAGATGCGCGACCGTCTGCGGTCCAGCATCAAGGATCATCGCATCCGCCGGGCAGGCTGCCACCTCCAGCACCTCCGAGGCGGCACCGGCCTTGAATTCGCGCGCAACGACAATATCCACCGGAAGATGGATGCTGCACCCGGCCGCATCGGCTTTGGACATAATCGCGCGCGCGGTGTCTGCCATGTCGCGTTCGGCAAGGCTTTTGCCCACCTCAACGCCTTGGGCGACAAGGAAAGTGTTGGCCATGCCGCCGCCGATCACCAGATGATCGACCTTGCCAACCAGATTGCCCAAAAGATCAAGCTTGGTCGAAACCTTGGCCCCGCCCACGACGGCGACAACGGGCCGCTGAGGCGTGCCGAGGGCTGCCTCCAGCGCGCTGAGTTCGGCTTGCATCAGACGGCCCGCGCAATTCGGCAAAAGCCGGGCGATGCCTTCGGTGCTGGAATGCGCCCGGTGCGCCGCCGAGAAAGCGTCATTGCAATAGACATCGCCAAGCGCCGCCATGGAGGCCGCCAGCATCGCGTCATTCTTCTCTTCGCCTTCGTGAAAGCGCGTGTTTTCCAGCAAGACGACATCGCCTGCGACCATTTCGGCCACGGCGGTTTTCGCGGGCAGGCCGATGCAATCGGTCGCAAAGATCACACGCGTCTGGGGCAGGGCGGCTTGCAGGCTTGGAAGAACGGCGGCAAGGCTCATGTCAGGGACGGGCTTGCCTTTGGGGCGGCCAAAATGGGCCAGCAGCACAGGCTTTCCGCCTTTCGCCAGAATATCGCTGACCGTCGGCACGATCCGTTCGATTCGCGTCGCATCCGTCACAACGCCGTTTTCCATCGGCACATTCAGATCGACCCGCAGCAAAACGACCTTGCCCGCAAGCTCCATGTCATCCAGCGTTTTCCAAGCCATTGCAGTCTCCCTGTCTTTGCGCGTCTGTTCCACCCTATCGCAAGCCAAAGGTCAACTGTAAGCCCTTTCCAACAGGCTCCCGGATGGCTAGGTTGCGCGCGATTAGAAGAAGGAGCGTGCCCATGGCCGACATCAAAGACCCCGAGAACACCATCCTGATGGAGCTGAAATCTGGCACCGTCGTGATCGAGCTTTTGCCCGATGTGGCCCCGCTGCACAGCGCCCGCATGAAAGAACTCGCCCGCGCGGGCGAGTATGACAATGTCTGCTTTCACCGCGTGATCGACGGCTTCATGGCCCAGACCGGCGATGTTGAAAACGGCGATATGGAAGACAACTTCAACCTGCGCCGCGCGGGCACAGGCGGGTCGAAGCTGCCCGACCTTCCGGCTGAATTTTCCAAGCTGCCGCATGATCGTGGCTCGCTCGGGGCGGCGCGGTCGTCCAACCCGAACTCCGCCAACTCGCAATTCTTCATCAATTTCAAGGACAACAGCTTTCTGAACGGCAGCTATACGGTGTATGGCCGCGTGATTGACGGGATGGAGCATGTTGACGCGATCACCCGCGGCGAGCCGCCGGCAGAGCCGGATCGCATGATCTCGGTGAAGGTGGCTGCTGATGTCGCTTAACCAGAAAT
>JAQWYA010000233.1 GCA_029254215.1 Pseudorhodobacter sp. | reverse complement strand
TTCACCTCTCCGCGGTCGGGGGCGGCGCGGTCTGGCACCGAGGCAAACTGAATATGCCCGATGATCGGCTGCAAATCGGCCAGCCTGCGGGTCAGATCGCCCTCCATGATCTGCACATGATAACAGTCGAACATCAGGGTCAGGTTCGGTGCACCCACCTCAGCGATGATCGCGCGGGCCTGATCGGTGGTGGTCAGGAAATAGCCGGGCGCGTCATAGCGGTTGAGCGGCTCGATCAGCAGGGTGATCCCATGCGGGGCGGCTTGGGTAGCGGCATAGCGGAGGTTCTGAACAAAGGTCTGATGCGCCTGCGCGCCAGAGGCGAAACCCGCCATCACATGCACTTTTGGCAGGCGCGGCCCGGTGGCAATCGCGCAGGCATAGGCAATCGCCTGATCGATGGCAGTGCGGGCCTCGGCCTCCCGCCCCGGCAGCGCGCACAGCCCGTTTTCGCCCGCCGCCGTATTGCCGCGCACGGTGTTCAGGCCCAGCATCGGCAGGCCCGTTTCCTCCAAGGCGGCCTTGACCGCGCCTGCGTCAAAAGCATAGGGCCAATGGCATTCGACCGCCGAAAACCCGGCAGCCCTGGCGGCCCGGATGGCATCGGGCAAGGGCCTGTCTGCCCAAAGAAACCCCAGATTGGCTGAAAACTCGGTCAATCGTCCCACTCCACATTGAAATGCGTCACCAGATCCGTGACTTGCGCGGGCGTCAGCCCCCGCGCCCGGTAGCCGCGCATCATGATGGCCAGCCGGGCGGTGTCTTCCAGCTCTTCAATCGCATTGCAGGCGGCTTCCACATCCTTGCCAGCGACCACCGGGCCATGATTGGCCAGCATCACGGCCGAGCGTTTGCCCGCCAGCCCGCGCACCGCCGCCCCCATCGCCGGATCGCCGGGGCGGAAGAAGGGCAGCATCGCCACCTTGCCCAGCTTCATAATCGCATAAGGCGTCAGCGGCGGCAGGAAGTTATCGGCATCTGCATCGGGCATCAAAGACCAGGCCACCGCATGGCAGGAATGCAGATGCACCACCGCCCCCGCCGTGCTGCGCGTGTCATAAAAGGCCGAATGTAGCGGCATTTCCTTGGTGGGCGCATCGCCATCAATCAACTGCCCCGTGGCATCGAAGCGCGACAATCGCGCCGGGTCAAGCCGTCCGAAACTCGTCCCCGTGGGAGAGACCAAAAGCCCCCCATCCTCGGTCCGCGCGCTGATATTCCCGGTAGAGCCGCCCGTCAGCCCCCGGTCGAACATGGATTTTGCCAGATCGCAGATCAGCTCTCGCAGGCGGGCCTCGGGGCTCATGCGCCACCCCCCAGCAAGCGCGCGGCTTTCGCAAAGAAATCCGGCCCCCCGAAATTGCCGGATTTCAGCGCGACTACCAGATCGGGCCGGGCGCGCAGGGCGGGAACGCCGGGGTCAATCTCGGGGCCGATTTCAAGCTGGCCCAGCGACAACCCCTCCACCACCGCGCCCGAGGTTTCGCCCCCCGCCGTAATCAGCCGCGTCACCCCGCCTGCCACCAACAGCCGCGCCACTTCGGCAAAGAACGCCTCCAGCGCTTCGGCGGCGGCTTCGCGCCCGTATTCGGCCTGTACGGCCTTCACCGCCTCCGGATCGGCAGAGCTATAGGCCAGCGGCAAGCCTTCGGCCCCGATCAGCCAATCCGCCAGATCGCGGGGGGAAAGCCGCCCCTCGATCACATCGGCGGCGATGATTTCCCGGCTGGGATGATGGGCGGCATGGCGGGCCACCTGCGCCCGTGTCGCAACCGAACAGGACCCCGACAGAATGGCGCATTTCCCCGCCTCCCCCTGCCAGCCCGCGCCCTTGCCAGCCAAAAGCCCCGCCCGCGCGAAATTCGCGGGCAGGCCAAGCGCCACGCCCGACCCCCCGGTGATCAGCGGCAGATCCGCTGCCGCCTCACCGATCGCGCGCAAATCGGCATCGCGGAGCGCATCGACCACCACCAGCCGATGGCCCCGCGCCTGCTGTTCGGCCAGCGCCGTCCGGATCGCCGCCGCCCCCTCCAGCACATCCCGCGCGCCGACATGGCCGACCGTGTGGCGGGTTTGGGGCGCAAGCCAGCGGCGGATATCGGCGTCCACCATTGGCGTCAGCGGATGGTTCTGCATCCCGCTTTCATTCAGCAAACGGTCCTGAACGAACAGATGCCCCTGATAAATCGACCGCCCCGTGCCGGGAAAGGCGGGGCAAACGATGACCTGATGGGCGTCCAACGCCTCGGCCAGTGCATCGGCAACAGGGCCGATATTGCCCTCCGGCGTGCTGTCGAAGGTGGAGCAATATTTGAAAAAGAACTGCTGGCAGCCTTGGGCGCGCAACCACTCCAGTGCTGCCAGAGATTGCGCCACCGCCTCTGCCGGATCAATCGACCGGGATTTCAGCGCGATCACCCCCGCCTCTACCCCCGGATCGGCCGGGCCATCCGGCACGCCGGTATATTGCACGGCGCGCATCCCCTCTTTGGCCAGCGTGTTCGCCAGATCGGAAGAGCCGGTGAAATCGTCGCCGATACAGCCCAGCAGCATCACACCTCCCCCGGCAGTTTCAGGCCTGCATTGCGGGCATAGACCTTGGCCACCGCCGCGTCATCTTCCCCCCCAAGGCCAGAGCCGGAGGCCGCGAGGTATTGCTGCAATGCCGCCGCCGTCAGGGGCGCGCCAAACTTCGCGCCCTTGGCGATATCCAGCACGATCCCCAGATCCTTGGGCCAGATGTCAACCGAACTCAGCGGCGTGTAATCGCCTGCCACGATATGCGGCGCGCGGTTTTCCAGCATCCAGCTTGTGCCCGCGCATTTCGGGATCACCTCAAGGAATTTTTCCGGCGTCACCCCTTGGGTCATACCAAAGGTCATCGCTTCGGCCATGGCGGCGATATGGACCCCGGCCAGCAACTGGTTCACCGCCTTCATCGCAGATCCCGGCCCGGCGTGATCGCCCAGTTCAAACACCGTCTCGGCGGTGGCAGCCAAAAGCGGGCGCGCGGCGGCAAAGGCTTCGGGCTTGCCCGCCGCCATCACCGAAAGCCGCCCCGCCGCTGCCTTTCCCGCCCCGCCCGAGATCGGCGCATCAAGATAATGCACCCCGAATTCGGCACAGCGTGCCTCCATCCGGCGGGCAAACTCCGGCGCGACGGTGGCGCAAGACAGAACCACCGCGCCGGGTTTCAGCATCGGCACAAGGCCCGCTGCGCCGAACAAGACGCTTTCCGTCTGCGCCGCGTTCAAAACGACAATCATCGCGCCATCAAGATCGCCCGCAACATCCGCCAGCGCCCCCGTAGCCCCGCCTTCGGCCACAAACCGCACCATCGCTGCCGGGTTGATATCCACCCCATAGGTCGTATGGCCCGCCCGCAGCACCGATTGCGCGATCCCATACCCCATGGAGCCCAAGCCGATCACCGCGGCCTTGATCTGATGTGCCATTGTCCCTGTCTCCCTCAGCCCAGCTTGCCGCCAAGCGCGTCTTCAATGTGAATGCGAATGATCTCTTCAAACGAGGATTCCGCCGTGAACCCAAGGGCGGTCGCCCGCGCAGCGTCGAAATCGCGCGGCCAACCGGCCACGATGGTGGCGACATCCTCGTCGCGGGCCTGCCGGATCAGGGCCACGGCCTTATCGCCTGCCACGGCGCGCAACGCCTCGATCTGTTCGGCAACGGTGGCCGAAAGCCCCGGCATCGTCAGCGCCCGTCTGGAGCCTAAAAGCGCCGTATCGATCCCCGCCGCATGGGTCAGAAACCCGACCGCCGCGCGGGGGCTCGCATGGTAATGGCGCGTCGTGTCGGGCACGGGCAAGACAGCCTCCAACCCCACCAGCGGTTCGCGCAGGATCGACGAGAAAAAGCCCGAGGCCGCCTTGTTCGGCACACCGGGCCGGATGCAGATCGTCGGCAGGCGGATCGCCACCCCGTCAAACACCCCGCGCCGGGAATAATCCTCCAGCAGCAATTCGCAGATCGCCTTTTGGGTGCCGTAGCTGGTCAGCGGCGTGCGGAAATACTCATCCCCGATCCGGTCGGGCATCGGGGCGCCAAACACCGCGATGGAAGAGGTGAACACCACGCGCGGGCAATAAGCCGCGCGCAGCCCCTCGGCGCGGATCGCGTCAAACAAGGCGCGGGTGCCATCAAGGTTGATCCGGTAGCCCTTGTCGAAATCGCGCTCCGCCTCGCCCGAGACGATGGCCGCCAGATGCACGATCACATCGGGGCGCGTGGCGATCAGTTGCGCTGCCACGCCGGGGGCCGACAGATCCACTGCAACCCGCGTGACCTTGCCCGAAAATCCCTCCGGCACCGGGGCAAGAGAGACGTCGGCAAGGGTCAGATGCGTCACCGCCCGCCCGTTCAAACCCCCTTTCGCGACAAGATCCGCGACCAGCCTTGCGCCAATCATCCCTGCCCCGCCAATCACCATCAAATGCATCGTGCAGCCCTACCCTTCCGCAAGCAGTGTTTTCGTTGTTTGGTAAATCCGGTCTTCATGCACGGCCATCGCCTGCATCGCGGCCTCCGGGTCGCGCGCCTCCATCGCGAAGAAAATCGCGCGATGGTCGCAAATGCTGGTCTGCACCGCCCCCGCCATTGAAACCGCACGGCGGCGGGCCTCCAGCTGATAGGTGTAAAGATCGGTCGCAATATCGGCCAGAACCGGGTTCCCACAGGCCCGATAGAGCAAGACATGAAACTCCCGGTCGCAGATCAGAAAGCGCAAAGGATCGGCCAGACAATCCTGCTGCATCACAAGGCTGCGCGCCAGACGGTCCAGACCCTTGGCGGTGATCCGCGTCGCGGCCTCGGCGATCACCTGCCGTTCGATCAAAAGCCGGGCGGCATGCACCGACCCCAAGTCATATTGCGCCACTTTCCGGCTTTCCGGGCCGTTCACCGCAATATCGGTGCGCGCCACGGTCGTCCGCGACCCTTGCACCACGCGCAAAACGCCCTGCCCTGCCAGCGTCTGGATCGCGCCGCGGACCGTGTCGCGGCTGACCTCCATCGCTTCGGCCAGTGCGCGTTCGGCGGGCAGTTCATCCCCAACCCCAAACACGCCCGAGGTAATCAGCGCCCCCAGCTTCTGCGCAATCACATCGCGCATCGTCTGACGCGGCACCGAGCCCAGAAGATCAGCCGTTTCCGCCGGATCGGCGGGCCTGCGCAAAGCGGGGCGGGCTTGGGTGTTCATGGTGCTGCCCCCTTCACTGTTGGACTGGTCGGATAAGCATACCACTAACCGCGCACGCCCGCAAAGACAAGCCCCCAGCGCGGGGAGGATCCGGGCTGGGGGCTTACGATTTTCGGGGCGTTCTGGGGTCGCGACGGGGGGTCAGGCCTTGCCGCCCTGTCCCTGTATCCGCGCGGCTGAAAGGGTTTGCGCGGGCGTCAGCGCCTCCGGGTCCACCACGATTTCAATCAGATAGCCGGCCTCGGCGGATTTGGCGCGGGCCAGCGCTGCGGGGAAATCCTCGGTCTTGGTGACGATTTCACCACCGATCCCAAAGGCTTTGGCATAGGCCACGAAATCGGGGTTTTCCAATTCGGTGGCCATCACACGGCCCGGAAACGTCCGTTCCTGATGCATCCGGATGGTGCCATACATGCCATTGTTCACAACGATAAAGATCACGCCTGCCTTGAACTGTTTGGCCGTGGCCAATTCCTGCGCCGTCATCAGAAAGCAGCCATCCCCGGCCAGTGCCACAACAGCGCGGTCAGGATGCGTCAGCTTGGCGGCAATCGCCGCAGGCACGCCATAGCCCATAGAGCCGCTGGTCGGTGCAAGCTGGGTGCGATAGCGGCGGTGGCTGTGATAGCGGTGCAGCCAGACCGTGTAATTCCCCGCCCCATTGGTAAAGATCGTGTCCTCGGGCATCTCGGCGCTCAGATGCGCGATCACATGCGCCATGTTCACCGCCCCCGGCACCTCGGTCGGGGTCTGGAAGGCGCGATAGGCGGCATGGTGGCGCGTGGCCCAGCCCGCTTCGCGCCCCGTCAGATCGGGGTCGGGCAAGGCGCTTGCTGCCGTCAGAAAGGCCTTCGCCCCGGCATTGATCGCCAGATCAGCGGCATAGACATGGCCCAATTCCTCCGCCCCGCGATGGATATGCACAAAGCGCATCTGCGGAATGGGGGAATTCACCAGCGCATAGCCTTGGGTCGTCATCTCTCCCAGACGGGGGCCAAGGGCGATGATCAGATCGGCCTCCTCGCGGATGGCTTTTGCCAGCGACGGCACCGGCGCAATGCCCACCGGCCCGGCATAAAGCGGATGCGCGTTGTCGATGTAATCCTGACGGCGGAACGAGGTGGCGACCGGCAGATCGAACCGCTCACAAAACGCCTGCGCCATGGCAGCGGTTTCGCCGTCCCAGCCCGCGCCGCCAAGGATCACCATCGGGCGCTTTGCCTCGGCCAGCAGCGCGGCAAAGCGGGTCATTTCATCGGGGGCAGGCGCAGGCGTGGCGATCGTCATCCGCCGCGCATCCGGAACCGAGGCGCTGCCGCTTAGCACATCCTCGGGCAGGGCCAGAACCACCGGGCCGGGCCGCCCCGATTGCGCCACCGCCCAAGCCCGCGAAAGGTATTCCGGGATCCGCGCCGGATCATCAATCTGCGCCACCCATTTCGCCATCTGCCCGAACATCCGGCGATAGTCGATCTCCTGAAAGGCTTCCCGCTCCATCATGTCCAGCCCCACCTGCCCGATCAGCAGGATCATCGGCGTGCTGTCCTGAAAGGCGGTGTGCACACCGTTAGAGGCATTGGTCGCCCCCGGCCCGCGCGTCACCGCACAAACACCCGGCAGACCTGTCAGCTTGCCATGCGCCTCGGCCATATTCGCCGCCCCGCCTTCATGCCGGCAGGTGACAACCTGAATCTGATCGCGATGCTCATAAAGCCCGTCCAGCATCCCCAGAAAGCTTTCGCCCGGCACGCAGAACACCTTGGTTGCGCCCAAAAGCTGCAACTGATCCGCGATGATCTGCCCGCCAAGGCGCGGCTGTGGTGAAACGGTCATTCAATCCTCCCGAAAGGCGGTCCGGCCTTGCCGCCCACCCTTCTGCCCTTGCTGTCGCCGGATGCGCCTCAGCCCATCCGCTCTGAGGCATAAGAGCCGGGAGAGGCCGGAAACACCACCGTTTTATTGCCGTTCAGGAACACCCGGCGGTGGATATGGGCATGGATCGCCCGCGCCAGAACCTGGCTTTCTACATCCCGACCAAGAGAGACATAATCCTCGGGCGATTGCGCATGGGTGACGCGGATGATGTCTTGTTCGATGATCGGGCCTTCGTCCAGATCGGCGGTGACGTAATGCGAGGTGGCCCCGATCAGCTTCACCCCCCGCTCATAGGCTTGCTTATAGGGGTTCGCCCCTTTGAACGAGGGCAGGAAGGAATGGTGGATGTTGATGATCCGCCCCGACATCTTCTGGCACATCGCATCCGACAGGATCTGCATATAGCGCGCCAGCACGATCAGATCGGCCCCGGCCTCTTCCACCACCTGCAAGATCTGCGCCTCGGCCTGCGGCTTGTTGGCCTTGGTCACCTTGATGCAATGGAAGGGAATGTCATGGTTCACCACAACCTTCTGGTAATCCATATGGTTGGAAATCACTGCCACAATATCAATCGGCAGCGCGCCGATCCGCCAACGATACAGAAGATCGTTCAGGCAATGACCAAAGCGGGAGACCATGATGACCACTTTCATCTTGGCAGCCTCGTCGTGGAATTCAAAATCCATCCCGAAATCGCTGGCGGTCTTGGCAAAGCCTTCGGTCAGGGCGGCCAGTTCCTCTCCCTTTTCCGAGGTGAAGCTGACGCGCATAAAGAAATTCCCGGTCTCGGTATCGTCGAACTGGCTGCTGTCGGTGATATTGCAGCCGTGATCGGCCAGATAATTGGCAATCGCGGCCACGATCCCGCGGGTCGAGGGGCAGGTGACGGTCAGGGCGAGTTTGGTCATGTCGGTCTCCGCTAGGCTGGGGGCGCTGTTGGGGGAAGATGTGGCGCGGATCGGCGCAAGCCGCCAGCCCAGAAACGATGCGCGCCCCCTGATTATACGCGATTGCCGCGCGCCGCAGCGCATTTGCCCGATTAAGCCGCGGCCTGTGATCCCCCCGCCAAGAGGGGGGTCACCTTTCCGCCCGATCCGCAGTAGAAGTCAGATAGGTGCCAAAGGAATCAGGAGAGGCCAGATGAAAGATGTCCGCATCATCGTGACCGGGGGCACGCTGGATAAAGTCCATGATCCGCGCAGCGAAGGGCTCGCCTTTTCCCCCGATGGCTCCACCCATCTGCCTGAGATGCTGCGCATCGGGCGCTGCCATTTTCCGGCGATCGAATTGCTGATGCTCAAGGACAGCCTGTATTTTGAGGATGCCGACCGCGAGGCCATCGCCAATGCCGTCACGAATGCCCCCGAACCCGCCGTGATCGTCACCCATGGCACCGGCACCATGGGCCAGACCGCGCGCTATCTCAAACCGCTGATCGGCGACAAAACCGTGGTGCTGACCGGCGCGATGCGGCCCTTTTCGCTTTATACCTCGGACGGAGAGTTCAATCTGGGCGGCGCGGTGATCGCGGCGCAGCTGCTCGCCCCCGGCGTCTGGGGTGTGATGAACGGGCGCTGTTTTGCCGCCGAAAACCTGAACAAGAACACCGCACAGGGGCGCTTTGACGCCTGACCCGGCGGGCCTCAGCCCTCGCGGTCGCGATGCGCCAATGATTCCAGAATGGGGCAGCCGGGGCGGTGATCGCCGGCGCAGGCCGTGACGAGGGTTGAGAGGGTCGCGCGCATCTCTTGCAGATCTGCGATCTTGTGGGCGATTTCCTCCAGATGCGCCTCTGCCACGGCCTTGACTTCGGCACTGCTGCGGGCGGGGTCCTCGTAAAGCTGCACAAGGGTCCGACAATCCTCGATGGAGAAGCCAAGCGCGCGGGCGCGGCTGAGAAACGCCAGCTTGTGCAGATCGCTGTCGCGAAACGCGCGATAGCCATTCGCCGCCCGCAACGGCTTCACAAGGCCGATTTCCTCATAATAGCGGATGGTCTTGGCGGGCAGGCGCGACCGCGTCGAAACCTCTGCGATATTCATACCAAAGCCTCCTTTGCCGCAACCGGGCCGCTTTCGGCCATCCCAGGGGTAATCCTGCGCAATCGCAGCGCGTTTGACACCACGAAGACCGAACTCAGCGCCATCGCCCCGGCCGCCAGCATCGGCGACAGCAAAATCCCGAAGGCCGGATACAAGGCCCCCGCCGCTACCGGGATCAGCGCCACGTTATAGCCAAAGGCCCAGCCGAGGTTCTGGCGGATGTTGCCCATGGTCCGGCGCGACACCTCGACCGCATTCACCACGCCGCGCAGATCGCCCGACATCAGCACCACATCCGCGCTTTCAATCGCCACATCGGTGCCGGTGCCAATCGCGATGCCCACATCGGCATGGGCCAGCGCGGGCGCATCGTTGATCCCGTCCCCGACAAAGGCCACCCGCCCCTCTTTGCGCAGCTCTGTCAGGGCGGCGACCTTGCCATCCGGTAAGACACCCGCGATGACCGCGCCTATGCCCACCTCGGCAGCAATCGCCTCTGCCGTCTTGCGCTTGTCGCCGGTGATCAGCACGACCTTCAACCCAAGCGCTTTCAGCCCGGCAATCGCGGCCTTGCTGGCGGGTTTCACCGGGTCCGCCACGCCAACCACCGCCGCAATCCGCCCGTCGATTGCGACCAAAAGCGCGGTGCGGCCCTGTTTGGCAAGGGCCTCTTCCACGCCCGCCAAAGCGCCCGGATCAATGCCTTCGCGCGCCATCAGCCGATCCGCGCCGATCAGCACCCGCGCGCCCTCCACCACCGCCGCAACCCCGTAGCCAGTGACTGATTGAAAGTCGGAAACCTCTGCCAGCGCCACGCCTTCGGCCTTGGCCGCGCGCAGAATGGCCGAGGCAATCGGATGCTCTGACCGCGACTCGACCGAGGCGATACGGCGCAGCACTGTCGCCCTGTCAAACCCGTCGGCCAGCACCAGATCGGTCAGTTCGGGGCGGCCTTGCGTCACCGTCCCGGTCTTGTCCAACGCCACAACCCCGACCCCGCCAAGCACCTGCAAGGCCCCGCCGCGGCGAAACAGCACCCCGAGTTCCGCCGCCCGGCCCGTCCCCACCATGATCGAGGTCGGCGTGGCCAGCCCCATCGCACAGGGGCAAGCGATGATCAGCACCGACACCGCCGCCACCAGCGCATAGGTCAGCGCGGGGCTCGGGCCCAAGGCCAGCCAGATGAGCAGCGTCAGCCCCGACAGCCCCATCACCGCCGGAACAAACCAAAGCGTGATCTTGTCGACCACGGCCTGAATGGGCAACTTTGCGCCCTGCGCCTCCTCGACCATGCGGATGATCTGCGACAGCGTGGTATCGCCCCCCACCCGCGTTGCCCGAAACTGCAACGCGCCTGCGCCGTTCACCGTGCCCCCCGTCACCGGATCACCGGGGCCTTTCAACACAGGCACGGGCTCACCGCTGATCATGCTTTCATCGACATGGCTGGCCCCTTCGGTCACCTCGCCATCAGTGGCAATCCGCTCTCCGGGGCGCAGAACCACCAGATCGCCCACGCGCAGCGCCTCGATCGGGACATCTTCCAACGCCGTCCCCCGCTGCACCCGCGCCGTGCGGGCCTGCAAGCCAAGCAGCTTTTGAATGGCGGCCCCCGTGCGCCCTTTGGCACGCGCCTCCAGCCAGCGACCGATCAGGATCAGCACGACGATCACCGCCGCTGCCTCAAAGTAAACCGCGCGCAGATTGTCGGGCAAAAGCCCCGGCAGAAAGGTCGCCACCACCGAATAGAGATAGGCCGCCCCCGTCCCCACCGCGACAAGGCTGTTCATATCGGGCGCGCCCTTCAGCAGCGCCGGAACGCCGCGCAGATAAAACAGCCGCCCCGGCCCGATCAGCACCGCCGTTGTCAGTGCAAACTGAATAAGCCAGCTTGCCTGACGCCCGATGCTCGCCTCAATCGCGTGATGCACGGCGGGGATCAGATGCCCCCCCATCTCCATCAGAAACACCGGCAGGGCCAATGCAGCGGCAAAGGCAACCTGCCGCACCAGATCGCGGGCCTCTGCCTCTTTCCGGCTGGCCTGATCCTGCGCCGCGCGCGCCTCGGCCAGTCGCGCGGGATAGCCTGCCTCGGTCGCGGTCCGCACCAGATCGGCCAACGTCACAGCCCCCTCCAGATAGACGACCCGCGCCGTTTCTGAGGCCAGATTGACCGAAACCGCCTCCACCCCCGGCAGGGCCGCCAGCACCCGTTCCACCCGGCCCACGCAGGACGCACAAGACATCGCCTCAATGGCCAGTTGCACCGTCTGCCGCCGGGCCGGATAGCCAAGATCCTCCAGCGTCTGTACCACTGCAGGCAAGCGCCCCGGATCATCCAGAACCACCCGCGCGGATTCGGAGGCAAGGTTCACCGCCACCCCGCCCACGCCTTCCAGCGCGTTCAGGCCACGTTCCACCCGCCCCACGCAAGAGGCGCAGGACATACCGCTGACGGCGAGCGTCAGCCGCGTTGCAGGGCGAGAGGTTTCAAGGGGGGCTGTCGCGGGCATCATGGCCTCCGGTCACAGGATCAGCACCCGATATAGGGCTTCCAGTTACGGGAAGGTCAAGGCATGGCCTGCAGATTTCCGATGCGCGGGCGGGAAAGGCCGCTCAGACCGCTTCGGCCTTCGGATAAAGATAAACCTGCGCGCCGATTTCCACCCGAGGGTAAAGATCCGCCACATGCTCATTGGTCAGCCGCGCGCAGCCGTTCGAGACAGCCGAGCCGATCGTATGCGGCGCATTGGTGCCATGAATGCGCAGATAGGTGTCGCGCCCCTGATCATCGTAAAGGTAAAGCGCCCGCGCCCCCAAGGGGTTGTTCGGCCCGCCGGGCATCCCATTGGCGTGGCGCGCATAGGATTTCGGATCGCGGCGGATCATCGCCTTCGTTGGCCGCCACCACGGCCATTTCGCCTTGCGCTGAACGGTGAACTGCCCCGGAGTGTACAGCTTGGCCCGCCCCACCCCGACGCCATAGCGGATGGCCATTCCCTCCTCCAACATGAAGTACAGAAAGAACGTGTCGGGCAGGATGTGAATATCCCCCGGCTTCCAATCCCTCTGCCGGGTGTTCACCAGTTGCGGCAGGAATTTTTCGTCCAGCGGCTTGGCATGGGCCAGCGCCGGGACGACCATCGGGCCGGACAGCGCAAGGGCGGCGGTTCCGGTCGCCAGAAACCGGCGGCGGTTGAAGGGGGGCATGGCACTCTCCTTTTCACAGCGATCATTGGGGGTAAGCTGACCCCGCCCGCCCCCGGCCCAACAATTCAACACTGCGTGAGGTGGGAAGCTTGGCCCGCGCCTGTGTCCCTTGCGCCACGGCGGCTAAAGGGCCGCCTTCCAGAAGCGAAACCGCTCTTGCCCGGTGAGTTCCGACACCAGCCCCGCCGCCTCCATCCATGTCAGATTGCGCTGAACGGCGGCGCGGCTGGACCCGGTGATCTCTTCCGCCATCGGGGCCGAAAGATAGGGCCAATCGGCCAGCGCCCGGATCAGCCGCGCCGGCGTGCGCCCCGAAAGCCCTGCGGTGGCCTTGACCGCGCGCGCCTCCCACTGCTCCAACCCGTCAAGCTGGCGCATCATCCGCAAGACCGCCTGTTCCATACCCGAAAGCCAATGCGCCAGCCGGTCCGCGGCTGGCCCGGCCCGGCGCAGCATCGCAGGCCCGCCCATCGCTACGGGGGCAAAAACCGCCCCGCCCTGCAAATCCTCTGCCGCAAGCCGGGCCGCGAGAACGATGCCTTCCACCGGATCGCCTTCCGGGCCAATCCCGGCCAGCGGCCAGAACCGATAGGCCAGACAGCCCCGCGTCACCGGATGCAAATCCTCCGCCCGCGCCAGCAGCGCCGCAAACCCGGCCAGCCGTTCGGCCAAAAGCCCCGCGCCCTCAGAGGCGTGGCGACCCAGAAAGCCGGGCAGATCCCCGATGGGCCCCGCCCCCCCGGTCAACCTGCGAAAGGCCCAGGCCGCGCGCTGCATCGCGGCGCTTTCCGCCTCGGCCGCCCCGGACCGCAGGGCCAGCCACAGCCCCAGCCGATCCACGCTGATCCGGTCGCCCGCAAGCCAGCTAAGCTCTGACGCCTCGATCAGGGCGAGCCGTTGCCGCCAGCCTTCCGGGCCACGCATCAGCCGGTCATCCAGCGCCCCAAGGCGGGCCGCAACCCGCGCAAGAGCCGCCGCCTGCCCAGCCTCGGCGCGGCGCCAATCGGTGATCTCTTCGCCCTCGGGGGCCGGGGCGCGCGGCAGGGGGGCGGCAAACCCGCCCGCGCTATCCTCATCCGCATCCATCGGGCCGGGCAGAAACCACAGGTCTTCTTCGGCCAAGGGATCCTCCGCCTCGGGCAGATCCCAATCGCCCTGATCCTCCGCCCCTTTTGGTCGCCTCATCCCGTTCAGTCCCCCCAGCCGTTTCAAGCAGCCCAGCCCCAGACTGCGCAGAATACCCGGCTTTTGCCCAGAGCGGAAATCCCGCTTTGGCCCCCGCCCCTGATCTGGATCAAAGACAAACCGCCCCCGGTGCCAGAGGTCTGGGTCAAAGACCGCCGCGTCTCCGACCCGCACGGCTGCCAAAGCATCCGGCCCAAGACACCAGAGGCAATGATGACAGACCCGATGACCGCCTACATGCACCGCAGCGTGCCGCGCTACACCAGCTACCCCACCGCGCCGCATTTCTCGCAATCCGTGGGGACGGAAACCTATGCGGGCTGGCTTGCCGGTTTGCCCGCAACGCGCCCGGTGTCTTTGTATCTGCACGTCCCCTTTTGCCGCGAGTTGTGCTGGTATTGCGGCTGCAACATGAAACTGGCCAAGCGGGATGAACCCGTGGCCGATTACGCCAAGGCCCTGAACCAAGAAATCGCCCTTGTCGCCCGCGCCCTGCCGGCACGGATGGACATCTCGCATCTGCATTGGGGCGGCGGCACGCCCACCGCCCTTGTCCCCGACGATCTGGCCCGCGCGATGGATCAGGTCCGCGCCCATTTCAACGTCAGCGAAGGGGCGGAGCTTGCCATTGAAAGCGACCCGCGCACCCTGACCGATGAGATGACGCAACGCATTGGCGCCTTGGGCTTTACCCGCGCCAGCTTCGGCGTGCAGGAGTTTGACCCAAAGGTGCAGGCCGCGATCAACCGCATCCAGCCGCCAAAGATGGTGCAACACTCGGTCGATGGGCTGCGCGCAGCGGGGGTCGCGGGCATCAATTTCGATCTGATCTATGGCCTGCCCTTTCAGACGGTCGAGACCTTGCTGGAAACGATCCGGCTTTGCGTGGCGATGCGCCCCGACCGGGTTGCGCTTTTTGGCTATGCGCATGTGCCGTGGATGGTCAAAAAACAGCGGCTGATCGACGAGGCCAGCCTGCCCGGCCCCGCCGAGCGGCTTGCCCAATCAACCGCCGCTGCCAAGGCGCTGGTCGCCGCAGGCTACATCGCGATTGGCCTTGATCACTTTGCCCTGCCCGGCGATTCCATGGCCATCGCGGCCCGCGCCGGAACGCTGCGCCGCAATTTTCAGGGCTATACCACCGATCAGGCTGAAACCATGCTGGGGGTCGGATCGACCTCTATCGGGAGGACGCCGTCGGGCTATGTGCAGAACCTCCCGGAAACCGGGGCTTGGGCGCGGGCGGTCAACGCGGGGCAACTGCCCATCGGCAAGGGGCTGGCCTTCACCGCCGAAGACATCCTGCGCGGCGATGTGATCGAGCGCCTGATGTGCAATGGCACCGTCGATCTGGAGGATGCAACGCAGCGCCACGCAGCCGCGCCGGATTGGTATCTGGGTCAGATGCCCGCGCTCAACCAGCTGGAGGCGGATGGGCTGATCGCCCGGCAGGGCGGGCGGATCACCGTCACCGACCGGGGCGCGCCTGTGGTGCGCGTGATTGCTTCGGTGTTTGACGCCTACCTCCCCGCGACCACCGCCCGCCATGCGGTTGCCGTCTGATCCGATGCCGGAAAAAGCCCGCGCCGAAGGCCCTTCGCGCGCAAAAATCGGCGTCTATACCTTCGGATTAGGCCGGTTAAAATCCCCCGGATGATCCGCAAACCAATAGCGGCGGGGGCGGCAAGCCTGCTTATGGGGGGCAGGGCCTCGCATGGTGCGGGGCCGATGCCACAAGGACCAACCCAATGACCAAAACCCTGATCGCCGCCCTTCTTGCCCTTGCCGCCGCCCCGGCCTTCGCTGAACCCTCCTGCAACCCCGGAACCGATCTGAAGCCGGTCTGGGAATCCATCAAGACCTTTGAGGATCAGGGCGGCGAAGTGATGTCCTTCAAGATCAATGACGGCGGCTGCTACGAGATTTATGGCAAGGTCGACGGCACCAAGATGGAAGTCTTCTTTGACCCGAACACCGGCGAAGAACTTGACCGCATCGCCGCATAAAACCTGAAAGGAGGCGCATCATGACACCAAAGACACAAAGCCTGCCCTCAGGTCAAATTCAGGTCTGGGACATCGCGGTGCGCCTCTTTCACTGGGGGCTCGTGGCCTCGGTACTGCTCAGCTATGGGCTGACCGACCCGCGCCCCGTCCACCGCTTTCTGGGCTATACCGTGCTGGGCCTGATCGGCTTTCGCCTGATCTGGGGCTTTGTCGGCACGAAACACGCGCGCTTTGTCAATTTCATCCCCGGCCCGCGGCGACTGAAAGCCTATCTTGGCGATATGCTCCACGGGCGCGAAGCGCGTTACCTTGGGCATAACCCAGCGGGATCCGCGATGGTTGTGATGCTGCTCACCCTTCTGATGGCCGTGGGGGCGACGGGCTATATGATGGGACTTGACGCCTATTTCGGAAAGTCATGGGTCGAAGAGGCCCATGAGACGCTGGTCAATATTCTCTTTGTCTTAATTGGCTGTCATATAGCAGGTGTAATCTATGCCAGCTGGCGACACCGGGAAAACCTCGTGAAATCCATGTTGACCGGCAAAAAGGAAATTCATGAGCCTGCCCAACACCGTTGATCCCCGCCCAAGGCACTTGCGTCGTAACCTGTTTCTTCTGGCCGCAGCCCTTCAAATCGGCTGCGGCATCGTTTTCGCCGGGGATATCATTGTCGAAAGGGCCGCTTTCACCACCCACACTTGGGTTGAAATTCTGGGGGTGATCGGGCTGTTCATCGGGGCCTCCCTGTCAATCAGCCAATACCGGCTGCTGCTGCGCCGCACCGTGAAGGTGGAGCGGGAATTGAAAGTCGCCAGCGGGGCCTTCCAAGAGGTGATGGACCATTACTTTCGCAACTGGGGCCTGACCGATGCGGAATGCGATGTCGCCCTGTTGTCGATCAAGGGCGCCTCTATCGCCGAGATTGCCCAGATGCGCCAAACCCGTCCCGGCACGATCAAGGCTCAGAACGCCGCGATCTACCGCAAATCCGGGGTCTCCAGCCGCGCCGAACTGCTTTCGGTGATGGTCGAAGAACTGATCGCAGGGCTGGAACCGACGCCCCGCCCGGACCCGCGTCAGGGTCGCTAAGCCGCCTGCCGCGCGGCATAGAGGTTGGAAATCGCCAGCGCCCCCACCACGATGGCCCCGCCGATCAAAGCCCAATGGCCGGGGTTCTCTCCGATCACGGCCCAGACCAGAATAGGGGCCAGCACCGATTCCAAGAGGATCAGCAAAGACACCTCCGAGGCGCTGATGTAGCGCGGCCCAAGCGCCAGAAGGCAAGACGCCGCCCCGATAAACGCCCCATGCCCCAGAAAAAGCGGCCATTGCGCGGCAAAGGCCTCGGCGGGGGAAACGAACAGCCCGATCCCGATCGCAGCCCCGATATAGGCCACCGGAATCGCCGGGATCATCGAAATCGCCTTGCCCTTGCGCACCGCCGTCAGCGCCGCCGCAAAGGCCACCGACACATAAAGCGCCCAAAGATCGCCCTTCCACGAGGCGATCTCGGATGTGGTGGACCCGGCCACAATCACCCCAAGCCCAAACAGCACCGCCGCCATCGTCAGAACCATCCGCAGGCGGATCGGCTCTGCCAGCACAAGGCGGCCAAAGATCGCGGCAAAGACCGGCATGGAGGCGAAGATGAACACGACATTCGCAACACTGGTGTTTTCAACCGCCAGCACAAAACCCGGAGCCGTGGTGCCCATCAAAACGGTATAGATCAGCCCCGGCTTTCCGCTGCGCATCACAGCGCGGAAATCCTGTAGCCCCCGCAGGGCCAGCACCGCCAGCAGGACGAAAAGCCCGGCGGTCAGCGCCCGCCAGAACGCGGTGACCATCGGCTCGGCCTCGATCAGGCGCACAAAAAGGGAATCGGGCACCACAAGCAGCACGCCAATGGTCGTAAGGACCAAGCCTTTCAGATGGTCGCGCATCCCCGCCCCCGTTTTCTGCCCCGCCGCAAGCAAGCCCCGGCCTGATGCGCCATCGTCCTCTGCGCCCAACGGAAAGGCAACCACCGAGCAGCTGTTTTTGCCCGGATTTTCGCGGCGCGGCGCGGCTAAAGTGCTGTGGTCTGATGCTCGGCGCTGGCCCTTCGCCGGCCTGCGCCCCGGCGCTTTTTCGGGGCGAGCTTCCACAGCATGGTTTTTGCGCCAAAGAGCAGGGCAATCCAGACAATCGGGCGGGTGCAGGCCCGGATCCCGCTATGCGGCATGTAGATGAAGGAATAAACCGTCGCGATGAAGAAGCCCACGATCCAGCCCCGGTTGCGCCCCCCGCCCTTGCGCAGCTGATTGCCGATGAAGGCAGACCACGCCCCCTGCGCGGCCCCCATCGCCAGCCCGGTCCATGACAGGTTGTAATAGACCTCTCCCAGAAACGGCATCGGCGCAGAGGAACCTTCCCGCGCGCCGTTTATGAGGCTGGAGAGGTTGTTGTCATACCCGGACGAAACCAGAAAGGACGGCACCGGAGAGAGTTCGGCCAGGACCTGCACCACGCCCTGCCAGCCCCGCCCCTGCGAGATGGCAACGCTATCCAGAAACCCCGACATGCCATTGACCGACAGCACCATGAATTCCAGCATCAGCGCCGCCCCGCGCGGGCTGATCGCCGCATCTCCACGCGTCAAAAGCGCCCCGGCAATGCCAAAACCCATGGCCACCGCCGCCAGCGTCACCCAAAGGAAAAAGAACCGCCCCACCCGGTTGCGCGCCACCAGCTTGGTCACGAAAAAGATCAGATAGAACAAGAGCACCCCCCGGCTGAGAAGGGCCAGCTTGACCAGTGTGATTGGCGCAGGCGCAAGGTGGTAAAGCCCGCGCAGCCACAGCGGGGCCGCCCGATGCGTCCCCGCCAGATAGCCGCCGATGATGACAGCCATCATCATCACAAGTGTGGTCACCATCCGCAGCCGGTTCATCAACAAATGCTCGGGGTTGGTGGACCATTGAAACCGGTAAACCGCCTCACGATGGCCGGAGATGAAACTCTCCAGCCCGCCCGTGGCATAGATATAGACCGCAAGGGACGGGATCGCCGCCAGCGCGATCCCCATCGCAAACAGGTTCCCCCGCCCCGGCAC
>JAQWYA010000230.1 GCA_029254215.1 Pseudorhodobacter sp. | reverse complement strand
GCAATCGCCGTCAGAACCGAGCCTTCAAGCTGGCTGACCATGGAGGCCACCTGACTGGACTGATCAAGCGAGGCTTTCACCTCCACCGCGTCGCGCAATTCCTGCGGCCAGGTTTCCTGCTCCAGCTCCACCTGATGGCGGACCTCGGCGGCGGTGTCGATCAGGTTGAACCCTTTGCGTTTGACCACCTGAATGGCCACGGTGGTTTCGCCGTTAAACCGCGCCGTCCCCGTCCGATCCTCAAAGGTCAGTCGAATATCCGCCAGATCGCCAAGCGTGATGACCCGGTCACCGTTCACCTTGACGGGAAGGCCGTAAACCTGCGCCGGGGTCTTGAACGACGATGGGATCTTGACCGCAAAAGCACTGTTTTCGGTTTCGACCTCGCCCGCGGCGATCAATTGGTTGTTGTTCTGAACAACGGCGATCAACTCTCCGGCGGTGACGTTATAGGCTTCGAGTTTCAGAGGGTCGATGACGACTTCCAGCATCTCGTCGCGATGCCCGGCCAGTTCGGCGTTCAGCACCGCGTCCATGCTCTCGATCCGGTCTTGCAGGCTTTTTGCCGCGCGCAGCAGTGTGCGTTCGGGCACCTGGCCCGACAGCGCCACGATGATGATCGGGAATTCCGAGAAGTTGATCTCATTGATCGAGTATTTTTCGGCCCCTGCCGGGAACTTCGCCTCGGCCGCGTTCATCTTGTCGCGCACATCGGCGATGATCTTGGTCTTGTCCCAGCCGAATTCAAATTCCAGCGCCAGCCCGCCGTAGCCTTCCGAGGCGGTCCCGCTCATCTTTTTCAGGCCGTCCAGACCGGAAAGCTCTGTCTCCATCACCTTGACGATCAGGGTTTCGCTATCGGCCGCCGAAATTCCGGGGAAGGGCACCGAGACGAAGAGGGCGGGGATTTCGATGTCCGGCTCGCCTTCTTTGGGCAGGCTGGTATAGGCAAAGGCCCCGGCCAGAATGGACAGAACGACAAAGGCTATGACCATGCGGGCCCGGCTCGCGGCCCAGTCGATCAATCCGGTCATGGTTTTGACTCGCTGTAAGTAGCCTTCACGGCCACGCCATCAATGACGAATTCCTGCCCCACGATGATCACATCGGCCTTGTCGGGAAGGCCTGCGACCCAAACACCGTCAACCGTATCGCGCAAAAGGGTCACGGGAATGAAGGCGGCCCGGCTTTGGGCATCGACAATCCGAACCCCCAGATGCCCAACATCATCCAATGTCAGCACTGATCCGGGCAACAGATGCGCCATCCTGCCTTCGGTCGAGATTACAAGTTCCGCCGTTTGTCCGTCGCGCACCTTCAGGTCGGCATTCGGCACGGTCACTTCGACGCGGAAAGTGCGGGTCAACTCATCCGCCGAGCGAGACAGGAAGGTTACCCGGCCCATTGTCTCCAGCCCCGAGGCAAGCCGCGCGTTGGCCATTGCGCCGACGCTGACCTTGTCCACATCGGTTTCAGCCAGAAAGCCCACCAGTTTGATCGGATCAAGCTGGATCACTGTCGCACAAAGCGCACCCGTCTGCATCAGAGCGCCCAATTCGGCGGCATCGGTTTCCAACAATCCATCGAAAGGCGCGCGGACGGTCAGACGATCAATCTCACGCTCGGCGGCTTCAACCGCCGCTTCGGCCGACCGGATGCCAGAGGTGGCAGCCTGAACGCCCGATTGCGCCGAATTCACCCCGGCGCGGGCCGATTCGACCGCCGCCACCGTGGCCGCAACCCGCGTTTCCGAG
>JAQWYA010000200.1 GCA_029254215.1 Pseudorhodobacter sp. | reverse complement strand
AGCAGATAGACCGGGTTGAACGGATGGGCCACAAAGATCATCGCGGGGTTGGCAGCGCCCTGCTGCAACTCCGACGGTTTGAACCCCGAGGTGGACGACCCGATCAGCGTGTCCGGCGCCGATTGTTGGATCTGTGCAAAGACGCGATGCTTCAACTCCAACCGCTCCGAGACGGATTCCTGAATATACTCCGCCCCTTCCACGGCTTCGGTGATCGTCTCTGCGAAGGTCAGTTTGCCCTCGGCAGGTAGCGGAATGTCCGATAAGGACGGAAGCGAGGCGCGCGCATTGGCCATCACCTCCCCGATCTTGCGGCTGGCCTCCGGGTCCGGATCAAAGACGCTAACGTCCCAGCCGTTCAGCAAGAACCGGGCCACCCAGCCGCCCCCAATCACACCGCCGCCAATGATCGCCGCTTTACGCGCCATGCCCTGCCCCTCCCTGAGTAATTCCATAGTACAGAATGCCAATCGCCGCCGCGATCATCAGCACCGCAAAAACCGCCGCCGTCGCCCCCTTGTGGCGACCGCCTCGGGCCAGCACGACGGCTTGACCGGCGACCCCGAAGATGCCGCCAAAACTTATGCCCGACATGATCGTGCTCACCACCAACACGCTGGCCATGTCTTTCCAGAAATTCAGGTCAGCCGAGGCGTACCAGATACCCCCGACAACCAGCGCCAGAAAAACCGCCATGCCCAAAAGCCCCCGCCAGCTTTCCGGCATGAAGCCCAAGGCGAAGGCTGCAATCAGCGCCAGAAGGCCGGGGAGAACAAGCGCGAGGTCGCCCATCCGATCAAACCGGCGCGCGTTTTTCAAGCTTCAGCCGCGCGCGCACTTCCGCAGGCGTGATCACCCGCGCACCCATGGCGGTGATGATGCCCACCGCGCGCTCCACCAATTGCGCATTGGTCGCCAGCACGCCTTTGTCCAGCCAGAGGTTATCCTCCAGCCCCACGCGCACATTGCCCCCCGCCAGAACCGAGGCCGCAACATAAGCCATCTGACTGCGTCCGATCGAAAAGGCCGACCAGTGCCAATCGGAGGGCACGTTATTGACCATCGCCATGAAGGTATTGAGGTCATCCGGCGCGCCCCATGGCACGCCCATGCAAAGCTGCACCAGAACCGGATGCGGGATGACGCCTTCCTTGACCAACTCCTTGGCGAGCCACAAATGCCCGGTGTCAAAGGCCTCGATCTCGATCCGCACGCCGGCCGCCGTCATCCGCCGCGCCATATCGCGCAGCATGCCGGGCGTGTTGACCATCACATAATCGGCCTCGTTGAAGTTCATCGTGCCGCAATCCAGCGTGCAGATCTCGGGGCGGCATTCAACCACATGGGCCACGCGCGCCTCTGCCCCGGCCATGTCGGAATGCGCAGCCATCCGGTCCATCGCCTCGGTGCCGTCAAACATCAGGTCGCCGCCCATACCCGCCGTCAGGTTCAAGACAACATCCGTGGCGCTGTCGCGGATCCGTTCGGTCACTTCGCGGTACAAGGCCAGATCGCGTGACGGCTTGCCGGTTTCCGGATCGCGCACATGGCAATGAACCACCGCCGCGCCTGCCTTGGCCGCCGCAATCGCGCTCTCGGCAATCTGCTGGGGGGACCGTGGCACATGCGGGCTGCGATCCTGCGTGCCTCCCGACCCGGTCACAGCACAGGTGATGAAAACCTCACGATTCATGGCCAATGGCATAGCAACTCTCCCTTGTTTGGGTGGCAGATTAGCGGGCTTGGCAAAGCATGTTTTGCAATTTACGAAGGATTCATGTCAAAAAGCGCAACTCTTTTCGCACCCTCCGCCGAACCGCTGACGCTGGCGCTGCTGGTCCTGCCGCAGGCCTCGATCCTTGAGGTGGCAAGCACGCTTGATCCGATGCGCTGCGCCAACCGGCATTTGGGGCATCAGGCCTATCGCTGGCGCGTCGTCTCGCCGGATGGCGGGCCCGTGCCCCTGACCTGCGGGATCGAACTCCCCTCCTCTGGCCCCCTTGCCGCCGCCGAAGGGGCCGAGGCATTGGTGGTGATCGCAGGCTTCCGGCAGGCCGAGGTCGCCACCCGCCCGCTGATTGCCGACCTGCGCCGCATGGCCCCACGCTTCAAGATGATCGGCGGAATCGATGCCGGCCCCTGGGTGCTGGCGCGCGCGGGGCTGTTGTCAGGCTACCGGGCCACGGTGCATTGGGAAGACTTCGAAGATCTCGCCGCCGCTCACCCCGAGATCACGCTTGCCCCCGACCGCTATGTGATCGACCGCAACCGCTTTACCGCAGGCGGCGCGGCCCCCGCTGCCGATCTGATGCTGCACCTGATTGCCAGCCGCCACGGCGCGGCCATCTCCCGTCAGGTCGCAGGCTCGTTCCTGACGACCCACCAAGACGGCTCCGCGCCGCAACTGGACGCCCCGCGCCGAGAGCGCCGCCTTGATCCCCGCATGGCGCAAGCCATCGCCCATATGGAAACGCATCTCGACAGCCCGCGCACAGTCGCGCAAACCGCAAAGGCGCTGGGCCTGTCGCCCCGCAGGCTCGAGTCCCTCTTTCAGGCGACCTTGGGCGAAAGTCCCGCAGCCTACGCGCTTGGCCTCCGCCTCGCCGCCGCGCGCCGCCTGATCACCGACACCCATCACCCCTTGGCTGATATCGCCTTGCGCACCGGCTTCTCCTCCGCCTCCAGCCTCAGCCGGGCGTTCCGCCGCAAGTACAAGGCCCCCCCTTCAGGCCTGCGCAAACGCCCCCAAGCATAAACCCGCCCCCCCCTTTCATCTGTTCAAAAATATCCTCGGGGGGTCCTGGGGGCAGACAGCCCCCCGGCTTATAGGCGGGGGTCCGGGGGGGCAGACAGCCCCCCGGCTTATCGGCGTGACCCCTAAAAAGGCCCCGCCGCGGCTTCCCTAAGCCACGTCCAAAAGCCCGCGCCCTTTCAGCAACGGCTCCACCCCCGGCATCTTGCCTCGAAACGCCGTATACAGCGCCTCCGCATCCTGCGAACCGCCAGCCGACAGGATGAACGTCTCCAACCGCGCGGCGGTAGCGGGGTCGAAGACGTCGCCGGTTTCCTCAAAGGCGGCGAAAGCATCAGCGTCCATCACCTCGGACCACATGTAGGAATAATAGCCCGAGGAATATCCATCCCCCGAAAACACATGCGCGAAATGCGGGGTAGCATGGCGCATCCGGATCGGGCGCGGCATACCAATTTCGGCCAAAATCTCGGCCTGCCGAGCCATCGGATCTTCGGGCGGCGCGCCTTCGTGAAAGGCCAGATCGACCAGCGCCGAGGCAACAAATTCCACCGTCGCAAAGCCCTGATCATAGGTACCCGCTGCCAACAGCCGCTCCAGCATGTCCTGCGGCATCGGCGCGCCGGTTTTCCAATGGCGCGCGTGTTTTGCCAGCACTTCCGGCACCTCAAGCCAATGCTCATAAAGCTGGCTGGGAAGTTCGACAAAATCCCGTGCCACGCTGGTCCCCGAGATGAAACCATGCGTCACATCCGACAGCATCTGATGCAGCGCATGCCCAAACTCATGGAACAACGTCCGCGCATCATCGTAAGACAACAGCGCCGGATCGCCTTTGGCAAAGTTGCAGATATTGACCACGATCGGACGTACATCCCCACCCAGCTTGCGCTGGCTGCGCATCGCAGAGCACCACGCGCCCGAACGCTTCGAGCCGCGCGCAAAATAATCCCCGATGAACACCGCAATATGTTTGCCGTTGCGGGTCACCTCCCAGGCGCGGGCATCCTTGTGATAAAGAGGAATATCCAAGGGCCGGAACTCCAACCCGAACAGGCGGTTGGCACAGTCGAACTGGGCACCGATCATCGCTTCCAGCCCCAAATAGGGTTTGAGCAGGCTTTCATCCAGATCATGCTCGGCCTTGCGGCGCTTTTCAGAATAGTAGCGCCAGTCCCACGGCTCCAGATCGCCGTTGATCCCATCCGCCTGCATCATGGCTTCCAGCACCTCGGCATCGGCATTGGCACGGATGCGCGCCGGGGCCCAGACCCGCATCAGCAAATCCCGCACGGCGGCGGGCGTCTTGGCCATCTCTGGTTCCAGCTTGAAATCGGCAAAGCTGGCATAGCCCAGAAGGGCCGCGCGCTCTGCCCGCAAGCTTAGCGTCTCGGCGGCGATACCGCGGTTGTCATGGGCATTCCCATTGGCCCCACGCGCGACCCAGGCCTCATAGGCGATCTTGCGCAATTCGCGGCGCGGCGAGAATTGCAGGAACGGCACGATCAGCGACCGGTTGAGCGTGATCACCGGGCCTTCGGCACCGCGTTCCTCCCCTGCGGCGCGGGCCGTGGCAATCACGAAATCCGGCAGGCCCTCAAGATCCTCCTCCGCGATGGGCATGAACCATTCCCGTTCATCCCCAAGCACATTCTGGCTGAATTGGGTGCCCAGCACCGCCAGCCGTGATTTCACCTCCGTCAAGCGCGCCGAGGCAGCGCCTTGCAACTTGGCCCCGGCCCGCACGAACATCTGGCGATAAAGCGTCAGAACCCGCATCTGTTCTGCCGTCAGATCAAGGCTGTCCCGCCCTTCCCACAGGGTTTCAATCCGGGCGAACAGGGCCGTGTTGGTGGTGATTTCCGAGGAGAAAGCCGAAAGCTTGGGGGCCAGATCGCGCTGGAGCGCCTCGCGATCGGGCGTGCTATCGGCCCCGGCAAGATTGTAAAACACCCCCGAAACGCGGTCGAGCGTGCCTTCGGCAAGCTCCAGCGCCTCGATTGTATTGGCAAAATCGGGGGCTTTGGGGTTTTCGGCAATCGCGGCAATCGCGGCACGGGCCTCGGCCAGACCCTGATCGAAGGCGGGGGCGAAATCGGCATCCGTGATCTGGGCGAAAGGCGGCAGCGCGAACTCGGTGGTCCAGTCGGACAAAAGCGGGTTGGTCATGGGGTTCTCCTTTGCCTTGCAAGCTAGGCACGCGGCACGCCCGCGTCCAGCCGCCGCGACGGATTTTCGGGGGTCAGCGCTTGTCCTTGTCGCGCAACCGCGCTTCCAGCCGTCGCAAGCCAAGCGACAAGGTAATCGTCATGGCCAGATAGATCAGGGCGACGATGTTATAGGTTTCAAAATACCGGAA
>JAQWYA010000193.1 GCA_029254215.1 Pseudorhodobacter sp. | reverse complement strand
CGTGTGACCCTCCCTTCTGACATGAAGGGCCTCACGGACCGGGAGCTGCGACAACTGGCTGATGAGCTGCGCCGCGAGACGATCTCTGCGGTGTCGGTGACGGGCGGGCATTTGGGTGCGGGGCTTGGCGTTGTGGAACTGACCGTCGCCCTGCATGCGATCTTTGACACGCCGCGCGACAAGATCATCTGGGATGTGGGCCATCAATGCTATCCGCACAAGATCCTGACCGGGCGGCGCGACCGCATCCGCACCCTGCGCACGGAAGGCGGATTGTCGGGCTTCACCAAGCGGTCAGAAAGCCCCTATGACCCCTTTGGCGCGGCGCATAGCTCTACCTCGATCTCGGCGGCTTTGGGCTTTGTCTGCGCCGCTGATCTGGGCGGCGATCCGGGCGATGCTGTCGCGGTGATCGGTGACGGGTCAATGTCGGCGGGCATGGCCTTTGAGGCGATGAACAACGCAGGCCACCTTGGCAAACGGCTGTTCGTGATCCTTAACGACAATGAAATGAGCATCGCGCCGCCGGTCGGGGCGATGTCATCCTACCTGTCGCGGCTTTACGCCGGTGCGCCGTTTCAGGATCTGAAAGCGGCGGCAAAAGGGGCTGTCAGCCTGCTTCCGGAACCGTTTCAGGAAGGGGCGCGGCGCGCGAAAGAGATGCTCAAGGGTATGGCCGTCGGCGGCACCCTGTTTGAAGAGTTGGGCTTTTCCTATGTCGGGCCGATTGACGGGCATGATCTGGACCAGCTTATGCCGGTTCTGCGCACGGTTCACGCCCGCGCCAAAGGGCCGATGCTGATCCATGTGATCACCAAAAAGGGCAAGGGCTATGCCCCGGCAGAGGCCGCCCGCGACAAAGGCCATGCAACGGGCAAATTCGACGTGCTGACGGGCGTGCAGGCCAAGGCCACGCCCAACGCGCCCAGCTATACTTCGGTTTTCGCCAAGGCGCTGATCGCCGAGGCCGCAGCCGATGACAAGATCGTGGCGGTCACGGCCGCCATGCCCGATGGCACCGGCCTGAACCTGTTTGCCGAACGCTTCCCGCGCCGCTGCTTTGATGTGGGCATTGCCGAACAACATGCTGTGACCTTTTCGGCAGGGATGGCCGCGGGGGGCCTGAAACCCTTCTGCGCGCTTTACTCCACATTCCTGCAACGCGGTTACGATCAGGTCGTGCATGACGTGGCAATCCAACGCCTGCCCGTGCGCTTTGCGATTGACCGGGCCGGGCTCGTCGGGGCCGATGGCGCGACCCATGCAGGGGCGTTTGACGTGGCTTTTCTGGCAAACCTGCCCGGTTTCGTGGTGATGGCTGCCGCCGATGAGGCAGAGCTTGTCCATATGGTCGCCACCGCCGCCGCCTATGAGGAAGGCCCCATCGCGTTCCGCTTTCCACGCGGCGAAGGGGTTGGCTGTGAGATGCCCGCCAAAGGCACGCCGCTAAAGATCGGCAAGGGCCGTGTGCTGCAAGAAGGCTCCAGCGTGGCGATCCTGTCTTTCGGCACCCGTCTGGCCGAGGTCCTCAAGGCCGCCGAAGCGCTTGAGGCGCGGGGCATTACCCCCACCGTGGCCGATGCCCGTTTTGCCAAGCCGCTGGACCGGCAGTTGATCCTTGATCTTGCGGCGCGCCATGATGTGCTGCTGACGGTCGAGGAAGGCGCGATTGGCGGTTTTGGCAGCCATGTCGCCCAGCTTCTCGCCGATGAGGGCGTGTTTGACAGCGGTCTCAAATACCGCTCGCTCGTCTTGCCCGATACGTTCATCGATCAGGCCAGCCCAGAGGCGATGTACCGTATCGCAGGCATGGACGCCGCCCAGATCGAGGCCAAGGTGCTTGGCCTTCTGGGCGTCGCCGTGGTGGGCAAACGGGCCTGAGGCCGCGTTCAGAACGGCGCGGTGAGGCCGATCTTGGCGGCCTCTTGGCGCAGATCGTCCAGAGTGTCCTCGGGCAGGCTGATGCCTTGTGACCGTAGCAAGGCGTCCGACCTGGCCTCCAACTCTCCGGGATAAAAGATCTCTTCGACGCCCGGTTGGCGGGGGGTGGATTTGAGGCCAGCGATCATCGCCTCCATGTCGGCCTCAAACTCTGGCAGGGGACGACAGGCGTTGATGTTGATGGCGAGGGCCAGATGGCCGACGCCGCTGATCCCGTCGGGAACATAAGGCCCTGTCACGCCGGGGCCAAAGCGGCTGCCTGTCAGCACCCCCGAGAGCATGTCCATGATCACCGAAACCGCGTAGCCCTTGTGGCCCGCCATGGGCAGGATCGTCCCTGCGATCCCGGCAGCGGGGTCCACCGTGGCATTGCCCTTGGCGTCGATGGCCCATGTGTCGGGGATGACCTCTCCGCGTTGGCGGGCAAGGTACAGCTTGCCCCGCGCTACAGCCGTATTGGCGATGTCCAGCATCATCGGCGCATGACGGCCCGCAGGGGCAGACCAGGACCACGGGTTATTGCCCACACGCTTTTCCATGCCCCCCCAAGGGGCCATCGCGGGGCTGGCATTGGTCGACAGAAAACCGATGCACCCGGCATCGGCGGCCATGCGGGTGAAATACATCGCCGTGCCGAAATGCCCCGAATTGCGAACCGCCACCGCGCCGATGCCATGATCCTGCGCTATGGATATGGCGCGCTGCATGGCCACTTTGGCCACGACCTGACCGATACCGCCGCCGCCCTCCATCGTGGCAATCGCGCCAAACCCGCCGTCGATCTGCGGCTCTGCCGTGGCGCTCATCGCTCCGGATCGCAGCCGCGCGGCATACCAGAAAATCCGCATCAACCCATGCGATTGATGCCCCCAAAGATCGGCCTGCACCAGCGTATCCGCCAGCAGCGCCGCTGCTTCCTCTGGCACGCCCATCCTGCAATAGCATTCCGCCGCGAAACCGCGCAGCACGTCATGAGGGATCGGGGTTGGCATCGGGGATACTCCTGTTCAGATCAGCGAAAGGGACCCGATCGGCGCGGTGCGGTCAAGCCGGATGCGCCTTTCGATGCGCAAGCCATGCCGACCATGGGCCTATGCCAAACGCTTCATCCGGCGGATCGCTGAGGAGGTGCAGAAACTCGATGGAATGGCCGTCCGGGTCTTTGAGGTAAACCGTCACGGCGGGCATCCAACCGATCACCACCGCCTCGGTTATCGGCTCCCCATGAAAGCCCAGCGGCGCAAGGCCAAGCGTGCTAAACGTGGCGGGTGCTGTCAGCACAGCATCGCGGGCCGTGCGAAAGGCAAAATGCCCCGTCATGCGCAATGGTCCAGACCCGCCCTGCCAGAGGCCGAGCATTCCCTGCTGCGGCCCGCCAACCCAAAAGAAGGCCACACCCCGCGCCGGAATTTCGCGCGCCAAGGTCAGGCCCAGCGCCTCGCGGTAAAACGCGATGCTGCGCGGCAGATCGGCAACGGACATATGCGTTTCGTAGACACCGCTGATCGCGTCCGAGAGAGGGGGCATGGCAATCCTCCGCATTCCATTCCGCACCAGCCTATCCTGCGCGCGGAAAAAGAAAACCCGTCAATCCCCGTCGCGCAGCAAGGCCGCAAGGCCAAGGCGGTAATCCGGGTACAGCAGATCGACCCCCAGTTCCGCCTTGATGCGGTCGTTCCGGACCCGCTTGCTTTCGGCGTAAAAGCTGCGGGCCATCGGTGTCATCTCGGCCTTGTCCCAGTCTTCGGCGGGGGGGATGGGCAGGCCAAGAAGGGCGGCGGCATGGGCGATCACGTCTTCGGGCGGGGCGGGGTCGTTATCGCAGACATTGTAAATCGCCCCCGGATGCGGTTGCGCGATCGAGGCCGCAAGGATCTGGCCGATGTCGTCTACATGGATCCGGCTGAACACCTGTCCGGGCTTGAGGATGCGCCGCGCCGTCCCGTCCCGCACCTTTGCAAACGGGCCGCGACCGGGGCCATAGATGCCCGCCAGCCGGAAGATGTGCAACGGAAGGCCCAGGGCCTGCCATTCGGCCTCGGCCTGAACACGCCACAGACCGCGCTGGGTTCCGGGCAAAAGCGGTGTGTCTTCATCCACCCAACCGCCCTGATGATCGCCGTAAACCCCAGTGGTTGACAGATAGCCAACCCATTCGGGCCTGGCATCGCGCAAGGCCGCCCCAGCCGCCGCAATCACCGGATCGCCGGAAGCATCCGGGGCGACGGAGGTCAGGACATGCGATGCCTCGGACAAGGCCGGGGCGAAGGCCGGGTCATCAGCCGCCCCCGTCCAGATGACAGGCTCTATCCCCTGACGGCGCAGACGGTCTGCCTTCTCGGCCGAGCGCGTCGTGCCGATGATCCGCCAGCCCTGTGGCAGCAGCAAGCGCGCCAGCGCCTGCGCGGAATATCCGTGACCGATGGAAAGCAATGTCTTCATGGCCTTGCTTATCAAGCCGCGCGCGGATCGGTGCAACTCGATTTCATCGCAAGGGCAAAAAGTGCCCAATTATGAGGCAATCTTCCCGGCCCCTCCGACGCATCGCCTGATTTGGATGCACCGCGTGGCGGGCGCTATACGCCCATGTCATAAACCACGGGCTAGGCTTTGGGGCTTGCGCCTTGGGGACCTGTTCGGCTTAGATGCCGGATCACATTTGACAGTAAGAACCAGAACATGCACGACGAACCACTTTTCCCGCTTTTGACACCTGAACATCCCGTCAGTGACCAGTTCACTGATGCCACCGCCGCCGTTGACCGGCTGGAGGCGCTTTACGCCGAAGCGACCGCGTTTTTGGCCAAGCATTTCACTGCAACCGTCAAGGGCCAGCGCCCAACGGGCCGTGTCCGCGCCTTTTACCCCGAAATCCGACTGGTGACGACCAGTTTCACCAAGACCGACAGCCGGCTCTCTTTTGGGCATGTGGCCCAGCCCGGCGTCTATTCGACGACCGTGACGCGGCCGGATCTGTTCCGCCAATACCTGATCCAGCAAATCGGGCTTTTGATGCAAAACCACGGGCTGTCGGTACAGATCGGGCCTTCCTCGACCCCGATCCCGGTGCATTTCGCGGTTGCCGGGAATCCCAAAATCTCGGTCCCGCAAGAGGGCGTGCTGGAATTCAGCCTGCGCGATGTGTTTGACGTGCCGGATCTGGCCACCACCAATGATGACATCGTGAACGGCACCCGCACCGCCTTTGCCGATGGATCCTTTCCGCTGGCCCCGTTCACGGCGCAGCGGGTGGATTATTCGCTGGCGCGGCTGGCACATTACACGGCAACCGACCCCGCCCATTTCCAAAACCATGTCCTGTTCACCAACTATCAGTTCTATGTCGATGAATTCGAGACCTATGCCCGTGAGGCGCTGGCAGACCCGGCAAACGGCTATACCGCCTTTGTCGCGCCGGGAAACCACGAACTGACGACGGCAGACGGGCCCCTGCCAAGCCTCGCCAAGATGCCGCAAATGCCTACCTATCACCTTAAACGAGCCGATGGGCAGGGGATCACGCTGGTCAATATCGGGGTTGGCCCCTCCAACGCGAAAACCGCAACCGATCATATCGCGGTTTTGCGCCCACATGCCTGGCTGATGGTCGGGCATTGCGCGGGCTTGCGCAACACGCAGGCCTTGGGGGATTTCGTGCTGGCCCATGCCTATCTGCGCGAAGATCATGTGCTGGATGATGATTTGCCGGTCTGGGTACCGATCCCTGCCCTAGCCGAAATCCAGATCGCCCTGCAAGAAGCCGTGGCCGAGGTGACAAAGCTGGAAGGCTATGAGTTGAAGCGCATCATGCGGACAGGCACCGTCGCCACCATTGACAACCGCAACTGGGAACTGCGCGACCAATCCGGCCCGGTGACACGGCTGAGCCAAAGCCGCGCCATTGCGCTGGACATGGAAAGTGCCACGATCGCGGCCAATGGGTTCCGGTTTCGGGTGCCTTACGGCACGCTGCTTTGCGTCTCTGACAAGCCATTGCATGGCGAATTGAAGCTGCCCGGCATGGCGTCAGACTTCTACAAGACACAGGTCGCAAGACATTTACAGATCGGCATCCGCGCGATGGAGCGGTTGCGCGAAATGCCGCTGGAGCGGATCCACAGCCGAAAGTTGCGCAGTTTTGAAGAAACAGCCTTCCTCTGACGCGTCAGAAATCGAATTTGCGCTTGATTTCGCCCGAAAAAACCTGTGTAGCCAGAGTATCGGCCAAAAGGGCATCGTACGGCCTCCCCATCCGGTGGGGGCATCAATAGGAGACAGCAGATGAATAAGCCAATGACCAAGACGCAGCTGGTCGCCGCGCTTGCCGAAGAAATGGGCACAGACAAGAAATCCGCCGGTGCGGCACTGGACGCGATCTCGGCCGTTGTTACACGCGAAGTGGCAGCCGGTGGCGCGATCACCCTGCCCGGCCTCGGCAAAATGGCCTGCCGCGCCCGTCCGGAGCGTCAGGTTCGCAACCCGGCCACCGGCGAGACCATGACCAAAGCCGCTGACAAGCAGGTGAAATTCACCATCGCAAAAGCGCTTAAGGATTCCGTGAACGACTGATCGGATCAGCTTCGCGCAGAACACCAAAGGTCACCCGCAAAACCGGGTGGCCTTTTTCTTTGGGGAACCCGTTGGCCCCGGAAATCAAAGGATTGCAGGGATGGATCTTCGCGCTTTGTTGATGGGCATCGCCTTTGCGCTGATGTGGTCTTCGGCCTTCACCTCGGCCCGGATGATCGTTGCGGATGCGCCGCCGCTGATGGCACTGGCGCTGCGCTTCCTGATTTCGGGGTTGATCGGTATTTCGATCGCGGCCGCCTTGGGCCAAAAGATGCGCCTGACCCGCGCCCAATGGCGCGCGACGGTGGTCTTCGGGATCTGCCAGAACGCGCTTTATCTGGGCTTCAACTTTGTTGCGATGCAATGGGTGGAGGCATCCTTGGCGGCCATTGTCGCCTCGACGATGCCATTGCTGGTGGCCCTTGCGGGCTGGCTGGTCTTTGGCGAAAGGCTGCGCCCTTTGGGGTATGCGGGGTTGGCGGCAGGGATGATCGGGGTGGCGATTATCATGGGGTCACGGGTGTCGGGCGGGGTGGACCTGACGGGGCTGCTGTTCTGCGGGATCGGCGTTCTGGCTTTGACCTTTGCGACGCTTTCGGTGCGGGGCGCCTCCAGCGGCGGCAATCTTTTGATGGTCGTCGGATTGCAGATGCTTGTGGGGTCTTCCCTTCTGGCGGTGGTCGCTGTCGCCACCGAGACATGGGCGGTGACCTATTCGCTGCGGCTGGGGCTGGCGTTCACCTATACCACGCTGGTGCCGGGGCTTTTGGCAACTTGGATCTGGTTCCTGATGGTGGAGCGGATCGGCGCGGTGCGGGCGGCGGCCTTTCACTTTCTCAACCCGTTTTTCGGCGTGGCGATTGCGGCCCTCTTGCTCGGAGAGAGCCTGACTCACTGGGATGTGATCGGGGCCTTGGTCATCGCGGCGGGAATTCTTGCGGTTCAGATGAGCCGCGTGGCCCGGTTGACCTGACCCAAGCGACTGTTTTTTGGGGTGAAAAAGAGCCTCCGGCGGAGGTATTTTCGCCAAGAAGAAATCCGGTTCGTAACAATTGATCACGCAGGCTTTGGGTGACAGTGATCCCTTGCCCCCGCATCTTGGCCGCGAGAAAGGGGCCATGATGGACGTTGTTTTCGGATATCTTGCGGGATTGCTGACCTTGGTGAACCCTTGTGTTCTGCCCGTGCTACCAATCGTTCTGGCAAGCGCCTTGCAGGCGCATCGCTGGGGGCCTGTGGCGCTTGCGGCGGGTATGTCTTTGTCTTTTGTGGCGCTTGGCCTTGCCGTTTCCGTCGCCGGGCGCAGCTTCGGGCTGAGCGAAGAGCGCGTGGGGCAGGTGGCCGCGGTCTTGATGATCGGCTTCGGGCTTGTGATGCTGGTGCCCCGGCTGAACGCGGGATTTGCGCTGGCAACGGGCGGTATGGCGACGCGGGCCGATGCTGGCTTTGACCATGTGGATCGGGAGGGCCTGCGCGGCCAGTTTCTGGGCGGGGCCTTGCTGGGCGCGGTCTGGAGCCCGTGCATCGGGCCCACGCTTGGGGCGGCGATCAGCCTTTCCAGTCAGGGCGAGAGCCTGCTTTGGGCAGGGGCGGTGATGGCGGGCTTTGCCGCCGGGGTCTCGACGCTTATTCTTGGGCTGGCCTATGCCACGAGGGCCGGGCTGGCGCGCAAGAAGGCGCGGTTGCAGCACCTTGCGCAATGGTCAAAGCCGATCATGGGCGCTGTGTTTGTCGCCGTCGGCCTGATGATCTTTTTCCAACTGCATTATGTGATCGAAAGCTGGCTGTTGGACGTAATGCCTCTATGGCTACAAGACTTTTCCGTATCGATTTGAAGGAGATGAGAGATGAGACGTCGTGATTTCATGTTATTGACCGCCGCCGTGACCTTGGTGCCGCCCTTGGCGCAGGCTGCGGGCACGGCCTATACGCCCGAGGGGCTGGAAGCAGAACTCGCCTCCGGGCAGACTGTGTTTCTGGATTTCAAGGCAAGCTGGTGCAGTACCTGCAAGGCGCAGGGCCGCGTGATTGACGCGCTGAAGGCCGAGAACCCGGCCTATGAGCAAGGTATCCGCTTTATCGACGTGGATTGGGACACCTGGAAGAATGACATGATCGTCGCCGATCTGAACATTCCGCGCCGCTCTACGCTTGTGGTGCTGAAGGGCGACGCAGAGCTTGGTCGGATCGTCGCCGGAACCTCTCGGGAGGACATCAAGGCGCTGATGGATCTGGCTTTGGCGGCAGCGGGTGGGGCCTGAACCCGGCCCGCCACCCTTTGACCGGTGATTGCAACTCGGACTCGGACGGTGGGGCGCGGGTGCGCCCTAGCCGATCTGGCCGCGAAGCCCGCCCGTCTGGCCGCGATCCAGAAGGATGTGATCCAGCAGCACACAGGCCATCATCGCCTCGGCCACCGGCACGGCGCGGATGCCCACACAGGGGTCATGGCGGCCCTTGGTGATCAGCTCGGTGTCTTCGCCCGTCAGCGTGACGGTCTGGCGGGGCGTGAGGATCGAGGAGGTCGGCTTGACCGAAAAGCGGACGACCACATCCTGACCCGTCGAAATACCCCCCAGAATACCGCCCGCGTGGTTTGACAGAAACTCCGGCCCATTCGGCCCCATTCGGATTTCATCGGCGTTTTCGACACCGGTCAGGGCGGCCGCCGCCATGCCTTCGCCGATTTCGACGCCCTTGACGGCATTGATGCTCATCATCGCGGCGGCAAGATCACTGTCGAGCTTTGCATAGATCGGGGCGCCGAGGCCTGCGGGCATGTTGCGGGCCGTCACCTCGATCACCGCGCCGACGGAGTTGTGGTCTTTGCGCAGATCATCCAGATATGCGGCCCAATCAGAGGCAGCCTGCGGATCGGGCGTCCAGAAAGGGTTATTCTCGATTTCAGCCCAGTCGAACTTGGCGCGGTCAATCAGATGCGGGCCCATCTGCACCATATAGCCGGTGATCGTCAGCTTGGGTGCAAGTTGCGCAAGGGCTACGCGGGCCACGGCCCCCGCGGCGACCCGTGCCGCCGTTTCCCGTGCCGAGGACCGCCCGCCACCGCGCGGATCGCGCAGACCATATTTCTGGTGGTAGCTGATATCGGCATGTCCGGGGCGGAACTTTTGCAGGATATCGCCGTAATCCTTCGACCGCTGATCGGTGTTTTCAATCATCAGCTGGATCGGCGTGCCGGTGGTCTTTCCCTCATAGACCCCTGACAGGATACGCACCTGATCGGGTTCCTTGCGCTGGGTGGTGAACTTGTTCTGGCCGGGTTTGCGCTTGTCGAGCCAGGGCTGGATATCCTCTTCGGTCAGGGACAATCCGGGCGGGCAGCCATCGACGGTCGCCCCCAGGGCGATCCCGTGGCTTTCGCCCCAGGTTGTCGTGCGGAATAGATGGCCGAAGGTGTTGAAGCTCATGTCGCGCGGTCCCTGTAAAGTGCGCCTTTGGCTTTAGGCGAAATGCAGCGGCGGGGCAACTGGGTCGGGGTCGCAGGGCACGTCAGCCCAGATAGGCCGCAAGCGCCGGGGGTGGGGCATCGAGCAGGCCCGCCGTGGCCGTTGGCGGATGCGCCACCCCTTCGGCCACCAGCGTTGTCAGCGGGGCGAAAGCCCGCGCGTCGGCGGGATCATGGGTGATCATCAGAACGGTGGCCGCTGTTTCATCGGCAAGGGCTGCCAGAAGGCCCAACATCTCGGTCTTGAGGGCAGGGCCCAGCGCGGCGAAAGGTTCATCCAGACAAAGGATCGGGCGTTGCCGCAACAGCGCGCGGGCCAAGGCCACCCGGCTTTGCTGACCTCCCGACAAATTGCCGGGCTTGCGAGGTCCTAGGCCGGCAAGCCCCGTTCGGTCCAGCGCGTCGTCGATTCGGCGATGATCCTTGGCAGTCAGGCGCAAGCTGGGCGAAAGGCCAAGACCGATATTCTGCGCGATCGTCAGATGCGGCAACAGGTTTTGATCCTGAAACAGCGTGGTAATCGGGCGCGCGGCGGGGGGCGCTGCGGTGATGTCCTGCCCGTCCCAGATCACACGACCCGCACGCGGGGCCAGAAACCCACCGATCACGGAAAGCAGCGTCGATTTCCCCGCCCCCGATGGCCCGATGATCGCCAACCGCGAGCCTTGGGCCAACTGCCAGTCGGCGGTCAGGGAAAACGCGCCCTGCCCCATATCGAGGTGATCAAGATGCAGCATATCGGCGGCCTCCGGCGTCAAAGGCCCAGAACAGGGCGAAGCTGAGGCTTACCAGCAAAAGCGCCGCACTGGCAGCCGTGTCCATCCGGTAGGCCCCGATCAGGCGTTGTACCAAAAGCGGCAAGGTCGCGCCCTGTTCGGACGCGAAAAGGGCTATGACCCCAAGATCCCCCATCGACAGCGCCGCAACCAGCCCGGCGCCAAAGCCCAAGGGCCGGGCCAACCGGGGCAGAATCAGCCAGCGCAACCGCGCAAAGCCGATCATCCCCAAGGCATCGGCAAGCCGCCCGTAATCCGCTTCAAGGCTGCGCGCCTCTGGGGCCAGAACCCGATAAACGAAGGGCAAGGCCAACATCGCATTGACCAGAACCGTCACAGGAAGCGCCAGATCGGCGGGGCGGGTCAGCGGCAACGCGATCAGAAACAACCCCGTCCCCAAGACCAGCGAGGAGGCCGCCAGCGGCAAGGTGGCCACCAACCCCGGCCAGACCCGCCGGGTGCGGGCCGCGGCAAGCGCCAGCGTCACCGCAAGCCCCATCGCAAGCACGGTGGAGGCCAGCGCCACGACAACAGACCGCAACGTTGCCGCCCAAACCTGCGGCGGCAGGGTCATAATCCCCGGCAGGCCCCGCAGCGCGATGGCCAAGAGCGGCAGCATAACAAACAGGCCGGCCAGCAAAAGGCAGACGCCATCCGCACCCCGTCGCCACCCTGCAGGCGCAGGCGGGCCACCCGCCGCATCTTTCCCCGCCCCAAAGGCGGAGGGCACCGTAAACCGGGTCGCCAGCGCAAAGGCCAAGGCACAGATCGCAAGTTGCAAAAGTGCAAGCCGCGCCGCCGCCCCCAGATCAAACTCAAACCGCAGCGCCTGATAGATAGCCAGTTCCACGGTCGTGGCACGCGGCCCACCGCCCAATGTCAGGGCGACTGCGAAACTCGTCAGGCAAATGCCGAAAATCACCAGCGCCGCCCCCGGCAAAACGGCCCGCAGCATCGGATATTCCAGATGCCGCGCCGTTTCCGCCGGGCCAAACCCAAGCGAGGCCGCAAGCCGGAACCGCTCTGCCGGGATCGCCTGCCAGCCTTGCAGGATCATCCGCACAGCCAGCGGCATGTTGAAAAACACATGGGCCAGCACGACGCCATGAAAGCCGTAGATCGACACTTGCGGCAGGCCCAGCGCGCCCAAAAGATCATTCACCCAGCCGGATCGGCCAAACACCGTCAAAAGGCCCAGCACCGCCACGATCGTCGGCAACAGGAACGGCGCGCCCAGAAGGGAAATCAGCGCCCCGCGCCCGACAAACCGCCGCCGAGCCAGCGCCTTGGCCACCGGCACGGCCAGCAGAACCGACAGCAGCGCCGAGACAGCGGCCTGAAGCAGGGTGAACCGTAAGGCCGCCAGATCCGCGCCCGAAAGCGCCACACTGTCGGCCCGCAACCCCAGCACCGCAAGCGGGGCCAGCAGCAGCGCCAAAAGCACTGCCGCCAGCCCCCCAGCGATCAGCGTGACAGGGCGGCGCGCCATTCGTCCAACGCTTGGGTGCGCAGCGCAAAGGCTTCCTCTGCCGACAACAGCAGCGAGGTTTGCGGGGCGATCATCTGCTCAAACCCTTCGGGAAGGGTCTCAGCGGTTGGATAGGCGGGATACATCCAGTTTGTCGTGGGGATGACGGACTGGAAAGCATCCGTCGCGATGAAAGCCAGAAACTGATCGGCCAATTCGGGCTGCGGGGCTGACGCGAGCTTGGCCGCCACCTCCACCTGCATGTAATGGCCTTCGTCGAAGGCGGCGGCGGCTTTTCCGGCATCCTCCTCGGCGATCAGGTGATAGGCCGGGGACGTGGTGTAAGACAAAACCATATCCGCCTCCCCTTCCAGGAACAGACCGTAAGCCTCGGACCAGCCGGGGGTGACCGTGACGATGTTATCCGCCAGATCAGCCCAGAGTTCCGGGGCTTTATCGCCATAAGCCGCCTTCACCCACATCAAAAGCCCCAAGCCCGGCGTCGAGGAGCGCGGGTCCTGAATGACGATCTTGAGGTCGGAGGCCGCAAGTTCGGGGAAGCTGCGCGGTGGGGTCGGCAGCTTGGCTGTCTCATAGACAAAGGCAAACCAGCCCCAGTCAAAGGGCACGAACAGCGGGTCGTCAAAGGCAACCGGCAGGGCATTGGGCGCGGTGACGCCATGCGAGGCAAAAAGCCCGGTCGCCGCAGCTTGCGCCGTCAGGTTTGTGTCCAGCCCCAACACGACCGAGGCGTCAGACTGCCCGCCTTCCAGTTGCACACGGGCCAGAAGGGCCGCGCCATCGCCAGCCCCCACAAATTGCAGATCGCAGCCGCAGGTCGCCTCGAAGGCGGCCTCAACCGCCGGGCCGGGGCCCCATTCAGAGGTAAAGCTGTCATAGGTCAGCACGGACAATACGGGTTTGTCGGTTGCGTGGCTTTCTGCGGTGGCCATTGAGGCCAAACAGACAAGGCCCAGCGCAGTGGTCAAGGACTTCATGTCATCTCTCCATTTGCGACGGGAGGCACAGCGAATGGAGATTTCCATACACCTTCCCTCCGCCGGTTCTAACCGGTTCAGGTTCAACGGGTTCGCATCACGCATCTCAGCCCTGCACAGGGCACCCCGAGGTGGGATGGAAGATAACGTCTGGCCCGCCGGCGGCAAGCCCCCTTTTTGAGCCTTTGACAGCCATGCCCCGCGCGGAAATGCGCTTGTGCTGGTTGGCGCTGGGGGGTGGAGCGCCTAAATACTTAACAATTGCTTTACGGCGGCTGTCGGTCAGGCCTCAATAGGTGACCAGAATCAAGAAGGACTGCTGAGGATGGACGATTCCCGCGCGCCGCTTTCCCCCGCCGAGGCCCAAGGCCTGCGCTATGCCAAAGAGCTTGAGGGCCATGTCACCTGGCTTGACAGTATCACCGGGGCAGCGCTGGGGGTGCTGGCAGTTGCGTCAGGCATCTATACCTATCTGGGGGTGTCCTCACTTCTGGATGACAATGGCGCGCTCAGCTTCTTTGCAGCGGTCAGTTATTCCGTTGCTGTGTCGGTCGGAATTTTCGTGTTCTGGACCTATATGATGCGGCTTTTGCCTGCGGTCCGCTCAATGGGCGCAAGGCTGGGGCTTTTGCTGTCGATGGCGCTGGGGTCGGTAGCCATTATCGCGATGTCCTCATGGCTGAATGCCGCCGCCTTGGCCGGGGCAGCGGCAGTGGAACAGCATCTGGCGCGCACGGTGCAGGATTATCAGGGCGCGCTTGAGCAGGCCAATTCCATCGCCGTTTCCGCCCAGGGGCTGGAGCGGGACGTGGCCCGCGTCCGCCAAAGCTTCGAGGATCTGAGCGAGCAGGAAGCCACCGGTAATCTGTCGGGCCTTGCCGGGCGCGGGGCGGTGTTTCGGGTGCTCCGTCAGAAGGCGGATGAGTTGACGGGCCTAGAGGCGCAGATCGCAAGCCAGCAACCGCTGGTCGATACGGCCTTTTCCGAGGGCAATGCTATCCTCAGCCGGATGCGGGCACTGACGGTGGAAACGGGTCCCGTTGAGGCCCGCTCGGTCGAGTTTTCGGAACAGGCGGTGCGGCTGGCCGGGATCATCGCCCAGTTGCGGCAATTGTCGGTTGCCCCGCTGGTCAGCCGGGCCGCGCAGGATCTGGCAGCCTCTGTTGTGCTGCCTGAACTGGACGGGCGGTCGGAAACCGCGCGCGGCGAACAGCAAAGCACCATCGCCTCGGTCCTGTCGGTGCTGGCACAGCGGGCGGACACGTTGCGTCTGGCCGCCGAGGGCGTTATCGCCATGCCTGCGCCCGCAGACACCACCTATACGCCGATTTCCACCGCAGACGCTGTGATCCGCTATGCCGGGAACTTCATTCCAAGCTGGGCGGGGGCGATCGCGATTGACCTTTTGCCCGCCGTTCTGGTGTTCATCATGGCGATCACGCAGGCCGCGATCCGCTCCGGTCGGGCGCGGGTGGGGATAGAAGACACGCTGACGCTTGCCGAGTTGCGCGCCGCCATGCATGCCATGCGCGATGTAGAGCGGTCCTTGGGCCATGAGCCCCTCAAAGAACCACACAGCCAGCCCGAGGCCACGCCCAAGCCGCCCGCGCCCCAAAGCGCCGAACCCCCGGCGCCCGAAACAAAACTGGCCGAGGTTACCGCGATCAGCCCCACAGGGTCCAAGAGGTGATCCGCAACCTCAGCACGAAGGGCGTTATTTCCGGGCTGCTGGTTGCCCAGATCGGCATTGCCGGGGTTTTGGCTGGGGGCGACCTGTTGCGCGCCCTGCCGAAAATCGCCCTGCCCTCCTCTCAGCCCGATTTCGACAGGCCGACCAGCCCCGGCGATCAGACCCGTCGCTACACCCCGTCGGACATGCCGTTACGGCCCAGCCGCGAGGGCAATCCCGAACGCCCCTACCAAAGCACCGGCGACATGCCCGAGCGGTTGCAGTTCGACATTTCCGGCGACACCCTGCGCCTGACCGGGGGGATTGAGGCGGGCGATGCAGACCGGCTGGCAGATTTCCTGACGGGGCCGAACGCCCCGAAAGACGCCGCAACCGTGACGCAAGCCGCGCTGAACAGCCCCGGAGGCTCCGTCTATGATGCGCTTGAAATCGGGCGCGCGATCCGGGCGATGGGATTTAACACGCGGATGGAGGCCGAAGACATCTGCCTTTCAGCCTGCCCCTATATCCTTGCGGGCGGGGTCGCGCGGCAGGTCCACCCCGATGCGCAAG
Source organism: Pseudorhodobacter sp. (assembly GCA_029254215.1). Taxonomy (GTDB): domain Bacteria; phylum Pseudomonadota; class Alphaproteobacteria; order Rhodobacterales; family Rhodobacteraceae; genus Pseudorhodobacter. Next base: position 40 of record JAQWYA010000193.1, on the reverse strand, counting down.
TCGGCATGCATCAGCATTATTTCGGCGCGAATACCGTGCT
>JAQWYA010000183.1 GCA_029254215.1 Pseudorhodobacter sp. | reverse complement strand
GCTGCGGGCAGGCCCTTGAGCAGGGAAACGCGTTCGCGCAATGCGGCCTCGAAATCCAGCTCGCCATTCATTGCGCGGGCGGTGATGCCTGCGACATGGGCCCCGACGCCCGCCTCATCGGCCAGTTCGTCAATGCATTCCTGCTGGATCATCGTGCTGTCCATATCGGCAAGCAGGAGCTTTTTGCGACGGTTTGCGGTGGGTTGGACAATGAGGTCGACGCCGAGGGCTTGCAGGCCTTCCCAAGCCTCCCAGCGGTTTTCGGGCATCGCCTCCAGCGGGAATTCCGCGGCAATGCCGGGGTTTAGCCACGTCGCATCGCCCCCACCCCAAGCGTTACGCAGGCTTTCCACCGTCTGGCGGTCCAGCGTGGGGGCGGCGGGGTTTGTCAGCAGGGTGGCGATGAACATGGTGGCGATCCCTTGGTCTGCGATGTTTTCTGGCGACGTCGCTTTTTGCAGCTTGAGCGGCGCTTTAGACCAATTTTCCCGCTTGTGCCAGACAGAGCGGAGGAGTATGTGCGTCGGTGGGACACCCCTCCCCAACGAGGGGCGTATATCTGTGAGGATAACATCATGACGACGACGACCCCGGCTGTGCGGCCGGCAAATCCGCGCTTTTCGTCCGGCCCTTGTGCCAAAATCCCCAATTATTCCCTCGACATGCTGGCTGACGCGCCTTTGGGCCGTTCGCACCGTGCTGCCGTTGGCAAATCCAAGCTGGCCGAGGCGATCGACCTGACCGCTGAGATTTTGGGCCTTCCCGAAGGCTACCGTGTGGGCATCGTTCCGGGCTCGGACACTGGTGCCGTAGAAATGGCGATGTGGTCGCTGCTGGGTGCGCGCCCGGTTGAGATGCTGGCATGGGAAAGCTTCGGCGAAGGCTGGGTGACGGATGCCGTCAAGCAGTTGAAGCTGGACGCCACCGTGCGCAAAGCGCCATACGGCGAGATCGTCGATCTGACTGAGGTCGATTTCGACAAGGATGTGGTTTTCACCTGGAATGGCACGACCTCGGGCGCGCGGCTGCCGAATGGGGATGCGATCCCGGCGGACCGGGCTGGTCTGACGATCTGCGACGCGACCTCTGCCGCCTTCGCGATGGATCTGCCTTGGGACAAGCTGGATGTCGTGACCTTCAGCTGGCAGAAAGTGCTGGGCGGAGAGGGCGCGCATGGCGTTATGATCCTGAGCCCGCGCGCTGTTGAGCGGCTGGAAACCTATACCCCCGCTTGGCCGATGCCGAAGATTTTCCGCATGACCAAGGGCGGCAAGTTGATTGAAGGCATCTTCAAGGGTGAGACAATCAACACGCCCTCCATGCTCGCGGTTGAAGATTACCTCGTGTCCTTGAAATGGGCCAAGGCGATTGGCGGCCAGAAGGCGCTGATCGCGCGGGCCGAAGCGAATGCGGCGGCTGTTGCGGCCTTCGTCAATGCGACGCCCTGGATCGAAAACCTTGCTGTGCGCCCCGAGATCGCCTCGACCACCTCGGTTTGCCTCAAGTTCACCGATGCGCGGATCACCGATGGCGCGGCTTTCGCCAAAGCGGTCGCCAAGCGGCTTGAAAAGGCGGGCGTGGCGCTGGACATCGGCGCTTATCGCGATGCGCCTCCCGGCCTGCGGATCTGGTGCGGCTCGACGGTTGAAACCTCGGATGTTGAGGCGCTGATGCCTTGGATCGACTGGGCGTTTCAGGCGGAAATCGCCGAATTGGCCGCTGCGGCGTGACCCTTTCGGGCGGGCCATGCGCCCGCCCATCTCCCCCTATGACCTTTTCCAGAGGAGTGCCCAAGATGGCCCCCAAAGTGCTTGTCTCCGACGAACTGTCCGAAACCGCTGTACAGATTTTCCGCGATCGCGGGATCGAGGTGGATTTCATGCCCAAGCTGGGCAAGGACAAAGAAAAACTGGCCGAGTTGATCGGCGGCTATGATGGACTTGCGATTCGGTCCGCAACCAAGGTGACGGCGAAGCTACTCGAATCCACCGACCGGCTGAAAGTCATCGCCCGCGCCGGGATCGGTGTTGACAACGTCGATATTCCGGCGGCCTCCAAAAAGGGCGTGATCGTGATGAACACGCCTTTCGGCAACTCCATCACCACCGCCGAGCATGCAATTGCGATGATGTTCGCCGTGGCGCGCCAACTGCCCGAAGCCAACGCCTCCACTCAGGCCGGCAAGTGGGAGAAGTCTCGCTTCATGGGGGTTGAGCTGTTCAACAAGACGCTCGGCGTGATCGGGGCCGGCAATATCGGCGGTATCGTCTGTGACCGCGCGCTGGGCCTGCATATGAAAGTGATCGCCTATGATCCCTTCCTGAGCGAAGAGCGCGCCAAGACCATGGGCGTCACGAAGGTCGAACTGGATGAACTGCTGGCCCGCGCCGATTTCATCACCCTGCATGTGCCGCTGACCGACAAGACCCGCAATATCCTCGACGCGGTGGCCCTTGCGAAAACCAAGAAGGGCGTGCGCATCGTCAACTGCGCGCGTGGCGGTCTGGTGGATGAGGCCGCTCTGGCGGACGCTCTGAAATCCGGTCATGTCGCTGGCGCGGCCTTCGATGTGTTCGAGGTGGAACCCGCCACTGAAAGCCCGCTTTTCGGCCTGCCGAACGTGGTCTGCACCCCGCATCTGGGGGCCTCCACCGCCGAAGCGCAGGAAAACGTGGCGCTGCAAGTGGCCGAACAGATGTCGGATTACCTGCTGACAGGTGCTGTGCAAAACGCGCTCAACATGCCTTCGGTCACCGCCGAAGAAGCCGCCGTCATGGGCCCCTGGGTCAAATTGGCCGAGCATCTTGGCGCTTTCGTCGGCCAGATGACGGATGAGCCGATCAAGGCGATCAACGTGCTCTATGATGGCACCGTGGCCGAGATGAACCTCGCAGCCCTCAACTGCGCCACCATCGCGGGTATCATGAAGGCCACCAACCCCGATGTGAACATGGTCTCCGCCCCGATCGTCGCCAAGGAACGCGGCATTCAGATCGCCACCACCAAGCAGGAAAAATCCGGCGCGTTTGATGCGTTCATCAAGCTCACCGTGGTGACCGACAAGCGCGAACGCTCCATCGCGGGCACTTGCTTCAGCGACGGCAAGCCGCGCTTCATCCAGATCAAAGGCATCAATATCGACGCCGAAATCGGCCAGCACATGCTCTACACCACCAACGAGGACGTCCCCGGCATCATCGGCCTTCTGGGCAACACCATGGGCAAGAACGGCGTCAACATCGCCAACTTTACCCTTGGCCGTTCGGGCGTCGGGCAAGAGGCGATCGCGATCCTCTATCTCGA
>JAQWYA010000179.1 GCA_029254215.1 Pseudorhodobacter sp. | reverse complement strand
CATGCGCCGCATACGGCGTTCGGGTCCGGCTCTGCGGCGGATCGGTTTGCGGCGATCCTGCGCGACCCGGCCTTCTGGGCGCGCGGATTGCAAAAAGAGTTCCGCGATATTGGCTGACCGACGCGCCCTTGGGCTTGCCGCGCGGGCCTATTTGGCAGCCTCGCCTTTGATCGGGCTTCTGGCCCCGATGATTCTGCGAAAGCGGTTGCGCAAGGGTCGCGAAGACCCCCTGCGTTGGCGCGAAAAGCTGGGGGAGCCGGGGCTTGCCCGCCCCGAGGGACGGCTGATCTGGCTCCATGCCGTAGGGATCGGCGAAGTGATGGCGCTGCGGGGCTTCATCGCGGCGTTATCCCGGCTTGATCCGCAGGCAAGGTTTCTGATCACCTCTTCGGCGCGATCCTCGGCACAGGTGATCGCGGGCAACCTGCCAGAGCGGACGTTTCACCAATACCTTCCCTTGGACACCCCCGTTTTTCTCGCGCGCTTTCTGGACCATTGGAGGCCGTCCCTGTCGATCTGGGCAGAGCAGGATCTTTGGCCCGGCGCGGTTCTGGCCTGTCAAAAGCGCGGCATACCCTTGGCCCTGATCAACGCCAGAATGGATGCGGCCTCATTCCAGAAACGAAATAAAATCAAAACTCTGTACGCTGATCTTTATGCGGGTTTCGATCTTGTTTCAGCGCAGGATCCTGAAACGGCCAGCCATCTGCGGCAACTTGGGGCTTTGGCAGTGCAACAAGACGGGTCGCTGAAATCCGCAGCCCCTGCGTTGAACGTCGATCCCGCAGCACTGGCGCAGATGCAAAACGCGCTGGCCGGGCGCAGGCTTTGGGTCGCCGCCTCTACCCATGCCGAGGATGAGGCCGTGGCCCTTGCGGCGCAATCCCGGCTGTGGGCGCAGGACCCTCGGTGGCTGCTAATCCTTGTGCCGCGCCTGCCTGCGCGCGCCGGTCAGATCGCAACCGCGCTTTCCACGCTCCGGCGGTCACAGGGCGCGATGCCGGGGCCGCAGACGGCGATTTATCTGGCCGATAGCTTCGGCGAGTTGGGCCTTTGGTACCGGCTGGCCCCCATCGCCTTGATCGGGGGCAGCTTCGGCCCTGTCGAGGGGCACAACCCATGGGAGGCCGCGGCTTTGGGCGCGGCGATCCTGCACGGCCCAAGGGTGGCGCATTTCCGGGCCGATTATGCGCAATTGGCGGCGGCAAAGGCGGCGCGTCAGGTCACGGCCGAGGGGCTTTGCGACGCGCTTCTGGATCCGGAGCTGCCGGGGCTTGCCGGGCGGGCGATGGATCTGAGCCGTGCTGCGCGGGATCGGCTTGACCCCTTGGCGCGGCAGGTGTTGGATCTGGCGCATGACTAAGTTTCCCTCGCTCAAGCTACGTTTGGCGCTTGCCGCCTATTCTGTCCTTTGGGTCGCGGGGCTGCCCTTCGTGCTGGCCTATCTGTGGAAACGGGGCCGCAAGGATCGTGATTACAGCCGCCATCTGGCCGAGCGTTTCGGTTTGTATCGGCAGTCGATGCGGGGGGCCGTTTGGGTGCATGCGGTCTCGTTGGGGGAGGTCCGCTCTGCCATGCCGTTGATCCATGGTCTGCTGGCGCAGGGAGAACGGGTGGTCATCACCCATTTCACGCCCGCAGGACGGCGCGAAACGATGCGCGTGCTGGGCGATGAAATTACCGCCGGAAAGGTGGCCGCCGTTTGGGTGCCGTTCGAGTTGAGCCTTTGTTTCGCGGGGTTCTTCCGGGCTTTCGCGCCAAAATATGGCCTCGTGATGGAGATTGAGATCTGGCCACGGATGATCATGGCCGCGCGCTGCTGGTCAGTGCCCTTGTTCATGTGCAACGCGCAATATCCCAGCAAAAGCGTTGCCCGCGATGGGGCAATGGGGCTGCTTGCGCAGATCAAGCGCGGCTTTGCCGGGGCTTTGGTGAAATCGGATTTGCAAGCGCAGCGGTTCTCGGCGGTCGGGGTGCGCAACATCGCCGTGACGGGGGAGTTGCGCTTTGATCAGGAGATCCCGCCCGCTCAGATCGCGGCGGCCCTTGCCGTTCGCCCGGACCGCCCTGTCGTGGCCATCGCCAGCGCGGTGGAGGGAGAGGATTCCGGATATATTGCTGTTATCAAGGTATTGCAGTCCGATGCTAAGGCAGCGGGTAAGCCCGTTCCGCTGGTCGCCTATGTTCCCCGCGCCCCGGAACGCTTTGCCGAAGTGGCAAGGATGCTTGCGGCCTCGGGCCTGACGACTGGCTGCCGAAGCCTGCATTTCACGCCCGATCTTGCGCTTCGCACGCCCTTTTCAGGCTTGGATGTCCTGTTGGGCGACAGCCTTGGCGAGATGTATTTCTACCTCAGCCTTGCAGACCGCGTCATTGTCGGCGGGGGTTTCACGCCAAAAGGGGCCCATAATATCATCGAAGCTCTGGCCCTGAAAAAGCCGGTTCTCCTCGGGCCAAAGACCCATACGATTGAGTACCCGTTCACCGAGGCAGAGGCCGCAGGGGTCGCCCGATCCGTCCCGGATTTCGATGCGCTGGCACAGGCGTTGATCGCCCCGCAAGACCCCACACCGGATCAGATCGAGGCGTTCTTGCGCGCCCATTCCGGGGCCACTCAACGAACCCTTGCAGCGATTCCGCAGCTGCTTACCAACCGCTGAACCCGCCATCCACATTGACCAATTGCCCCGTCATGTAGCCTGCTTGCTCTGAGCAGAGGAACAGCATTGCATCTGCAATTTCAGAGGGTTGGGCCATACGGCCTGCCATGATCAGTTCACTGACGCGGCGTTGGAACTCTTCTGAATGGCCGTTGAAAACGGCACCGGGCGCGATGGTATTCACCGTGGCCTGACGCTTGGCCCAATACCCCGCGAGCCAAAGCGTCAGCCCATGAATGCCCGCTTTCGTCACGCCATAGGCCGAGAAATTCTTGAAGGGCATACCGTCATAGATCTGGTGGTGTGGCCCGTTCAGCGCATACATTGACGCCACATTGATCAGCGTCGCAGGGTAGCGGCCAACGATATCCCGGTCCATCTGGCGCGCGATCATGAAGGCCCCGGTAAGGTTGGTGCGCAGAGTTCGCTCCCAATCCGCAACTGTGGTGTCGGCAAAGTCGGGGAAGCTTTTACCCGCGCCCATCAGCATTTCGCCGGTGATGGCTGCGTTGTTCAGAACGACATTCGGCTCCCACCCATCTGCAAAAACCTGCTGAAAGATTGCTTCAACGGCCTTTTCATCCCCGACATCAAGGGGATAGAAGCGAAAGTTGATGTTGCCTTGATGCTCGGCCTGCAAGGCGTCAGCGCGGTGACCGGGAAGATCGGTGGATACAACGCGCGCGCCCGCAGCAAGCATCCGCCGGACATAGGTAGACCCCAACACCCCACCTGATCCGGTGATGAACACCGTCCGCCCCTTGAGTTGATCATGCATGCTGGGCCTCCTTCAGGCGTTCGGTCAAAAGGAATTCGACCAGTTTGAAGTCAAAGGGGCTGTCGATATCGACGCAGCGATCAGCCTCCATCAGATAGGGAATCACGCGGCCCTCATACAGGCTTTTGGCCTTTTTCAGATAGGCAGGGGCGACGACATAGGTCGATGCGGCATGCTCATAGACCACCGGGGCTTGTTGGCGCGCGACAACGCCGCCGGGAAGCGGTTTGGAGACATGCAGCGCCCCGCTTGCATCCGGCTCTACGAGGTTGAAATAGGGGTTCTTGCGCGCCTCGCAGCAGGACATCACCATGTCCGGGGCTTCCCTGGCAAAAAGCGCCAGCGCCTGGGTGATGTCTTCGGGCAGCCGCAGCGGGGAGGTGCAGTCAAGGTCCAGAAACGCTGTGACAGGGCCAGTCAGCGCTTCGCTCGCCTCCAGCGCATGTTGCCAAACCCCCCATTTTCCGGCGGTATCGGTGGCCAGATGCGCCGGACGCAGGCCGATTTCCAGCGCACCCTTGGCGATGGCATGGGCGTAGATCGCTTCGTCATCGGTCGAGACAACAACGGCATCGACAAGCGGGCAGTCGAACAATTGGTCCAGCGACCAGTCAATCAGCGGTTTGCCGCAAATCGGGCGAAAATTCTTGCCCGGCACGCCTTTGGAGCCTTTTCGGGCGCCGATATGGCCGATGATCATGGGATCTCCTTTGTCATGGTGCCGATGAAGCGCCGCCTTTGCCAGCTTTCGGCAATCAGGGCGCAGCTTTCGGACACAAGATCGAAACGGGGCAAATGTTCAACCCCGGAAACGGGCCTGCCCTCGACCAAGGCCAGCCAATCGCGCATCGCATCCAGAAACATGGCATTGCGTTCCAGTGGAAAAGCGCGCGTTTCAATGCCTTGCAGGGTGGTCACGCTATAGGATTGCGCTGCGAAATCATAAGAATAGGTCGCCTGCGGGGTGCAAAGCCGCGCATCCCGGATCAGCTTTGGGGCCAGGTAATCCATGCTGACGCTGCCAAGGCCGCCATTGGGGGCCGCCAGCATCAGCCGCGTTGCCATATCGACGCCCGGATAGGCCGCGTGGCCCATGCTCTCGACCGGCCCCAGCGACAGGCCTGGAAAGAGGCAAGCCGCCATGTCGATCTCGTGGCAGAGGTCCAAAAGAACGCCGCCGCCGACAGGTTTTGCGGCGTAACTTTCTGAAAACCGCCAGTTTTGCCGCCATTGGGTCACGTCATGGCCGATCGTCAGATCAAAGCGGAAGGTTTCGGACAGGTCGGCGCGGGCAAGATCCCGGAAGGCGGGGTGATACCGCATCATGAAGCCGACCATCGACCGTGCGGCGACGCTTTTGGCCGCCGCTTGCATCGCGGCAAGCCCGGTTGGGGTGAATGCCAGGGGCTTTTCAACGTAGAACGGCACTTTGGCGCGCCCGGCGGCCGCAATCAGGTCAAGCCGGGTTTGTGTGGCCGTGGCGATCACCAGCCCGTCCGTCTGCCCTGCCATGAGGATGTCGAGGATCTGGTCTGCCGAAGTCTCACGCCAGCCCAGAACGCGGGTCACAGCCCCAAGGGCCGTCAGGTTTTCGGCATGTCGCCGCCCGATAGACCCCGCGCCGACCACCAGTATTCTTGCCGCCATGCCTTTGGTCCGCCCCGTTTCTTTTTCAATCCGAAGGTTATCTGCCCGCGCAGGCGAGCGCAATCTGCTCACCATCTGTGCGCGCCGCGCCTGAGCAACCAGCGCCGCGTCTCGGTCAAATGCGTCGCACAACCACAATCCATAGGCCGCGCATCTTTTGCGCCACCAACCCCTTGCAAGGCCCAAAAAGATCGGTTAGTCAGCCGCCCACGGGTGATTAGCTCAGTTGGTAGAGCGCTTCGTTTACACCGAAGATGTCGGGAGTTCGAGCCTCTCATCACCCACCATCCCTCCGTTCGTTATGTCTGAGTGCTGCTGGCTGCGGCAGTTTTAGCTGTGAACTCCTGTGCTATTTTGCACAGATCGCGCGCGGTGGGCCGTAATGGCGCTGATTTGCAGCATTTGCTAATCTGTTCTTCGCAAACAGGAGGTAAAGATGAGCTGGAATCCCATTCTTGATCCCGAAATCCCGATCGGCGATGCGGTTGACGCGATTGAAACGGTTATCGTCCCCCGTACCCGTGATCTGGGAGGGTTCGAAGTGCGCCGCGCCCTGCCAGCCTCGGCCCGCCAGATGGTCGGACCCTTCATCTTTTTCGACCAGTTCGGCCCGGCGGAATTTCTGACCGGCAAGGGGCTGGATGTGCGCCCGCATCCGCATATCGGGCTGGGAACGGTGACCTATCTGCTGCAAGGCCGCATTCATCATCGCGATTCTCTGGGCACCGATCAATGGATTGAGCCGGGAGCGGTGAACTGGATGCTGGCGGGGCGCGGTATCACCCATTCCGAACGGATGGACGAGCCAAAAGCCTTTCCGCAAACCCTGCTTGGATTGCAAACCTGGCTCGCCCTGCCGGAAAAGCATGAAGAGGCCCCGGCGGATTTCATCCATGCCCCCGCCGACACTTTGCCAGTGCTGGAAGGGGAGGGAAAGCGCCTGCGCCTTATCCTCGGAGAGGCGTGGGGTGCCCGCGCGCCCGTCCCATTGGTCAATGAGGTGTTCTACGCCGATGCGATGCTGGAGGCGGGGGCGGCCTTGCCGCTTCCGGACAATCACGAGGATCGCGGTGTGTTCATCCTGCAGGGTCAGATCACCGTTGGCGGGCAGGAATTTGAGGCGGGGCGGATGCTTGTCTTTCGCCCCGGTGACCGGATTTCCCTGCGCGCGGGCGAGGGTGGCGCGCGGATCATGCTGCTGGGCGGTGCGACGATGGATGGCCCAAGGCATATTTGGTGGAACTTCGTCGCCTCCTCCAAAGCGAAGATCGACGCGGCTAAGGAAGCCTGGCGCGCCGGAGACTGGACACATGGCCGATTTCAACTCCCCCCCAATGACGCGGAGGAGTTTATCCCGGCCCCAGACCGCTAGGCGCGGACAGGTGATGCCGTGGGAATACGCGGCCAAGGCCGTGCCCCCGCAGGCGTTAAGGGTCAGGCCGTGAAGGGGGCGGGGCGGGGCGCTTTGGACGGGTCTGAAAAACTCATTTCGGACAATCGGAAAATTTCCCTTTGCGCCGCTTGACGCCGCCCGTCACCTTCCGTAATACCCACGACACGTTCGGGCGGGTCTGGACGGCGCTGCGGTTGTAGCTCAGTTGGTTAGAGTACCGGCCTGTCACGCCGGGGGTCGCGGGTTCGAGCCCCGTCAACCGCGCCACCACCCGCCCCGAACGTGAAAAAAATGCGCGGTTGTAGCTCAGTTGGTTAGAGTACCGGCCT
>JAQWYA010000158.1 GCA_029254215.1 Pseudorhodobacter sp. | reverse complement strand
GGCGGAGGCGGAACCGGATACCAAGGGTGCGGCGCTGGATGCTTTGCGGGCGGCTCAGCCGGTGGCAGAGGCGGAACCGGATACCAAGGGCGCGGCGCTAGAGGCTTTGCGAGCGGCTCAGCCAGTGGCGGAGGCGGAACCGGATACCAAGGGTGCGGCGCTGGATGCTTTGCGGGCGGCTCAGCCGGTGGCGGAGGCGGAACCGGATACCAAGGGCGCGGCGCTAGAGGCTTTGCGCGCGGCTCAGCCAGTGGCGGAGGATCCGAGGGACGATCTGAGCGATATTCTGGGGGGGATGACCTCTTCGCAGGAGGATGCCGATCCTTTGGCCGATTTGTTGGCGGACGCGGCGCCAATGGGCGAAGAAAGCGCGCAAGATCAAAGCCTTGCCGATCTTTTGGGCGATGGAGGCAGCGACGACCCATTGGCGGATATTCTGGCCGATGCCTCTCCGACGGAGGCAGAGGCTGGCGCGGATGGGCCTGATCTGGCGGATCTTTTGGGCGATACAGATGACAACGCTCTGGAGGATTTGCTGGCGGATACCGAGGCCGAGCCTGACTTTGCGGATCTGGAGGAAGGGGAGGCGCTGACAAGCGACCCTGCGCCTGCGGCGGAGGCTGACCCGTTGGACGACTTGGACGGGTTGCTGGATGAGCCTGCGGCCTCGGCTCCGGCGGATGATCTGGATGCGTTGTTGGATACGCCTGCGGCGGAGGCTGACCCGCTGGACGACCTGGATGCGTTGCTGGACGTGCCTGCGGCGGCGGCTCCGGCGGATGATCTGGATGCGTTGTTGGATGCGCCTGCGGCGGAGGTTGATCCGCTGGACGACTTGGACGGGTTGCTGGATGCGCCTGCGGCGGCGGCTCCGGCGGATGATCTGGATGCGTTGTTGGACGCGCCTGCGGCCGAGGTTGATCCGCTGGATGATTTGGATGCGTTGCTGGATGAGCCTGCGGCGGAGGAAGACCCTTTTGCTGGGCTTGATGATCTGGACGATCTGCTGGCGGGGTTGGACGACCCGGAATTGCCGGAGGGGGCGGCCGAAGACCCTTCGGCGTTCTTGCTGGCGCTGAACCCGGAACCTGAGCCCGAACCCTTGCCAGACCCCGAGCCGGAGCCTGACCCTCTGGCGGAGCTGGATGAGCTCGACGCGCTTCTGGCCGGGTTCGAGGAAGAAGATGCAGCCGCTGACAGCAGCGCCAAAGCTGAGGATGATGATATGTCATTGCTGGATGAACTGATGGACGGACCCAAGGCCAGCGCGGCGGCGCAGGCTGCCCCGACAAACCCGTTCGGGACGCTGAGCGCGCCGAAACCAAGTGCAGAGGCGCTGGAGCGGCCACAGTTCAAGATCGCGCTTTTCGGGGATTTCTCGGGGCGGTCCTCGCGCGGGTTGGTGGAGATCGGGGCCGCCCTCGCGGCGCGGCGGGCGATTGCGCTGGATGTGGATACGGTTGAAGACGTGATTGAGGGCTTTGCCACAACGCTGGTTCTGCCGATCGGGCCGGATGGCAAGGGGATTGCCGTCAAATTGAACGAGTTGGACGATCTGCACCCGGATGAGCTGGTGGATAATCTGGAGCTGTTTGACGCGCTCAAAGGGTTGCGGCAGCGGTTGGCCAATGCCTCGACGGCGGCCTCGGCGGTGCGTGAGATGCAGGGCTGGGGCGAAAGCTTCAAATCGCCCGCGCGGGCGACGCATAGCCGTTCGGGGGCGTCCTCGATTCCGGCAAACAAGAAGCTGAGCGATTTTCAGATGCTGATCGGGGATAGCGCCGGGGCGCTTAGCCAGCCTTCCCCGATTGACGATCTGATCGGCCAGATCATCGGCCCGCATGTGGTGCCCGGACCAAACCCGGAGGCGGCGGCGCTGAAGGCCAATGTGGATGAGGCCATGTCCTCGGCCATGCGGCTGGTGCTGCATCACCCGGATTTTCAGGCGCTGGAGGCGCAATGGCGGTCGCTGGATCTGATCGCGCGGCGGGTGGAAACCGATGTGAAGCTGCAGATCACGCTTTACGACATCTCGGCCGAAGAAATCGCGACCGATATCGCCCAAAGCGAGGATCTGGCCCAAACCGGGCTGTTCAAGCTGTTGAATGCGCCTTTGGAGGAAGAGGGCGGGGTGGGCTATTCCGCCCTGTTCGGGATGTATACCTTTGAGGAAACGCCCCCGCATGCGGAACTTCTGGCCCGCGTGGCGCAGATCGCGGCCCATGTGCAGGCGCCGTTCTTTACCGCTATGGCCCCCGGTTTCATGGGGGTGGATTTGAAAGACCGCCACCCGCTGACAGCCGAGGCCTGGGACAAGCTGCGCGGTATTCCGGAGGCGGCTTACCTTGGGCTTGTCTCTCCGCGGTTCATGCTGCGCAGGCCTTATGGCAAGAAATCCGAGCCGATTGATGCCTTTGAGTTTGAGGAGTTCACCGAACAGGAAGGGCTGAAGAGCCTGCTTTGGGCCAACCCGATTGTGCTTGTAATGATCCTTTTGGCGCAGGAATGGAAGGATGGCGGCAAGAGGATGACGCTGGGCAATGTGATGTCTTTGGATGATGTGCCGTTCCATTATGTCAAAGACAAATACGGCGATCAGGTGGCCTTGCCCTGCACGGAACGGAACCTGACGGAATCCAAGGTGCAACTGGTCGTCGGGCGTGGTTTCATGCCGGTGGTGTCGATCCGGGGCCGCGATGTGATCCGGCTGGCCTCGTTCCAGTCGGTCGCGGGGGCAGAGATCATGGGGCCGTGGACCGGGGCGGCGGCTAAGGAGAAGGCGCGCAAGGCGGCAGAGATGGAAATCTCGATGGTGACGAAGAAACCGGCCGCGCCTGCGGCGGCGGCAGCGGCGGAGGATGATCTGGACGCCTTGCTGGCCGGATTTGGCGACAGCGCCGCGCCGACCGATCCGGCGGCGATTGACGACGATCTGGCCGCTTTGTTGGAGGGCTTGTAATGAAGGACGGTCCGGAACAAACTGGTGGGGGTGAGGGTGTGGCGATGACCCTTGTTTCGGTCAATCAGGGGTATTGGATCCATGAAGGGGACGATCTTCTGAATGATCTGCTGTTTTGCCGGGGGGCATATCCTTTTCGGGTGTGCGTCCGGATTTTTGAGGATACGTTTGGCTTGAACCGCTATTTGGGTGGTAAAGGGTCTATCGCAACGATGTGGCAGGTAAACCCTCAGATTATTGAGCGTTTGCGTAAAGAAGAATTATTGATCGAAATTTTTTCAACAGACGATTGAGTCGAAATACGTTGGGACGAGGGGATAAACAATGTCGAAGGCTATTCTTGAGAACCGCAAACTTCGAATGACCGGGCCGCTGCCGAACACCAAGATGTTCATCAAGGCGGCCAAGGTGGAAGAAGCGCTAAGCAAGCTGACGGAGATTTCCGTCGATTTCATGTCGCCCGACAAGGCGATTGATCTGAAAGAACTGGTCGGCAAGCCCTTCACCGTCGAGATGAAGCTGGGCGAGGAAGACGGCGACGATTGGCGCAAGTTTCTGGGCACCTGCATCGAGGCGCAATATGTCGGCCTGCACGAAGGCTACGGCTATTACACGCTTCAGGTCAGGCCCTGGCTGTGGTTTCTGACCCGCACCCGCGACAATCGGATTTTTCAGGAAAAAACCGTCGAAGACATCATCAAGGACGTGTTCTCTGAACATGGGTTCAGTGACTTCACGATCAAGACCAACAACACCCCCGAAAAACGGGTCTATACGGTTCAGTACAACGAATCCGATTATGATTTCCTCTGTCGCTTGATGGAGGAAGAGGGGCTTTACTTCTATTCGGTGGACCAGTCCGGCAAGGACCATCTGATGATCGTCAATTATTATGGCGCGCATAAGATGATCGAGGGCAGCCCGACGCTGGAATACTTCCCGCGCGAAGGGTCGTACCGCCGGACCGAAGACCATATCTTTGAATGGCGCGGCGGGGAGGCGGTTACCTCTGGCAAGGTCACCCTGAACGACTGGAATTTTGAAAAGCCAAAGGCCGATCTGAAATCTGTCAAGGCGATGCCGAAGGGCACCCACCCCCACAAGAACTATGAGATTTACCGCTATCCGGGCCATTACCGCGAAACCAGTCTGGGCGACGGCTATGCGCGGGTTGAGATGGAGGCGAATGCCGCCAAGTACCAGACCCGGAGTGCCATCGGCAACGTGCGCACCCTGGCCACGGGGGCGACGTTCAAGCTGCAAAAGCACCATCGGTCCTCTGAGAACGCGGATTATCTGATCATCTCGGCGGTGCATACGATGCAGATCGAGGTGAATGCCGAGGATGAGACGCAAGGTGTCGCCGGGATGGACCAGCTTCCCGGCACGATCAAGTTCGATGAGGAAAACAAGGACGCCTATCGCTGCAACTTCAAGATCATCCCGAAAGCAACCCCATATCGCGCCCCGCGCCAGACGCAGTGGCCGCGCATTCCGGGGATTCTGATTGCCAAGGTGACAGGCCCCAGCGGCGAAGAGATTTACACCGATAAATATGGCCGCATCAAAGTGCAGTTCCCGTGGGATCTGGACGGCAAGAACGATGAAAAGACCACTTGCTGGATCCGGGTTGTGACGCCTTGGTCCGGCGTGAAATGGGGCATGGTCCACGTTCCGCGCATCGGTCAGGAGGTTGTGGTCCAGTTTGAGGATGGGGACCCGGATCGGCCGATCTGTACCGGTATGCTTTATAATGCCGATACGATGCCGCCCTATGATCTGCCCGCCAACAAGACCCAAAGCGGGATCAAGACGAACTCCTCCAAAGGAGGGGGCGGGTTCAACGAATTCATGATGGAGGACAAGAAGGGCGAAGAACTGGTCCGTCTTCAATCCGAAAAAGACTATGTCGAGATCATCAAGAACAACGCCACCATCACCATCGGGATGGAAAAGAAAGACGCCGGCAATCTGGTGCAAACGATCTATGCCAACAAGACCGAGACGATTAAAACCGGCGACATGACCTTTACGGTCGAGAAGGGCAACGAGATCCGCGACATCAAGACCGACCAGACCCAGACCATCGGCGGTGATCGCACGGAGACGGTTAAAGGCAAGCACACGGAAACCGTCACAGGGGCGTTCAAGACCACCGTGACTGGGGGGATCGCCATCGAGTCCAAGCAGGAGATCGTTCTGAAAGTCGGCGGCAACACGATCACCATCAACAATATGGGGATCACGGTCAAAGGCATGATGATCGAAACCAATGCGTCAGGTTTGGCGACACATAAAGCGGGGGGGATCATGACGATTCAAGGCTCCCTCGTGAACATCAACTGAGGATGTCATGAGCAAACGCTTTGAAAATCTGAAGAAGATACCGCCAGAACCTGCAGCCAGAATGCTGGCCCTGCAGAACATGAAGCTGCAAACCAAGCTTGATGCCCCGGCAAGTGCCTCGGTTCAGGTTGTGTTGGAAGAGTTGGAAGGCAAGGCCGCAAAGTTCGATATTCTTCGTGTCCTTGCCGTGGCGCTGCCACCGCGTGAGGCAACGTGGTGGGCTTGTCTGGCTGGCCATGATCTGATCGGGCCGGAGCCGAAATTGGTCCCCCCGCCGCTGGCGAGTGCGGAGCGCTGGGTGTTCAAGCCGACCGAGGAAAACCGGATCGCCGCGCGCGATGCGTTCGAGACGGCAGATATGGATGACAACACCACCTTCTGCGCGATGGCCGCCCTTTATGCCGATGGCACGCTTGGCCCCGGCGATATGAACGACACGCCTGCGCCCCCAAATGGGGTGTCAGCGGCGGTGTTTGCGATGAACTTGTTGTCGATGAACATGAATGTTGAAACGATGGATGTTCACATCGAAACCCTGATCGACCGAGGCCTGGATATCGCACGGGGTGGCAATGGCCGCGCCTCTGCCGGTGACGGGGCCAAGGCCGAAGTGAAAGGATAAGCTGCGATGCCCGGCCCTCCTCAAGCCCGCGTAACGGATATGCATATTTGCCCGATGTGCGCGCCGCCCGCGCCGGTTCCGGTTCCGGCCCCGATGCCGATTATCCCGCCCTGCGCGGTGACGGTGCTGGTTTGCAAGCTTCCGGCGGCGCGGATGACCGATATGTGTGCCTCTGTGACGCCGCCGGCCCCCCATCCTATCGCAAAGGGGTCTGCGACCGTGAAAATATGCAAGCTACCCGCGGCAAGGATCGGCATGGACCAATGTGCTGGTGGAGGTGTCATTCTGCCGCCGGGCGCTGTAACTGTCCTAACCGGAGGCTGATGCCCGAATGCCTGTAACACTGCGGTTTCAATCGACGGGCGCCGTTCCCGGAGACGGGGCCCCCATAGTCATGGTGGGGCCCAGTCTGACCCTGGGGCGCGGGGCCGAGAATGATGTGGTTTTGCCTGACCCGGACCGCTTGATTTCCAAGAATCACTGCGTGATCGAAGATCAGGCTGGCGACGTCACGGTGATTGATTTTTCGACCAACGGCACGTTTTTGAACTACTCCAAGACGCCGCTGGGTCAGGTGCCGACGCCGCTGAACGATGGCGATGTGCTCTCCATGGGGCCGTATGAGTTTGTGGTGGCGATCAGCTATCAGGCTGCGGCGGATCCGCTGGCGAATCTGCCGCCTCCGATTGACGATGGTCCGGTGTCGCATGGCACGGCGGGGGCCTCGCCGCAGAATCTGGATGACCTTCTGGATGATCCGGGGTCGGTGAAAGCCGATTTCTTTGATGATCTTTTGGGGGATGGAGCGCCGCGCGGCCCGTCACAGATCGTGCGCGAAGACCCCATGGACGAACTGATGATGCCGCATATGGGCGACGGGGAAGACCCGATCCTTGGCCCTTTGCCGGACCCGCTGGACGATTTCGGCCCAAGCCAAAGCGCGCATAACGCCTCTGGCACGGATAGTTTTTCGGCGCGCAAGGCAGCCTCGCCTTCGGTGATCCCGGATGATTGGGACGATGATTTTCTGGGGGGTGGGCCGCCCGCAGCCCCTCCGCCCAAGGCCGCGCCGCCGCGCAGTTCGGGCCCCGCGCCGCAGATCCCGCCGGATCTGGACGATGATTTTCTGGCCCCGGCCCCGGCCCCGAAGCCGCGCAGCGCGCCCATTCCCGATGACGACGATGAGGATGGCGAATCCCCCTTTGCCAAGCCCGTGTCACGGGGGCGGTTGAATGCATCCGTTGTGCCACCGCCGCCGCCCTCTGCGAAAAAGCCCGCAGCACCCGCGCGCCCCGCCCCTCCGCCCGAACGTCCCCGTGCCGCCCCGCCACCTGCCGCCTCCGGCCCGGTGTCTGGTGATGCGGCGCGCGCGTTTCTGCGGGGGATCGGTGCCGATGACGTGCCTATCTCGGATGAGGAACTGGCCGCGACGATGGAGCGGTTGGGCGAGGTGATGTTTGACCTGATTGCAGGCCTGCGCGAAATCCTGATGACCCGCAGTTCAATCAAGTCGGAATTCCGCATTGAAAAGACCGAATTGGCGGCGGGTGGGAATAACCCGCTGAAATTCTCGCTCAGCCCCGAAAACGCGGTTGAATATATCGTCAAGCCGCGCCGGGGCTATATGAAAGCCCCCGATGCGGTGCGTGAGGCGCTTAATGATATCAAAGCCCATGAGGTGGCCATGGTCACCGGCATGGAGGCAGCGATCAAGGATGTGCTGGGGCGGCTTAACCCCAAGGCTTTGGAAGAAAAAATCGGGACGAGCGGTGGATTTTCTGACATGCTCAAGGGGCGCAAGTCGCGCTACTGGGAGACTTACGAAAAGATCTACGCCGAGATCTCGGAGCAGGCCGAACATGATTTCCATGAGTTTTTCAGCAAGGAATTTGCGAAAGCTTATCGGAAGCAATTGGAAAGATTGAAATGACAGGCGCAAAAATGCCGACTAGGCTGGCGGTCATGACAAAATGCCACTGGCTAAAACACGGGGAGGATATGCGTGTCCTGGGATAGCAAGGTTCTCTGGACCGAGGGGCTGTTCTTGCAGCCACACCATTTTCAACAGTCCGATCGCTATGCCGAAGGACTGATCAGCGGTCTTGCCCGGCGTCTTGCGCCCTATCTGTGGGGCGTGAATGAGCTGGAGATTGATGATGAGGTTCTGAAGGTCGGTCAGTTTGCGATCAAGGGGGCGGCTGGTCTGACCCCGGATGGCGCGGTGTTCCGCGTGCCGCAATCCGAAGATCACCCGCCGGCGCTGGAAGTCCCCGAAGATACGAAGGATTGCGTGGTCTACCTGTCGGTGCCGCAGCGCCGCCGGGGGGCCTTGGAGGTGGATTTCACCGGGGCCGAACGCTCTGCCGCGCGGTTCCGCCCTTCCGAGATTGAAGTGACCGACACGATGGGCGAAGGGCGCAAGCCCGTGACGCTGGGCGTGGGCAAGCTGCGCCTGCAATTCGCGCTGGAGGTTGATGATCTGGCCGACCGTCAGATCATCCCGATTGCGCGCATCATCGAAGTGAAGCCGGATAAGGAAGTCGTTCTGGACAAGTCCTTCATGCCGTCCTGTCTGGATGTGCGGGCGGCCCCGACCCTGATCGGCTTTCTGCGCGAACTCGAAGGGCTTTTGGCCCATCGCATGAAGGCGCTGTCCGGGCGGTTGTCGGAAAGCGGCAGCACCAAGGGTGTGGCCGAGATTCAGGATTTCCTGCTGCTGATGTGCGTGAACCGGGCCTTGCCTCTGGTCCGCTCGGCCCTGCAGATGGAAAACATCCACCCGGCCGCGATGTATAACACCTGCGTGGCGCTGGCGGGGGAATTGGCAACCTTCATGGCCCCCGAAAAGGTGCCGCCGGAATTTCCGCCCTATCAGCACGACCGCCTGAGCACGAGCTTTGCCCCGGTGATCCGGACCCTGCGGCAGTATCTTTCTTCGGTGCTGGAGCAAACGGCGATTTCGATCACGCTGGAGGCCCGGAAATACGGGATCAGCGTGGGGATCATTGCGGATCGCAAGCTGATCACCACGGCAAGCTTCGTGCTTGCGGTCAAGGCCGACATTCCGGCGGAAAACGTGCGCCGCCATTTCGCCGGGCAGGCCAAGATTGGTCCGGTCGAGGAAATCCGCCAACTCGTCAACTCCGCCCTGCCGGGGATCACCTTGCGCGCGCTGCCCGTGGCACCGCGTCAGATCCCTTACCATTCGGGCGTTGTCTATTTTGAACTGGACCGGGAAAGCCCCTATTGGCGCAAGATGACCACATCCGGTGGCATCGCTGTGCATGTGTCGGGGGAATATCCGGGATTGAATATGGAGCTGTGGGCAATCCGCCTCGGCTAAGCCGACAAGAGGTATCTGCATGTCGAACAACGACCCTTTTGCCGAGCCCGATGATTCGGAACGTACCGTCATCCGCCCCAATCCGGCGGGGCGAAGGGCTGCGCCTCCTGCGGCTGCGGCGGCGCCGCCTCCTCCCGCTGCGGCGGTGCAACAGCCTGCGGCCCCGATGGCCGGCGTTCCCCCGGCGACCGCGGCCTCCGCTTCGGCCGATGCAAACAAGACCGCGGAATCCCCGATCGTTCTGGCCATGACCGGGATGAACCGACTGAATGCCACTGCCGCGACATTGTTCGCGCTGGTCAGCCGGATTCGCAACCGCGCCCAGCATATGGAGCCGGAGGCCCTGCGCCGCAATGTGGTGGCCGAGATCCGGGCCTTTGAAACCCGGGCCATTCAGGCCGGGGTTGATCCGCAGCAGGTGAAGGTCGCACGCTATTGTATCTGTGCGACGATTGACGATGTGGTGCTGAACACGCCTTGGGGGGAGCAATCCGTCTGGGGCATGCAATCCATGGTAGGCACGTTCCACCGCGAAACCGTGGGCGGCGACCGCTTTTATGACGTTCTGGCCCGGCTGGAGAAAGACCCGGCCAATAACATCGAGCTGCTGGAATTCATGTATATGTGCCTCTCGCTTGGCTTTGATGGCCGCTTGCGGGTGGAGCAGGGCGGATCGGACAAGCATCTGCAAATCCGCAACGGTCTGGCGCGGATCATTCGCGCGCAGCGTGGCGCGGTAGAGCAGGATCTGTCGCCGCATTGGGAAGGCGTTGACCGCCCGCACAAGCAATTGTCGGCCTGGAAGCCGGTTTATATCGCGACGGGGGTGATTGCCGCGATCCTGTCACTGATTTTCGGGGGGTTCTCTTTGGCGCTTGGCAGCCAGACGGAGCGTCTGATGGGGCAGCTTTCTTCGGTTGATCCGGGCCGCCCGCCGGTTCTGGAACGCCCCGCGCCGCCGCCACCCCCACCGCCGCCGCCGCCCGGCCCCGATCAGGTTGAGGTCGTCTCGGGCTTTCTGGCCAAAGAGATTGAGGCAAAGGTCGTGACGGTGTTCCGCGATGCCAACACTTTGACGGTGCGGATCAACGGGACGGGGATGTTCGGCTCTGGCTCTGACAAGCTGGAGGATGGGGTGTTTGACACGATCAAACGTCTGACCGAAGCAATGAACGAGCAAAAGGGCCGGATCATCGTGGTCGGGCATTCCGATAACGTGCCAATCCGCTCCTCTCGTTTCCCGTCCAACATGCATCTGTCGCTGGCACGCGCGGAATCGGTCGAAAAGCGGATGGCGGAATTGCTGGATGATCCGGGGCGTTTGTCGGCGGAGGGGCGTTCGGACAAGGAACCGATCGAGTCCAACGCGACGGCCGAGGGGCGCGCCCTGAACCGCCGCATTGAAATTATTCTTCTTAGGGAAGAAAGCTAATGGTCAATCGCTATATCCTACCGCTTTTCCGGTCCGCTTATACCGCGATTCTGTTTACCACCTTCCTGCTGTCGCTGGTCTTGTGGTTCTTTGGGCCGTCGCTGGGCGGGGGGGATTTTTATCCCTTTGACAGCGTTTCATCGCGGCTGATCACGATTGGATGCCTCTGGGGCTTTGCCCTGTTCATGGTGCTTTTGATCTTCCTGCTGCGCCGCCGCCGCAACAAGAAGATGACGGATGATATCGTCGCCTCGGTCGATGAGGGGTCTGACGATGATGACGTCCTCAAGGGCGAGATGGAGGAGATGCGCGGCAAGCTGAAGGAATCGCTTCAGCTTTTGCGGAAGTCCAAGCTGGGCAAGAAGTCGCTGTATGAACTGCCCTGGTATGTGATCATCGGCCCGCCGGGTGCAGGCAAGACCACGGCGATCGTCAATTCGGGCCTGAAATTTCCGCTGGCCGATGAGATGGGCAAAGGCTCTATCGGCGGGGTTGGGGGCACGCGCAACTGTGACTGGTGGTTTACCGACAGCGCTGTTCTGATCGATACGGCGGGCCGCTATACGACGCAGGAAAGCGATGCTGAGGGGGATAATGCGGGCTGGTTGGGCTTTCTCAACCTGTTGAAAAAGCACCGCAAACGCCAGCCGATCAATGGGGCGCTGATCGCGATCAGCCTGTCGGATATCTCGATGCAGGATGAGGTGACGCAGGCCAGCCACGCCAAGGCGATCCGCCGCCGTCTGGCCGAATTGCGCGAAAAGCTGGGGGTGCGTTTTCCGGTTTATGTTCTGTTTACCAAGGCGGACCTGATCGCGGGCTTTGCCGAGTTTTACGACAATCTGGGCAAGGAAGCGCGCGAGCAGGTCTGGGGCTTTACGCTGCCCTTGCCGAAGGCGGGCAAGAATGCCGCGGCCCCGATGGATCTGTTCGATGAAGAATTCTCGGGCCTTCTGACGCAGTTGAACACCCAGTCGCTGGAGCGGATGCAGCAGGAAACCGACCATCAGCGCCGCAGCCTGATCGCGGGCTTTCCGGGGCAGGTGGCCTCGGTCCGGCAAGTGGCGCGCGACTTCCTGAAAGAGGTGTTTCAGGAAAACAAGTTCGAGCATCGTCAGATGCTGCGCGGGGTTTATTTCACCTCGGGGACGCAGGAAGGCACGCCGATTGACCGCCTGATGATGGGCATGGCGCGGACCTTCGGGATCGGGCGTCAGGCCATCGGCTCGGGCAAGGGCACGGGCCGTTCGTTCTTTTTGACGCGGCTGTTCGAGCAGGTGATCTTCCGCGAGGCCGGGTTGGTGTCGGCCGATGACAAGGTGGAACGTCGCTATCGCTGGACCCGCAGGCTTGCCATTGCCGCCACCGTTCTGGTGGCTTTTGCCGCGACCGGGTTCTGGGCGCGCAGTTTTCTGGAAAACCGCGCGATGATCGCTGAGGCTGGGGAGCGTGTGGTGGCCTATCAATCGGCGGCTGCGCTGATCCCGTCCAATCCGATTGCCGACAGCGATCTGCCTTCGGTCATTCCGGCGCTGAATATCTTGTACGATCTGCCCGCCAATGCCTTCCGCGAAGAAGAGTTTACGGCCCGTCCCGCAGGCGCGGGCTATGGGCTTTATCAGGGCGAAGTCATGGGCAGCCAAGGCGCGCAATCTTACCGCGCGGCGCTGAACCAGCATCTTTTGCCGCGGCTTCTGCTGCGGCTGGAGGATCAGATTCAGGGCAATATCAACAACCCGGATGTGCTTTATGAGGCGCTGAAAATCTATCTGATGCTGGGCCAGCAGGGCCCGATGAACACCGATCTGGTGATTGAATGGATGAACCTTGACTGGGGTCTGTCCTTCCCCGGCCCATCCCGCGAAGCGTTGCGCAACGATCTGAACAAGCATCTTGCGGTTCTGATCTCGCAGCCGATGCAGAAGATTTCGCTGAATGGCCCGCTGGTGGAGCAGGTGCAGATGCAACTGGCCGCGATGCCTTTCGCGCAGCGCATCTATAACGGCATCATCAACTCCCCCAGTGCTTTGGAACTGCCGAAATGGCGCATCACCGATGTCGGTGGGCCTGCGGTGACGCGGGCGCTTGTGCGGTCTTCGGGCAAGCCTTTGAACGAGGGGATTGAGGGGATTTTCACCTATAAGGGCTTCAACGAGGTCTTCTTGGGCGAAGCGCTGGGCGTGGCGAAGCGGATCCAGAGCGAAAGCTGGGTCTTGGGCGCGCGTGGCGGGATGGAGCAATCGGAGGCGGCGCTTTTGTCGCTGTCGCGCGATGTTCTCGACCTTTACTACAATGATTACGTTGCCCGCTATGAGGGCGTGCTGAGTGATGTTGACATCATCCCGATGGAATCTTTGCGCCACGCGGTTGAAGTGACGAATATCCTGTCAGGGCCAACCTCGCCCATCGTCAACCTGCTGAACGCGATTGCCCAAGAAACCCAACTGACCGCAACCAAGCTGCCGGCCGGGGCAGAGGGGGTCAGCGAGGGTGTCAGCGCGGTGGCCGATCTGGAATTGCGCTCGGCGCTGAGTGTGCAGGCGCAGGTCTTTGTCAATGCGCTGCGGGAAAGTGCCGGCTCGGGCAATGGGTCTTCCCCCAAGGCGCCCGGTGTCTATGTGGAAGAACGCTTTGCCTGGCTGCATGAATTGGTGGAGCGGCGCGACAATCAGCCTTCGCAGCTGGATGACCTGATCCGGACGCTGGAAGAGGTTTACCGCGAGATGAGCAAGCTGTCCTTTTCGGGGGTTGGGACGGCCTCTGCCGACCCGGAAAGCTCGGCCCTTTATCAGCTGACGGAGGCGACCGCGCGGTTGCCCGGCCCGATGCAGCGCTGGACGACGCAGATTTCGACCGGCTCGTCGGGGATCACGGCGGATGGCAACCGGGCCTCGATCAATGCGAAGTGGCAAAGTCAGGTGTTGCCGACCTGCACGCAGGTATTAGAGGGGCGGTATCCGTTCAACCGGCGGTCCTCGAATGACGTGGGCATGCAGGATTTCGCACGAATGTTCGCGCCCGATGGGTTGCTGGATACCTTCTTCAAGGAGAATCTTGCGCGCTTTGTCGATACGCAAACGCGGCCTTGGGTCTGGAAGACGGTGAACAACGCCGATCTGGGGATCTCGCAAGAGGTGCTGACCCAGTTTGAACATGCCGATGCGATCCGGGCGGCCTTCTTCCCGGCGGGGCCTGCGCCCTCTGTCTCGTTCCAGATCACGCCCGAGGCGCTGGATCCGAAAGCGCAGCGCGTGCTGTTGGAGATTGACGGCGCGCAGGTGGAGTTCAAGCAAGGCTCTGGCCAGCCGCCGCCCGTGGGTGTGAGTTGGCCGGGGGCTGCGGGCTTTGGCCGGGTGTCCTTTGAGCCGCCGCTGAGCGGGTTGGAAAGCCAGTTGCGCCGCGATGGGCCTTGGGGCTGGTTCCGGCTGCTGGATGCGGCCTCTATCCGGCGGACAAACGTGTCGGACAAGAACCGCGTGATCTTCAACGTGGGCGGACGGATTGCGATCTTCCAAATGCAGTCCGGGTCTTCGTTGAACCCCTTTGCCTTACCATCGCTGGGCAAGTTTAGCTGCCCGAAGTCGTTCTGATGGGCTCGCGGTACGGAGCTTTCGGCAAAATGCCCGCGCTGGGGGATTTCTTGCGCATGGATTTGCCGCAGGGGTTCATCGACCCTTGGGATCGCTGGTTGCAGCAAGGCATGCTGGATGTGAAGGCCGCTTTGGGCGAGGCGTGGCAGGATTGCTATTTCTCGGCCCCGATCTGGCGGTTCAACCTCAGCCCCGGATTGGTGGGCGCGGCCCCGGTGATGGGGGTCATGATGTCTTCGGTCGATCGCGTCGGGCGGCAGTTTCCGCTGACGCTGGCCTCACCCATGCCGGACGGGACCGCACCGCTGTGCGATCATCTGCTCTCGGTCCCGGTGTTTGAGGCGCTGGATGAGATCGCGCTTGCCGCCCTCGAAGATGACATGACCCGCGACATCCTGCGCGAGCGGTTGGCCGGAGTGGCCGCCACAGAGCGCCCGGACAATATCGTGATCTCGCGCGGGCAGGGTGGTCTTGTCGTGACCGGCGCTGCCCCTGGTCACCTTGTGCCGGAACTGGCGGCGGGTCTGATCGCGAATGAGTTTCGAAAGCCCAGCGTCTGGTCGGCGGAAACCGAGGATGGAATGCGGATGATGGTCTGCGAAGGTCTGCCCGCGGGCGGACAGATGAGGGGCCTGTTCGACATGAACGCGCAGGTCTGGCAAAAAACGGAGGAAGAATGACAGTGCGCTTCAGTGCGACAACCCATGTGGGGCGGGTTCGCAAGATCAACGAAGACAGTATTCTTTCGATGCCGGATCAGAAGATTTGGGTGGTGGCCGATGGGATGGGTGGCCATGCCGCGGGCGATTTTGCCTCGCAGACCATTGTCGATACGATTGCCATGATCCAGCCGGATCTGGAGCCGGGGGAACTGATGCGCGGCTTGCGCAAGACCATCCTTCAGGCGCATGACACGATCCGCGCTGAAGCCGAAGCGAAGGGGCAGGGCACGGTTGGGGCGACGGTCGTGGCGCTGATCATGACGGACGAACATTTTGTGGCCTTCTGGGCGGGGGACAGCCGGCTTTATCGGTTCCGCGATGGCGAGATTGAGATGCTGACGACGGATCATTCCTTAGTGGCCGAATTGGTTCTGTCGGGGCAGTTGACTTGGGATGAGGCGGAAAAACACCCGCAGTCCAATGCGATCACCCGTGCGGTCGGTGTCGGCGAAGAGCTGGAGTTGGACAAGATCCGGGGCGATGTGGCGCCGGGTGACAGGTATCTGATCTGCTCGGACGGGCTGACCAAATACGCCACCTTTGACACGCTCACGCGGATGGTTGTGGATGCGCCGATTGAAACCGTGGCCGATAGCCTGCTGAGCTATGCTCTGGACAGTGGCGGCGCGGACAACATCTCGATCATCGTTGTCGATGTGATCTGACGGGTGGGCGCAGCCAAAGGGCTGCGCCTTTTGATTTGTGGACCGGAGGGAAATTAACGCCCGAAGGTGGTGAAAAGAATTTTGAATGATCCGGGTTTCATGGCAAATTTTTGTCGGAACCCGAAAGTGAATTAAAACAGGGAAATTAAAATGCCTGATGGTGGGATGACCGAACCGCAGCTTAAATTCTTTGAGCGCTACATCAATCAAAGCCTTGCCCTGAATGTTCGCCAGCAAACGACTGAGGCGTTTGAAGACGCTTTCGCGGATTATCTTGTTGCTGACGCCAATGCGGTTGCGGCTTTGGCGGCTTTGCCCAATTATCCCAATGGAACGCCTGAGTTTGACGAAAAGGCCGCGCTTTTTACGCGGTATCAAACAATTCAAGCCGAAACGCTGAAGGCCCAGAATGACGCCGCGGCGGCGACAAAGGCATGTGAGGCCGCGAAGGCCAGCCTGAACACCCTTGCCGCCGATGCCAAAAGCCTGCTGACCAAAGCCCTGACCGACAATGGGATGAGCGATGCGGCCCGGATTGTCTTGCTCAAGCAAATGGCGCAGATCGAGATTGCGGGCATTCTGGCGGCTTTTGATGCCGAGGTAGAACCGACCTTGAAAGAACTGGGCGGCAAGGGGGGGCCTACCTCGGTTCTGCTGCCGGTCAAGACGGAGATGAATGCCGCGATTGCCGCGCTGCGCGAAGAGGTGGTTCGGGTTTCCGACAGCGGTCAGACCGTTGATGCGGCGAAGGCTACCCTTGATGCGATCACCGCCAAGGCAAAGGCGGCGAAGGACAAGCATCTGGCGGCACTGGCGGCCTTCCGCGATTCGGCCGGGTTTGCGATTGCGCTGGAGTTTACCAAGCAGGATCAGGCGATCCGCTCTGCCCTTGTGGTGGCAAAGGCCAATGCCGAGGATATGGAGGCGTGGGACGTTCCCGATGCTGCGGCTTTCGGCGCGGAAACCAAAGCCTTTGAGGCCCGCGCGATGCAGTTGTTTGCCAAATCCGTCGCCACCGATGAGGCAGAGGCCGATGCCGCCAAGGCCGCCCGCACCACTTTGCAGGCGGAAATCGAGGCGTTGAACGAGCAATCCTCCAAGGCGATCATGGCCAAGAAAATGGCCTTCGGGCAGGTGTTTCGCGATGTAGAGCAACGCTTTGCCGCCGTTGAACGCAGTTTTCGGGAGATTGACGATTCTTCCTTCGTGAAGGGCCAGGTTGGGCCGATCCTTGATTTCCTGAGCAAGACCCGCACGGCGATCAATGACTTGGGGGGCTATAACACCGATGCCTTGCAGGCCGCCAAGAAGTTGGTGGATGAGGCTGCCGTGATCGTGATGGCCGCACAACGGGCCGCCCAGACCAACGCGATGATCAAGGAAACGCTGAAAACAATTGGCATCGCGATCAGCTACGGCGCCCGGAATGGTGTGGCTTTGGACGCCAAGTTTCAGCTCTACAAAGAAGAACATGCGGCCTTGGAAAAGAACTGGACCAGCATGTTGCCCAATGAGGCGAAGGAAAAGGTCCGCAGCTTTATCGCCAAGGTCACCGCCGATATTGAGCTTTCCAAGCAGATCGACGCCCGTCGTCGCGCCGCTTTGGCAGAGCTTGCCATCGCCAAGAAAGACCTCGATGCGTTCAATCTGGCCTATGCCAAGATGCTCAAGGCTTATGACCGCAAGGCCAAACCCTATGAGGGGGAGGTGACCCGCGATCTGGCGCAGGTCGAAGCATGGATCCCGACCAAGACCACTTTGGCCTTTTTCGATACGATTGATGCGATGCTGGGGCGCTGCCGGGCCGAGATCGGGCGGCTGTTTACCGGCTTGCAGGCCAATGAGGGCAAGTCGGACGACCAGATCTTTGATGAGGCCCGCGCCCTTGCGCAGCAACTGGAAGACATCGCGCGCGAGACGATGGAGCAGGCCTTGGCGCAGGGCAAAACGGTGGATTTGGCCGCGATCAAGAATGCCCGCGCCGCTGTTGATGCTCAGGTGGCACAGCTTTCGGTCCGCAGTGATCTGTTGGGGGAAGATAACGCCGCCGAACGCCGCCGTGCCGAAGAGGCCGCCCAGAAAGAAACCTATCTGAATGATGCCGCCGCTTTCCTCAAATCGACCAAGGAGGAGATCAAAGCCGCCGAAGCCGCCTCGGCGCTGGCGCATTACAAGGACGAGGTGACCGCGCAGTTGAACCGGGTTGAGAACACGGTCAAGCTGGTCGGCAAGGGCGGGCCGGTGGCTGCCGCGATCTCGGAACTCGAATTCGTCACCAAATTGATCGAGACGATCAAGGCCCGTGGCCCCCGGACCAACCCCAAGGAACTGGCCGAGATCGGCAAGGAATGGGCCAAGGCGGTTGGGGATTTTACCGCCCGCAAGGATGCGTTTCTGGCCAAGGTCAAGCCGGTGGCCGACGCGCATGGGGCCGGCCCGTCTTATACCGCGCTGGCGGGGGCCTTGGACAAGATCGTGGCGCGTCTGGACAGTTCCGGGTTTGACGCTGCCGCGGCAGAGTTTGCGGACCCGTCAAAAACCAAGTCGGCGCGCGAAAAGGCGCTGCAAAAGGTGCGGTATTACACCGACCTGCTGCTGAAGGACCCGGTGATCCAGCAATGCGTGCTGAACCCCTTTGGCGAAGCAGGCTTCGCAAGTGCCATCGCAAGCCGCCTGCGGCAGATCGAGTTGAACGTGCTGCGGTCGGTTTGACCGGCGCGGCAAGGAAAGGGCTGACCCATGGGTGAACCAGCAGATATGATCCCGCAAGACCCCGCCGTTGCGGCGCAGCTGGACTGGCTTGCAAAGGTGACGGGGCTTGCCGCGGCCTCTGACAAGAACCTCAAACAGGCGCAGCAGCGCAAGGAGGGGCAGGATATGATGGCCCTCCGCCTGCCAGAGGGGGAGCGGGACGCCATTCGCGCGGCTTTGTCGGGAATGAAGGTCAAGATTGGCGATGCCGAGATGTCGATCCTCGATGCAGGCGGTGACCCCGGGAACGAGATCGACACCTTCCATCACGCGCCTGATCTGACCGAAGCGCTGAGCGAAGAGCAGATCTTGCTGTTGAACGCAGAGATGGCGAAAATCTATGCCTTGGAAGCGGAGCTGCGCAAGAACCCGGCCTATAAGTTGGAGATGCCCGAGTTCACCGAAGTGACCGGCGATGACCCCGCCGAACTGCGCCGCCTTGCCAAGCTGCGCGCCAAGGAAGAAGCGGATTTCGCCCGCGCGCAGGCCGAGGTTGATGCCCGCATCGCCCAAGACCTGTGGCTGCCCTTGCAGCGGCAGGGCGTCATCCCTGAAAACCTCATTCCGCAGAAATACTCGGGCGTCGTGGAACAATTTGATGCCGCCAGCGAAGCCTATGAAGAGCGGCGCACCGAGGTTGGCCTAGAGATGACCGAAAAAGACCTCATGAAAGAGAAGTTTGAGCGCGGCACAAAGATCGGCAAAGCCACGTTGGAATTGCTGACCAAGGGGGCCGGGGGCGTCAATGCCATTGCCGATGTGATGGGCGAAGATGGCGTGGCGATTGGCGCGAAAGAGGCGAAGGAGATCCTCAAGCATCTTGAGGCCGCTTTGGCGGTGACGGACGCGCTGGGCAAGACCGCTTTGACGGGCAAAGACTACGGCACTTTGGGGGTGGCGATTGCCAAGGCCATCGGTCCGGTGCTGGCGAAACATGTCGGGCCCGAGATCAGCGGCATGGTCTCCAGCAGCATCCTGACCACCGCGCGGGGCGTCAAGGTGGAGGCCTACATCAAGAAGAAGGACTATGAAGGCGCGGCGCAGGCGATTGCCGATGCGATCGCCGATGGCTGCGCCGGGTTTGACAAGACGGAAGGCAAGCATGTGGCCGAGATCGGCAAGCTGCTGCAGGCGGGCATCAAGCCTTTCCTGAACAGTTGGCAGGCTGAGGCTGCGATCTCGGGCGGGAAAGACCCCGGCGCGGTCATGCAGGCTTTGTGTGATCATATGGAGACTGTCGCCGCCGCCGCCGCCGAGCAGGCCGGGGCCAAGATGGCGCAGGAGTTCGGCATTGAAGGCGCTGCGGAGCCTGAGGCGAAGAAACAGGAAGAGGAGGAGGGTCTTGGTGCTGAGGACGCCTTTTCCACGGCCGGAACCGCGAAGAAAGCTTATGACGAGAAGGTAAAGATTGACAAGGCAAACGCGATCATCGCGGCCAAGTTCGATCAGGCCGCCTTGCAAAAGCAGCGCGAAGAGGCCGCCAAAAAGACCGCCGAAGATATGGAGGCCCTTGTCAATGAGGGCGATGAGGCGTTTCGGCTTGCCTTGGTGGCCGGGTTCTCACAGCCGATTGACGACGACGATGCGGTCAATATCGCTGAAACCAACCGCCTTGCCTCGATCGACTATATTCTGGCGGTGCAGGCCAAGACAGCCGCCACATTTGAGCTGTGCAAGAGCATCTCGCAAAAAGGGGTGGGGCTTGTCGTCAAGATGTTTCCCGGCGCCTCACTGGCCGAGGCTTGCCTGACGCTGACCTTCACGATTCAGGATGCGATTGCGAAGACGCAGGAGTTGATCATCTGGCAGGATAATTTCAAGGACGCGCAGGCGGCCTCCTCTGCGCAGGTGGATGCGTTTCTAAGCCGGAAGGGCTTGCAGACAAAGCAAGCCGCACAGGCCGGAATTCAGGCGGCGCTGGATGCCGCCAAAGTGGTTGCCGAGGTGCTCAAGCTGACGCCCGCCGCCCCGGCGGCCCCTGTCGTTAAGGCCAGCGTCGAAGTGGTTGAAGCCTCGATCAAGCTGGCGGACATTCTTTATACCGAACAGCAGATGGCCGCTGCCTGGAGGCTGTATCAGCAGGCCCGTGACAATCCGCAAGACAGGTATCTGGCGCGCAAGGCGACCCAGAAAAACCCGACGCTGGCCAAATATGCGATGGCATGGGGGGCGACCAAGGGCGATCCGATTGCGGTGGAGGGCATGCGTCGCTGTGGCTTGAACGAGCAAACTCTGGCGCATCCTGACACCAATATCGCCAAGGTCGTCGCCTATCTGGAGGCCAAATACGCCGATGACCCGGTGCTTTTGCGCGCGGTTCCCTTGAAGCAGAAATGGCACTCCGGCCCGGTTGAATTGTCGTTGAACAGTTGGGCCAGTTTTTACGACATGGCCACCACGAAAGCCGTGCCCGCCGTTGCCAAGACCAATGACATCAGCGCGATCAACGCGGCCTTGGGGAATTTTGGCGATGCAAAGCTTGCCTTCGACAAAGAGATCGACGCGCTGATCGCCCAGAACAAGACCCGCAGGCCCGCGCAGGTCAAGGAAGACCCCGGCGCGCCGGATGCTGCGATTTCGGCCAAGCTGACGGCATCGCTTTACAAGCTGATGGACAGTTTGCGCCGCTTCAAGGCGGTGGATGGGGATGGAAACCCGCACCCTCAAATGGCGGCCTATGTGGACGCCTTGGCGGCAAAGGCCGATCAGACCCTGACCGCGATCGAAGGGATCTTGCACGATGCGAAATGGGCCAATTTCAGCAAGGCGGCCTAAGCGGGCGGGTGGGCTATTTTGCCTCGGTCGTCAGGATGCGGGCATCGATGGAAAAGAATTCGGCCATGTCCGCGCCGTCCTCTTGGCTGGCAAGGGCGGCGGCAAAGCTGTCGGTCGATTCTGAAATCGGGCGGAGGCTTTCAAACACCGGATCTTCGGAGTGGAGCACCACGACCTTGCTTTTGCCCAGCACGGTGTCATCCACGATAAAGGCCATTTTTGTGGTGCCTTTCGCCTCTTCGATCCCATAGGCGACACGCAGCAAAACGGCCCCGTCTTGCCCCGCGCGCAGGGTGGCGATCTGATTGTCGGGGCGATTGACGTTGGGCAAAAGGTGAAAGACGCTGCCCGTCACATCGACAATGCTGACCCACAGATAGCCCGTTGTCACCTCTGCCGGGATCAGCACATCAATCGCCGGGTTTTCCCCCAGAAAATAGCGCGCGGCGGGGTTGGGGTCTTGGCGGTCGCCAAAGCCGAAGATCACGCCAAAGCCCCGTGACCCGGCAAGGGGAAGCGCTTGCTCGATCTTGCAAAGGTTGCCGTTCAGGATTTCGACATCCAAAAGCACCGAGCGATCCCCGATCACGCGGCTCAGGGCCTCGGCCAGCCGGGCACGGGAGCCTTGCTCGGCCATCCTGCCGGTCACGATCAGCTTGGCCCCCAGACCCCAGCCCGTGGCCGGCGCATCGCCAAGCGTCAGCGGCCCGCAATCCGCGTTTTCGGCCAGCACAGGCAGAACCGTGTCGGCGGTCAGGAAACGCGGGCCCAGTTGCAGATCAAGGGTCGTTTGAAGCGCGCCGGTTTGCGACAGATCCTTTGTGATGGCTGCAAGAGCGTCCCGATCCTCGGTCAGGCCCGAGATGGTGACGGCATTATCCGCAACAGCGACGCGCCATTCGGGCAAAGCGGCAACGCGGGTCAGAACGGCCAGCACATCCTCGCCCCAGCTTGGGGCAATGGCCCCTTGCGCAAGCTCGATCACCGCCCCGTCGCCCAGCAGCCTGATCAAGGCGGTCCGGGCCGTATCATCCGGGGCGTGGCCAGATGCGGAAATGACGCCGTTGCCGGGGTTTTCAGCGATCAGCGTGAAGGGGGCGGCGGTCGGCAGCGCAGGCGCAAAAAGCGGCGTCAGTGCCCCGCTGAAATAGCCACCCGCCGCCAAAGCCCCCAGCAGGAGCGTTGCCAGCAGGGCATTGCGCCCGGTTTTGGAGCCAGCTTCGGGTTCAGGGCGCGCGGCGCTTGTCGGAGCGGGAGTTTTGGCCTGTGGCGTGACCTCGGTTCGGATGACATGGCCAGAGGTGTAGGTCGGGTCGATGGCGCGCAGCACATCCTCGGCGGATTGAAAGCGCTGGGCCGGATCGGGGTTGGTCATCTTGGTGATCAGAGATTTCAAGGGCTCTGGCACGCCCTCAACATTCAGCGGTTTTTCCTTCAGCCGCAGCAGCGCCACCGGGTTTTCACCGATATCAGGGGCCTTGCCGCGAAACACCGCCAGCAACAGCGCCCCCAGCGCATAGATATCAGTGCGCAAGTCGGAATGACCGTTGAGCTGTTCAGGCGCGGCATAGGCGTATTTGCCCGCGAATTCATTGCCCACAACGGTTTCCGCGCCGGGATTGTCATCCTTGGCAATGCCGAAATCGATGATCACGGCCTCTTCTGGGCGGCCATTGCGCAGGATGATATTGTCGGGCGACAGATCGCGGTGCACGAGGTTCTGGTCATGGGCCGCAACCAGCCCCTGCGCGACCCGTGCTGCGACCTTGATCAGATCTTCGGCTGACATGCCGCCCGCTGCCATCTTCTCATCAAGGCCGATGCCGTCGATATAATCCATCACCAAATAGACTTGGCCATCCGGTGTCCGCTGATTTTCCGAATAGCGCACCACGGCGTCATGGCGCACGTCGCGGATCGCCTCTTCGCGTGTCATCAGGCGCAGATAGGCCTCGTTCTTGGAAAGCTCGGATTGCAGCACCTTGATGGCCACGAGCCGATCCGAAATCTCGGACCGGGCGCGATAGACGTCAGAGGTGCCGCCGCGGCCCAGCAAAGCTTCGATCCGGTAGGTGTTGTTCAACAGATCCCCAGCCTTGAACCTGTCGTCCGAGCGCGCTTTCGTCATTCAGGGTCTCTTTCCGGCGGAGGGCAAAAGGCGTGGCTTTCGCAACATGCCAAGGTCAGCTTAAGGCCTGGAATTCGACGCGGCGGTTTTCATCGGCGCGCGGGTCGTCCTTGTTGAAGAGGAAGCGCTTGCCCATTCCGACCGCTTCCAGCCGCGTCTCGGCGATCCCGCAATCGCGCACGAGGAAACGCTTGACCTCTTGCGCCCGCAGCAAAGACAGCTTTTCGTTGTAATCATCCGAGCCAGAGGCATCCGTATGCCCGATGATGCGGAACACATCGACATCCACGGTTTTCATCGCCTGACACAGGGTCGAAAGCTTTGGCTTTTCCTCGGCCCGTAAAACGGCAGAATCGAAATCGAAGGTGATGCGCACATTCACCTGATCGGCTTTTTCAATCTCGGAATAGACGACAGGGGCGATCTCTGTCTTGCCTTGCGCGGTTGTGCTGGGAACCACGGCTGCGGACGAAGGGCCGTTGGACACAAGGGCCAGCCCGCGCGACTTTTGCTTTTTGAACAATTCCTGCAATTCCTCGGCGCTGGCGGTGGCAGCGTCGGTGGATTGTGCCTGCATTGGCAGGCAAGACAGGGCGAAAAACGAGGCTGCGACGGTGCAGAAGACGAATGATTTTGCGAACATGAAAATACCTTTCCGGAAGGTCAAATAGCCTTCCCTGAGAAGTATATCACAGGCGCTGGCCAAACAAAAAGCTTTCGGAAGTGCCGCAATTTCAGGCAATTCGCCGCCGCATTTTTGAAAATAGTTCCCTTGATGGGGGGAATTGGTATATCCTGACACTTGAATGATTTTTTAACGTTTGGACCTTTGAAATGCGCCTTCTTCCCGCCATCATTCTGGCCATTGCGATCGTTCTGGCGCCTGTGATCTGGTTTGTCGGGTCGTTTTTCATGGCGTCCGGCAATGACAGCATGAACGGCCCCGCCGTAGACAGCGGCGCGCGGATTGAAATCGAGATTCTGCGACAGCAGATGGAAGACCTGCAATTCCGCCTTGGAACCGTCGAGGAAGAGCTGTCGCAGTTGCAGCGCGCACCCATTGATCCCAGCTATATGGAGCAAGACCCCAACGCGCCTTTCGAGTCGATCAACGGCAACCAGATTGCCGACAGCTATGCGCAGGTGGTCCTGATCGCGAGCCGTCGCAAGATCAACGAAGGCTTGTCCGTCTCTAGCCCGCGATTCCTTTTGGAAATGTTCGGCCCGCCGCGCGAAGAGCTGTCGGATGATTGTGAACCGATGACCAACCCCAAGCTGAAGGATCTGCTGGTGTTGGGCGATGTCGGCCCGATTCGGGTGAATATGCTCCGCCCGGCTGTGGACTCGATGCGCCGCGTGTTTGAGCGGGTGCAGCAAACGGATGTGGATCTTTACAACCGCATTTCGACGGCGGGCGCGCTCTGTGTGCGGCGGATTCGCGGGTCGCAGAACGCGGTTTCGACCCATGCTTTCGGGCTGGCCGTTGATCTGAACATCGATGGTGTGCTGGACACGCTGGGCGATGGCAAAACCCAGCTTGGCCTGACCATTCTGTCGGATTTCTTCCAAGAGGAAGGCTGGTTCTGGGGCGCCTCCTTCGGGCGTGAGGATTCCATGCATTTCGAGGTTTCTCAGGAATTGATTTCCCGCTGGCGCAGCGCTGGCGAGATTTGACGCTTTACGATTGAGCCCCCAGTTTCAGGGCTGGTATTTGTGTGATCGCGGAACGGCGGGCAGGGTGACAGCGCTTTGGCCGCCCCCGTACGGAGGGCAAAATTGCACGGTTTTGTGCTGAAACTTGTCGCCATGTTGTGTGTGCTTGGGTCGCTGACCTTCGCTCCGACAAGCGCTTGGGCAAACCGTGTGGCGTTGGTCGTGGGCATCGCAAAATACGCGCATATCGAGGCGCTGGACAACACGGCCAATGACGCCCGTCTGATCGCGGAAACGCTGGAGGGCATCGGCTTTGAGGTCACGCTGGTGATTGATGCCGGATATGCCGAACTGACCCGCGCGATGGATGGGTTCGCCTTTCAATCGGAAACCGCAGAACTGGCGCTGATCTATTTCGCAGGCCACGGGATCGAGGTTCAGGGCGAGAATTTTCTGGTGCCGGCGGATGCGGATGTCCGCTCCAACCGCGATGTGCAGCGGCAATCGGTCTCGCTGGACAATCTTCTGGCAACGGTGGACCGGGCGCGGGTGATGCGGATCGTCATTCTGGACAGTTGCCGCAACAACCCGTTCGGGGATGAGTTGGACAGCGCCGCGTTGGAGCAGGGCAGCGCGGATCAAGACGTTTCAGCCGCGGCACAAGGGGCCGGGGGGCTGGCCCCCGCCGCGCCGGATCGCGGCACTTTGGTGGCCTTTGCCGCGAAAGACGGGCAGGTGGCGCTGGATGGGATGGGCTCCAACAGCCCCTTTGCCTTGGCGCTTGCCGAAAAGATGCAAGAGCGCGGGCTGGAGATCAGCCTGATGTTCCGGCAGGTCCGCGACAAGGTTCTGGCCGAGACCTTCAATCAGCAGGAACCGCATACCTATGGGTCTTTGTCGGGCGTGCCGTTCTATCTGGCCGGGCCAGCCGAAGGCGATGCGGCGACGCAGGGCGGCGACTTGACCGTTGCATGGTCTGGCATTCGCCCGGATCAGGAAAAACAACTGGTGGCGCTGGCGGAGTTGGGGGACACGCGGTCGATGGTGGGTCTTGCCTATATGCGGCTGAACCCCGATGCGGACCGTTTTGACCCCGCAGAAGCCGTATCGCTTTTGACCCGCGCCTCTGACGCCGGATCGCCCGAAGCGCAGTTCGAGCTTGCAAAGCTTTATGAGCGCGGGCTGGGGGTGGAGGTTGATCCCGCCCGCGCACTTGCCTTGTATCAGGCGGCTGCGGATCAGGATTTCGCCGATGCGATCAATGATTTGGGGTTCCTGCATTATCAAGGTGAATTGGGTCTTTCCCCCGATCCGGCGGCGGCTCTTGCTCTGTTTGAACGGGCGGCTGACCTGCGCCACCCGCAGGCATTGTTCAACTTTGCAGCCCTGATTGATGACGGGCTGATCGCGGGGAAGGGCCCGAAAGAGGCTGCCTCATATTTGTACGATGCGCTTCGGTCGGGGGCCAAGGATGTGCTTGATATCCTGTTGGAGCGCCCGACCATGTTCACGTTGGATGCGCGCCGCGCGTTGCAAGGCAAGCTTGCAGAGGCCGGGTTTTATACGGGCGGTCTGGATGGCAGTTTTGGCCCGGGAACGCAGCGTGCCATACGATTGGCCTTCGGTTTGAAGGCATAAGTTCAAGACCATTTTTCAGCAGCAAAAAGGATATTGAGATGACCGACAAGATCCGCTTTTCCCTGACCCTGCCGCGCGCACTTGCGGGGGTCTCCGGCTCCGTGCTGATGCTGAGCGCTTTTGCGGCGCAGGCGGCACCGACCTTTCCAACTTTGTTCCCGCCCGGCCAGATGGCGATGACGCCCTATGAGCAGGACATCGACTCCCTTGGGGTAGATGACGGGGCTACTGAAGAATGCACCGAGGGATGCGAAGAGTACCCCTATGAGGAGGAGTACCCCTATGAAGAAGAGTACCCTTATCAGGAAGAACCAGAGCCGACCACCAGCCCTGAAGAGCGCAGCTTTGCCCCGTCAACCGGCCGGACAAGCGTTGTCGTCAACCGGATCGAACAGATCGTGGGCACCTGCACCAGCTATACCGAAGGCGAGCGGATCGACTGTCTGAGCCTTGAATACAGCCGGATCGCGCAGTCGCTGCCCACTTCAGGCGATTATGACGATATGCGTAGCGCCATTTCGATTGCAGCGGCAGAGCTGCGCGCGATTGCAACGGCCAATGCCGATCCTGCCGCCACCCCGGTCCGCCGAACGGTGGATACCCCGAAAGGCCCGCGCACCTCGGCCCGGCCGATCACCGCCGTGGCCCCGGCTCGGGTGGGGGCGGCCAATGCGCAAGCAGAGGCGGTTCTGGACCGATTGACCACCAAACTGCTGCGCTCGGCCTCGTCTTCGGCCTCCAAGCGCGTGCATTACGAACGCGCGGTTGAGGCGATCAACAGCACCAAGGTTTTGCTGCGTTCTGCCTGAGGGGCATTCTGGCCTATAAGAAGGGGGCGGCCTTTGCGGGGCCGCCCCTTTTTGCAGAGTTTTGACAGAGCCTTGGCTTAGAAGGTCACGGCGCGATCGCCTTCGGCATCCTTGATGCGGGTGGGCAGGCCGATCTTGGCCAAGAGCCCGAGGAAGGGCTTTGGGTCCAGATCCTCGACATTGGCCATATGGCCGACATCCCATTCCCCCGAGGCGATCAGCATCGCGGCCGCCACCGGCGGCACCCCTGCGGTGTAGGAGATGCCCTGACTGCCCACCTCGTTATAGGCGTCTTTGTGGTCAGCCACGTTGTAGACAAACACCTCAACCGGCTTGCCATCCTTGGTGCCTTTCACGAAATCACCGATGCAGGTCTTGCCCGTGTAATTGGGGGCAAGGCTGCTTGGGTCTGGCAGTACGGCCTTGACCACTTTCAGCGGCACGACCTCCAACCCTTCGGCGGTGGTGACGGGCTGTTCCGACAGAAGGCCGAGGTTTTGCAGGACGGTGAACACGTTGATGTAGTGATCGCCAAACCCCATCCAGAAGCGCACATCGGCATGGGGGTAGCGGTTGGCGAGGGAATGGACCTCATCATGGCCGGACATGTATGATTTCTGGCGGCCGACTACCGGCAGATCATCCTCGCGGCCGACCTCGAACATGCGGTTTTCCTGCCAGGCGCCCTTTTGCCAGCTAT
Source organism: Pseudorhodobacter sp. (assembly GCA_029254215.1). Classification (GTDB taxonomy): domain Bacteria; phylum Pseudomonadota; class Alphaproteobacteria; order Rhodobacterales; family Rhodobacteraceae; genus Pseudorhodobacter. Next base: position 1,580 of record JAQWYA010000158.1, on the reverse strand, counting down.
AGACGGTGCCGGTAAACTCGCGGAAGTTGATCTCGGGGTCGAAATTGGTCGAGAAATACTTGCCGTGATTGCCCGCGTTGATGTCGACGATGTCGATGCTTTCAACCGTGTCCATGCATTCATCAATGGCATAGCGGGCAAAGGCATTCACCACGCCTGGGTCAAAGCCCGCGCCCAGAACGGCGGTGACCCCGGCGGCCTTGCAAGCCTCGCGCCGTTTCCATTCGTAATTACCGTACCATGGCGGGGTTTCGCAGATCTTGGTCGGGTCTTCGTGGATCGCGGTGTCGATATAGGCGGCGCCCGTGTCGATGCAGGCCTGCAAAACCGTCATGTTCACGAAGGGAGAGCCGACATTGATCACGATCTGCGCCCCGGTTTCTCCGATCAGAGCCGCGACCGCAGCACTGTCCATTGCGTCAACGGCATGGGCCTTGAAAATGCCGGGCTGCTTCATCGCGGATTTTTCGGCAACGCTGGCAAGGATCGCCTCACATTTGGCGACGGTGCGGCTGGCGATATGCAGATCGCCCAAGGCATCGTTGTTTTGCGCGCATTTATGGGCAACCACCTGTGCGACCCCACCGGCCCCGATGATCAGAACATTGCGTTTCATGGCGTCACCCTCCTTAACCCAGATTGCTTTCAAAATCGGCATAGCCGAATTCCCGCGCGACAGTCAGTGAGCCGTCCAACTCGCGCAGCACGATCGACGGCATCTTCACGCCGTTGAACCAGTTTTTCTTGACCATTGTGTAACCGGCGGCATCGGCGATGGACAAACGGCCCCCGATGGCCAGAGGTTCCGGAAAGCTGAACTCTCCGAAGATATCGCCTGCAAGGCAGGACTTGCCGCAGATCATGTAGTCATGTGGGCCGTCTGTCTCCATCCGGGCGGATTGGCGATAGATCAGCAAGTCGAGCATATGGGCCTCGACCGAGCTGTCGACGCTGGCGAGTTTTTTGCCGTTGTCCAGCAGGTCCAGAACTGTCACTTCAAGGCTGGCGGTGCCGGTGATCGCGGCCTCGCCCGGCTCCAGATAGACCTGAACACCAAATTTCTCTGCGAAGGCTTTAAGGCGCGCGGCGAGCTGTTCCAGAGGGTAGCCTTCGCCGGTGAAATGGATGCCGCCGCCAAGGCTGACCCATTTCAGGCGTGACAGAAAGCCACCGAATTCATCCTCGATCCGGGTAAGTTGCTGGTCGAAGAGCGCGAAATCGTCATTCTCGCAATTGTAATGGATCATTACGCCGGAAATGCGGTCGGCGACGGCCTCCAGCTTGGTCAGATCCCATTCGCCAAGGCGGCTGAAGGGCCGCGCCGGGTCCGCCAGATCAAAGCCGCTGGTCGAAAAGCGCGGGTTCAGACGCAGGCCACGGGCGATGCCGCTGGTCTTGTTGTCAAAGCGGTCAAGCTGGCTGATGGAGTTGAAGATGATCTTGTCGGCATAGCTGACGGCTTCTTCGACCTCATCCTCGGCCCAGGCGACGGAATAGGCATGGGTTTCCTTGCCGAATTTCTCGCGCCCCAGCCGCAATTCATAAAGGCTGCTGGAGGTGGTTCCGTCCATATGGTCGCG
>JAQWYA010000155.1 GCA_029254215.1 Pseudorhodobacter sp. | reverse complement strand
GTAAAACCCCATCTATCCGATCAATAAACGCCTTATCTAAACCGGCACAACGGGCCCCGTTGAACGGCAGATCCCTAGGAGGCCGTTCGATTGACGCGCGCGATAAGCGACTCCCCGGTTTCCTTCCTTTCGCTGTAGCGATCTACAAGGTACGGAGCGGCGTCGCGGGTCAGAAGCGTGAATTTAACCAGTTCTTCCATCACATCGACCATGCGGTCGTAGTAGGGTGAAGGCTTCATTCGGTCGTCATCCCCAAACTCCTGAAAGGCCTTCGCAACGGAGGATTGGTTCGGAATGGTCAGGCAACGCATCCAGCGCCCCAGCACCCGCAACTGGTTAACCGCATTAAAGCTTTGTGATCCGCCGCACACTTGCATCACGGCAAGGGTCTTGCCCTGAGTTGGCCGAACGGCGCCCAGCGACAGCGGGATCCAGTCGATCTGCGCCTTCATGATCCCGGTCATCGCACCATGCCGTTCGGGTGAACACCAAACCATACCCTCGCTCCAGGTTACCAGATCCCGCAATTCTTGAACCTTTGGATGGTCCGCATCGGTGTCGTCGGGCAAGGGCAGGCCAGAGGGATTAAAACTGCGCGTTTCCGCACCAAGACGATGCAGCACATGGGCAGCCTCTTCGGTCATCAACCGGCTGAACGAACGCTTTCTGAGGGACCCATAAAGCAACAGAATCCTTGGCGGGTGGGAGGAACGTCCGACAGGAAAGAGACGACTGGCCTCTGGCTCATGGAAGTGCTCTTCGGACAATTGCGGTGTGTCAGTCAACGCGCTCTCCTCTTTCGATCAGGGCTATAGGGTTGTTTTCTTTTCATAAAGGGCCCGTGCCGAAAGCCCGAAGTCTGGCCAAACCATCGCGCGATGAGCCCCGATCCGGTTGATGCGGAAGGGCGATCATCACAAGCGGCCTTTTGTTGCGGCCAGTAACTGGTCCAGCGCCTTTTCCAGACGCGGGCGCGGGCAGGCGATGTTCAAGCGGCCAAAGCCAGCGCCCTGCTGCCCGAAGGCCAATCCACGCGTTATTGCCCAGCCAGCCTTCTGCCTGAGGAACGCGGTCAGATCGTCGGGCGCAAAGCCGAGACCGCGGAAGTCTATCCAGAGCAGAAATGTTCCCTCCGGTTCTATCAGGCAGATTTCCGGAATATCGGCGAGGCGCTTGCGGACAAGCTCCAAGTTTCCGTGCAGATACACCCTTACTGCATCCAGCCAGGGTGCGCCGTCGGAAAAGGCGGCTTCCATCGCGACCGAACTGAAGGCGTTGTTCTTATTCACGGTGAGGCGGCTATTTTCAGCGTTAAGCGCTTTTCTACGAGTCTCGTCGGGGGTGACAGTGAAGGCAGAGCAGCAAGCCGCGATGTTGAAGCTTTTTGCCGGCGATAGGCAGGTGATGGAGTTGAGGGAATCCTCTGCCGAGATTGACGCGAATGGCGTGTAGCGGTGACCCGGAAAGGTAATGTCGCCGTGGATCTCATCCGAGACGACCAGAACGCCGAAGCGACGGCAGATTGCCCCAAGGCGCAAGAGGTCATCAGCGGTCCACACCCGGCCCACTGGATTGTGCGGATTGCACAAGAAAATCATGCGCGTCCTTGGGTTGCTCGCACTATGGGCCAGACCGTCGAAATCCATCTCGTATCGGCCATTCCGCAGAATCAACGGATTCTCGACGACCTGCCGCCCGTTTTCCGTAATGATGTCGGCAAAGTCGAAGAAGACCGGTGGTTGCACGATGATCCCATCACCGGGTTCCGTAAAACAACTCGCCGCCATCGCCAGTGCATTCAGCACGTTGGGCGCGCGCAGGATGTGTGACGTATCGACAGCCCATCCATGCCGGTTTTCCAGCCATCCGGTCAAAGCCGGGATCATCCCGTTGGGGACGGTCTCGTAGCCGTAGACCCCAAGCGCGGCGCGTGCGGCGATCGCTTTGGCGATGCAGGGTGCCACGCGGAAATCCATGTCGGCAACGCCCGCTGGAAACAGGTCCATTCCGTCCGACCCCAGCACGATGCGGTGGTGTTTAAGCGCCGGAACCGCCCGCCGGTCGATAGGTTCGTCGAAATCGAAGTCAGCCATCTTTTGGATCCTCCAGCAGCCAGCGGAAGAACCCGGTCGCAAGGAGTGTTGCGATCAGTTGCACAACGATAAAGGCCGCAACGTCGGTAGGCGCAATTCCTGCGAAAGTGTTTGAAAACCCCCGCGCGATCGTGACCGCTGGATTTGCAAAGGACGTCGAAGAGGTGAACCAATAGGCGGCCGTGATGTAGAGCCCAACGACCATCGGTGCAGCCTGTGGGCGGGCCTCAAGGCAAGCCAGAATTGTTCCAATCAGCCCGAAGGTTGCGACAAACTCGCCTGCCCATTGGCCAATACCAGTGCGCGCCGTGGTGGAGGGGTCGATCAAGGAATGTTCAAACATCACATGGGCAGCCAGAACCCCGGCAATCCCGCCGAACACCTGCGCCCCAACATAAAGGCCCGCATCGCGCGCAATGATCTCGCGCCGAAGGGCAAAGCAAAGCGTCACGGCAGGGTTGAAATGCGCGCCTGAAATCGGCCCGAAGATCGTGATCAGCACGACGAGCATCGCGCCCGTCGGAATCGTATTCCCCAAAAGCGCTACTGCTACGTTCCCATCCGCGAGCCGTTCGGCCATGATTCCTGACCCGACCACCGTCGCCAGAAGGGAGAACGTGCCAAGCCATTCAGCCATAAGGCGGCGATCCAGCGTCATTCTTCATCCTCCAGCAGCGCTGCAAAACGCGCGATATCGATGTTTCCGCCAGTGATGACGGTCGCCTCCGTGCGGTCAGTGATGGGGACTTGACCGTTGAGAATCGCCGCAACGCCGACCACCGCGACCGGCTCTGCCACGATCCGGAAGTGGTCGTAGGCGAACCGCATCGTCTTGCGGACCTCTGCATCATGGGCGACGCGATGCCCCGCCTCAAGCGACCTGCGGGTGTCGTCGAATAGTGCCGGTTCGGCCGAAGAGACCTGCGTTGCGGGCGCGCCTTCGGCCAGCAGCAACAGTTGGCCGCCCAGCAGAGCCTTCACATCCGGGTTTTCCAGAAGAGGTGTGCGGATGGCCACACCGTCAAGCGTCAAGGCCGCTGCGCGTATCTCGTCAATGGAAACCGGGCAATCAATCATGTCAGGCCACATCCGCCGCAATCTGATAAAGCGCGTCGCCACGCCGAACCTGCGCCAGCGCCCGCATGGCTAGCACAAGACCGCCATAGGGTGAGATAACGGCATCCGGCGCTTTCCCCGGCGTGTCTGGATGATGAAGAAGCGCCACGGTTTCCCCCTTTGTGACATCTTCGCCGAGGGTCTTTTGCGGCTCGAACACTCCTGACCCTTCAGCATAGATCGACCCTTGCACGTTCAGGGTTCGTGTCCCATTGGGCGCGTCGGGTGTGTAATCCGGCAACATGCCCAATGCATGCAGGATGCGCCGAAGTCCGCGCTTGGTCTGGCGGAGAACTTCCGGTGTCACGCAACCCGCGCCACCAAGTTCCGCCATCACGTTCACCACACCTTTTCGGTTTGCTGCGCCCATTGCGGTTCGGGCTGTGCTGCCCCGCCCGCCGCCGCCTGTGAAGACCCATGCGTAGGGCAGATCGAAGGCCTGGGTCAGCATGGTAAGCGCGGCCTCTTCCTGCGGCGAATGCGCTGGCCCGCGCAGCAGCGTCGGTGGATAGATCAGGGACGAGCCGCCTGAGTGCAAATCAACCGCATAATCCGCCATTGGCAGGATCACCTCTTCGTGGAAATGTGCGATCATTTCCGAAGGGGTACCTTGGAAGTTTCCGGGGTAGAGGCGGTTCAAATTGCCATCGTCAACAGGTGAGACACGGCACCCGGCCTCGGCTGCCGGGAAATTGACCATTGGCAGCAGGATCAGGCGGCCGCGGATCTCTGCTGTATCCAGCGTGCGCGCAAGGTCGGCGACCGCGATCTGCCCTTCGTATTCGTCGCCGTGAACCCCAGCCGTGAGGATAAGTGTAGGCCCGTCCCCGTTGCGGATGACCGTGATCGGCACGGGAATCCACCCATAGGCTGACCGATTGGTGGAATGCGGCACGCGAAGAAAGCCCGCCTGACGGCCCTCCGCATTGAAATCCACCTCGGATGTGATCAGCGTACCGGTCATTCCGCCTCATTTCGGGTTTTTACGAATTGACTCTGGGCTAAGGGATCGCCACCCTCTCGTCAAGCTTCGATAATTCGGGTATTGACGAATAATGAAACAAGACTCCGCCCTCGACGCATTCGCGGCCCTCTCGCATCCGACCCGGTTATCCGCGTTCAAGCTTCTCGTGCAGCATGTTCCGGAGGGTGTTCCTTCCCTGACGATCGCTGAGAGGTTGGACGCCAAACCCTCCACCCTCTCTGGGCATCTGTCGGTTCTTAAGCGCGCGGGCTTGGTCACCACTACACGGCACCAGCGTGAAATCCGATACGCCGCGAGGCTGGAGACGGTGAACAGCCTTGTCACATTTCTTCTGTCGGATTGTTGCGGAGGGAAGGTCCAAGACTGCAAGGACATGCTGACCCTTCTGGACCCCAAGACCTGACAAAGTAGAACGGTTGATGACGGCCCGACGCACGCGCTGGCGTAGGATAAGGCACGCTGGGCCTGAGGCGACAATTTAGTGCCTTTGATCGGTCCTGATTAGCCTCACCCAAATCAAGCATTCTGAAGTCTCATCTTTACCTGTCGAATTTTTCTTCGCAGACTCCGACTGGTGCCCGAACGACGAAGGGCACCCTCGGCAAAGGATCCCTCATGAAAGATGCGGCAGATGAACTTCGGGAGAACGTCTCCGTGGCCTTCGAAAAGGCCCGTGCGATGCCCCCTTCCGTTTACACCTCTACGGATTTCCTGAGGAAGGAGTTGGACTGCATTTTTGCAAAGGATTGGTTCTGTGTTGGCCGGGCGGATGCGCTTGCCAACCCCGGTGACTATACCACGCTGGAACTGGCCGGGCAGCCGATCATCGTCTTGCGGGATAAGTCCGGGATGCTCCGGGCAATGTCCAATGTCTGCCGCCATCGGATGTCCACTTTGCTGGAGGGGTCGGGCAATACGCGCAACATCGTTTGTCCCTATCATGCCTGGACCTACAATCTTGACGGCTCCCTTCGCGGTGCGCCCGCGATGACGCAGAACGAGGGCTTTTGCAAATCTGACTATCGCTTGCCGGATGTGCGTTGTCAGGCATGGTTGGGCTGGGTGTTCGTGACCCTGAATCCCGACGCGCCGGATGTTGCGGTTCAACTGTCAAAGGTTGAAGAGCTTGTCGGTGATTACAACATGACTGCCTATACCCAGTCGTTTTTTGAAACCCATCGCTGGAACACCAACTGGAAGGTTCTGGCCGAGAATTTCATGGAAAGCTACCATCTGCCGGTGTGCCACGCGGGAACCATAGGCGGGCTTTCGAAACTCGACGAGATGATTTGTCCGCCGGGGGAAGATGCGTTCAACTATCACACCATCCTGAAGGATGAATCGTTGAAAATCGCAATGGCCCACCCGTCCAATACAAGAATGGAGGGCGCGCGGCGGCGAACAACCTATTTGCTGGCGATCTATCCGAGCCTGCTGATCACGCTAACGCCCGGCTATTTCTGGTATCTGACATTGCATCCCGATGGCGTCGATCATGTGCGGATCGGTTTTGGCGGCGGGATGTCGCATGATTACGCGGAGGACCCCGATGCGCAGGCAAATTTTGAAAAGCTCAAGGCGCTGTTGGACGATGTGAACGTCGAAGACAAAGGCTGCACAGAGAAGGTCTTTAAGGGCCTGTCCTCTTACGGGGCAGAGCCCGGGCATTTGTCGCATTTGGAGCGGCCAAACTACGATTTTGCGCATTATATCAACAAGCGCATCCAACTCACTTAGGCTTAGGACCGACAATGACCCATACCCGCATTCGCAAGTTCAACACCAAGGATACCTACCCTGAACAGGCGCTCGACAATGATCTGTGTCAGGCCGTGGTGACGACAGGTGGCAAGATCGTTTGGCTGCGTGGACAATGCCCGCAGAACCTTGATGACGCCAAGAATATTGACAGCCACGATCCGGCTGAACAGACCCATAAGGTGATGCAAAACATCAAACAACTGATCGAAGAGGCTGGCGGAGAGATGTCGCATCTGGTGAAAGTGGTGGTCTACATCACCGATGTGCGCCACCGTGAGGCGGTCTATCGGACCATGGGGCAGTATTTGCGCGGCGTGCATCCGGTCTCGACGGGGCTGGTCGTGCAGGCCCTGGCGCGGCCAGATTGGCTTGTCGAAATTGACGGCACAGCCGTGATCCCCGATGGATACGGTGCATGACATTCTCGCTCGTTGCCCGTTGCGCAGAAACCGGCATGTTCGGGATCGCTATTTCATCGTCGTCGCCTGCCGTGGCCGCGCGTTGCGCTTACACCCGCGCAGGTGTCGGGGCGGTGGCCAGCCAGAACATCACGGATCCGCGGCTTGGGCCTTTGACGCTTGACTTGATGCAAGGGGGAAACTCGGTGGCCGAGGCAATTGCGTTGGTGCGCGATCAGGGACAATTCATTGAATATCGTCAGGTTCTGGCGATTGATGCCAACGGCACCACAGCGCTTCATTCCGGCGCGCACTCGCTTGGCATCTGGACGGATGCGGCCGGGCGCGACGTGATTTCGGCGGGCAATCTCTTGGCCAATGAAAATGTGCCACGGGCGATTGTTGCGGGGTTTGAACAGGCGCGCGGCCATCTTGGGGATCGGCTGATTGCTGCCATGCGCGCGGGACTGGCCGCAGGTGGGGAAGCGGGCCCGGTGCATTCGGCTGGCCTGCAGATCTGCGACAAGGTTGCTTGGCCCGTGGCCGACCTGCGCTGCGATTGGACCGATGACTGCCCGATCGAGGCGATTGCGACCGCTTGGGAGGTCTACAAACCGCAGCTGGACGCATATGTCCAGCGGGCCCTCGACCCCCGTGTTGCGCCCAGCTACGGAGTGCCCGGCGATGAATAAAGAGCTGCCCCAGACCAATTCCGAGTCCGCCCGCGTCGAGAACATGCGTCGCCTCCTTGCCGAACGTGCAAAAGCCCCTGCGGATGCGCCGCAAGGTCTGCCGGGCATTTTCTACAATGACAGCGCGTTCTTTGATCACGAATGCAAAACCCTTTTGCGTCGGGGCTGGCATTGCGTGGGCCGCGCGGATGAGTTGTTAAAGCAGGGGGATTATCTGACGCTGACCTTGCTGGATGAGCCATTGCTGATCGTCCGGGATGGTGACGAGATCAAAGCATTGTCCAATGTTTGCCGTCATCGTGGCATGCCTTTAGCCGAAGGTCAGGGGCAGGCAAACCGGTTTGTCTGCCGCTATCACGCCTGGACCTATGGCACAGACGGGGCCTTGCTTCGGGCACCTCGGATGAAGAACGCGGGCTTTGACCCCAAGACCTGCAAATTGGGGGCATTCCCCTGCACGCAGCGGTTCGGGTTCGTCTATGTCTGCCTGTCGCAGGATGCCCCCGATATCGACAGGGAGCTCGCGGGCCTCGGCAATCTGATCGGGACCTATGAGCCCGAGAAATATGCCGTCGTGTATGCCGCTGCTGAGGTTTGGCAGTGCAATTGGAAAGCCTTGGTTGAAAACTTCATGGAAGGCTATCACCTGTCCGTGGTGCATCCGCAAACCCTGCATGGATACACGCCGACAGGGTTAAGCCGGAAAGGCCCGAATGGTGCCGGCTTCACCAGCTATTTCGCGAACTATCCTGATGACATCCCATCGCGGGGCGCGGGGGCCGCAGGGCTGACAAAGGAAGAACGCCATCGTTCCACCCTGTTTGCCGCCTTCCCATGTCAGGTGGTCAGCGTGGCGGCCTCGCTTCTTGTGTCTTTGTCCATCCGCCCTTTGACGCCGACCTCAATCGAGGTGCGCTGGACCATGTCCGTCTATGGCGACAGCCTTGATGGGGATACAATCAAGCAACGCATTGCGCTGTGGGAAGCCGTGAACCTTGAGGACCGCGAAAAACTGGAAGCGATGCAAGGGGCCCTGAAGTCGGTTTTTGCGACGGGTGGACCGCTGGCAGAGGACGACTATGAAGGCACCGTGCGCGATTTCCTGCTATGGTTGGCCCAGCAGGACTCCGCTTGAACGGCAGGGTCTGAAAGGCGATCTACTCCTATGGCTATTCGGTTCACGTTTCGACAATTGGAATATCTGGTTGCCGTCGGCGACACGGGAACGATTGCGCAGGCCTCGGTGCAGCTTAATGTGTCGTCGCCGTCGATCTCAACGGCGATCAATCAGCTTGAAGCGCAATTTGGTGTGCAACTGTTCGTGCGGCATCATGCGCAAGGGTTGTCGCTGACACCCGGAGGGCGGCGGGTCTTTAATGAGGCCAAACGCATGTTAGGCGCGGCGGCTTCCTTGAAGTCCATAGCCGAAGACGTCGCCAAACGACCCAGTGGGCCGCTGTCTATCGGTGTGCTGTCGACGATTGCCCCGCTTTTGAGCGCCAAGTTTCGCAAATCCTTTGAAGGGCAGTACCCCGAGGCCAAAGTAACCCTTTTTGCGGGGGATCAGGTCACCTTGTTACAAAAACTTGCCCGTGCCGAAATTGATGTGGCGATAACCTATAATATTGAAATCCCACAAGATACGCATTTCGAAAGCCTGATTTCGCTGCGCCCCTTTGTGATGCTGCACCCCGATCACCCAATGGCCCGGCAAGACGCGGTTTCCTTGCAAGAGATCGCGTCAGAACCGATGGTGCTGCTCGATTTACCGCTGAGCCGCGACTATTTTCTGTCGATCTTCCGCAGCCTTGATCTTGTACCCAATATTGCCGACCGCGCGGCCGATCTTTCAGTCGCACGCAGCCTTGTCGCCAATGGGTTTGGCTATAGCCTTCTGAACATCGGGACCGACATTGCCTATGCGCCAGACGGTCAACCGCTGGTCACTCGACCGATAAAAGAGGATGTGGGCGTTGTTACGTTGGGTCTTGCGAGCAAACAAACCTCCCCTCAACCTGCGATCCTGCGCGCCTTCTTTGACCATGCCCGCGCCGAGGTCGAGGCCAATGGACTTCCCGCCACCAAAACCCAGTGACCAGCCTGCCCGACAAGGGATCGCGCATCTGATCCGTTGCCGTCAGGCTGATTTTCATACCTGCTTTGCATAGGATCAGCGTCCCCTTTTGCCTCCGCCGGCTAGAGGAGATTGGCGAAAGGTTTTATCAGCGCAAGATCTGCAAGAAAGCAGGCTGACGCGAAAGTGCCCAGCCTGCCAAGATCTGCGGCCGAACGCTTAGCCCCTGCGGCGGCCCGATTGGGCAATATGCTGGGCGAGGTTTTTCGCATCCACCCATACGCCCCAAATGAAGGACGACCCCCGCATGGACAGCCAAGGAAGCCCGAGGAAATAAATGCCGGGCTCTTTGGAGACGCCATTCTGGTGCGCCGGCTTGCCGAGTTCGTCAAAGGCATCGACCGCGAGCCAGCGGAAATCCTGGGTAAAGCCAGTGGCCCAGATGATCGTCTTGATCCCAGCCTTTGCAAGGTCCAGCGCAAGAACCGGGTGTGTCACGCACTCTGGATCCGGTCCGATATGGCGCGCATCCGGATCCAGCGGAAGATCGATCCCCTCGCGGGCGACATAGGCATCGGCTTCGTCCAACACGGTCAGGTAATTCGCATCCCCCAGCGCAATATTCCGGGCAAGGTCGGGCGCAAAAGTGAGGGTGCCACCGTCATAGCCCGCGGTCATCCCAAGCAATGTGATGCCATTTGCGGCAAAGCGTCTGAAATCAACGGTTCGCCCGCCGTTGGCCCCGCTGACAGCGATCGTGACATGGTCTGCCCCAACCGGGGGCGACTTCATTTCCCATTTGCCCAACACGCCAAGCCACCAGACGAAGTCCTTGCCACGATAGCGGCGCGGCGGGCGATCATGCGCACCGATTGACAGGTAGACCTCGCGACCACTCGCCCGCAGTTCTTCGGCGATCTGGCTGCCTGATGATCCGGCCCCGACGACAAGAACCGCACCTTCGGGCAGCTTTTCGGGGCTGTGATAGGCGGTGGAGTGGATTTGCGTCAGACCATCCCGCGCAGGCACGAGAGGCGGGATCGCAGGTTTCTGAAACGGACCTGTTGCTGCGACGACATTGCGCGCGTGAAGCGGGCCATGGGACGTTTCAATGTCAAAGCCAAGGCCATCGGCGGATTTGGAGACTTCGGTCACCTCGACCCCGCAGCGGATCGGCACGTTCTTTTCGGCCGCGAAGTCCTCGAAATAGGATACAACGCTGTCTTTGGTCGGAAAGTCATCTGGCCCACAATCCGAAAACTCCTTGCTTGGAAAGCGGTCATGCCAAGCCGGGCCATTTGCAACCAACGATGACCAGCGTTCAACGCGCCACCGCTCTGCGATACGGCTTCGCTCCAGAACAAGATGGTCAATGCCATTCGCGCCCAGATGTTCGCTCATTGCCAGCCCGGCCTGGCCGCCCCCGACGACAAGGGTATCAATTGTTTCAATTGGCATGGGATTCCTTGAATGCTGTTCGCAACATGTCAGCGACATTAGGCGAGCCAAGGCCCTGTCGAAACAATGGAATATCTAATCATCGGTTGGAAGAAAACTAAGGTATCGACCGGCCGCCCCGTGGCGGGGGGGGGCGCCAAGGCCATTGTCCCAAAGCCCCGCGGATCACGGGAAACCTGAGCCCGAACCTTTGGGAGCATCTCGCCGGTCGCTTGACGTATCGTAGCGACCACCTTGGGCAACGCAGATTTACAGAACCAGTCTTGAACCCGGCCTGCGTCATGTTTGTCCTTTGGGGCGTTCAGCTTTCGCGAAAGGCGCGTGCGAAATAGGCGGTGAAGGGTTTGGTGAGGTATTGAAGCGGTGTGTGAGCCTCTGTTCTGATGAACGCCTCTACTGGCATTCCGGGCAGAAGGGTCATCCCCTGCAGTTTTTCGGATTCACCCTCTTTCAAGGCAATCTCGGCGCGGTAATAGCCTTGGCGCGAGGATTCGTCGCTCAGGGCATCGGCCGACAGAACCGCCACGCGCCCCAGAACCTCGGGCGTGGTACGGGAGGAGAAGGCCGAGAAGACCAGCTTCACCTCCTGACCCACTTGAACCTGATCAATATCGATCAGCGCTATCCGCGCGGCAATGACCAGAGGCCGATCTTGGGGGATCAGGTATAAAACAGGCTCCGCCGCGCGTAGGACGGCCTTTGGGGTGGTCACCTGAAGGCCCAGAACGATGCCGGAAACGGGCGCAGTGATATCCAGTCGCGCGATGCGGTCTTGCAAGGCCCTCCGGCGTTCGGCCAGTTCAAGTTCCCGGTTCGCAATGCCGTTCAGCTCGCGGTTCGCCTGTTCCCGGCGGTCAGCGCGCAGCCGCAGCACCTCCAGTTCAATCTCGATGACGCGGCCTTCGGATTGCGCTTGCGCCGCCTGCAATTCCCCCGCTTGGCCGCGAAGCCTTGCCTCTTCGCGTTGCAAGGCCAGCACCGGGCCGGAAAGCCCAAGCCCCTTGGCCAAGAGTTTTTGCTGCGTTTCAAGCTCTTCGGCGATCAAGCCAAGCTGTCGGGACAAGGCTTCGGCTTGGGCTGTGATCCCGCCGATCTGACTTCGGATCTGATCCCGGCGGCGCCAAAGCTGTTCGACTTCGGTGTTCAAAGTGGCGCGCCTTGCGTCAAAAAGCTGGCGCTGGGCGGTGATCAGCTTTGGTCCGGTTTGGGTCCGGCCCGCCACTGCAACCAGTTCGGGCGGGAAGACAATCTGTTCTGCATCGTCACGTTCGGCCTCAAGCCGCCCGCGTTGGGCAAGCACCTCAAGGAACTGCCCTTCCACAATGGCGTATTCGGATCGCAGGGCAGAGCCATTCAGCCGCAACAAAAGATCGCCCGCCTGCACCGTCTGCCCTTCGACCACATGGATCGAGTCCACCTGCCCACCGTCAATATGCTGCACGATCTGGCGGTTACTCTCCACCTCGATCCGGCCGGGGGCGACGACGGCCCCCGCGATGCTGGTGCTCACGCTCCACATTCCGAAACCGCCGATCAGGACGATCAGTGTGGCAAGGCCCATCAGCACAGGTGCGCGGGCTGAACGGATCTGGCCCTCTGTCACGCTGCACCGCCTTGTCCGGCCGCGCGGGCAATGACCGTGTGGTTCTTGACCAAGGCGCGCAAAACCTCATCCCTTGTGCCAAAAGCGCGGCATTTTCCGTCTTCCAGCACCAAAAGCAGATCGCATTCCTGAATGGCGGCAGGACGATGGGCCATGATCATCACCGCGCCGCCCGCGTCCTTCATCGTCCGAATGGCCTGATTGAGGGCGACCGACCCGTCATTGTCGAGGTTTGAATTCGGCTCATCCAGCACCAGAAAAACCGGGTCGCCAAATAGCGCCCGCGCAAGGCCGATGCGCTGAATTTGCCCACCCGACAGCTTGCCCCCCTGCTTCGAAACCCGCGTGTCATAGCCTTCGGGCAGGTTCAGGATCATGTCATGGGCGGCAGCCTTGGAGGCGGCCCTCACGACCTGCGCGCTATCGGGACGGGGGGCCAGCCGTGCGATGTTTTCCGCGATGGTCCCTTCGAACAAGGCGACCCGCTGAGGCAGATACCCGACGTAAGCGCCAAGCCGATCGGGGTCGAACTGATCCAGCGTCGCACCATTCAGCCTGATCTTGCCCGAAGCAGGCCGCCAAACCCCGATCAGCGCCCGCGCCAAAGAGGATTTGCCAGACCCGGAAGGCCCGATAACCCCGACGGCCTGCCCCGGCTCGACCCGAAAAGAGAGCGCGCTGAGCACAGGCTCCACTTCCCCCGGAGGGATCACCGTGAGCTGTTGCACATCCAGTTTGGCCTTTGGACGGGGCAGCTCTGTGCGGGCATCAATTGCCGGTTGATCCGTGAGCAAAATCGACAGTCGCTGCCAGCCTTCCTGTGCTCGTTGCGCCAGCGACCATTGGTTTATCAGCGCATCGACCGGCACCAAAGCCCGCCCCAACAGGATAGAGCTTGCGATCATGGCGCCGGGGCTCAGATCCCCCCGCAGCGTAAGCCAAGCACCCAGCCCAAGCATGGCCGATTGCAAAAACAGCCGAAACGTCCGCGAGCTTGCCGCAAAAGCACCGCCCGTATCGGCCGCCGTCATAGTTTCGGCCAAACCGCGCAGTCTTGCGATCTGCCAGCGTCCGAACCCTGCGTTTTGCATCCCAAGGGCGACAACGGTTTCGGATTCTGATTTCAGGCAATCGCCGATCCGCTCTGCCTGCGCGCGGGCTGCATTGGCGCGGCCAAGGGGCCCCTTTGAAACGGCTTGATTTAGCAGGGCAATGGCAATCAGGCAGGCCCCCCCGAGGATGGCCAAGGCCCCTAGCCACGGGTGAAAAACGAAAATCGCTGCAAGGAAAAGGGGCGTCCAGGGAATGTCGAACAGGGCGATGAGGGTCGGGGAGGAAAGCCAGTGTTGCACGGCCTCCAGATCGCGTTGCGCGGCCTGTGCGGTCAGGTCGTCGGGCTGGTGGGTCAATCGCCGGACCGATGCCTCAAACACGCGCCGGTCAAGGCCAAGCTGCACCTTTGCCCCAATGCTCGCCATCACCCTGCCGCGGGCATGGTCCAACAGCCCCATCGCCAGAAACAACAGGACCAGCAAGATCGACAGCGCCACCAGCGTTTCTTCTGATCGGCTTGCCAGCACGCGGTCATAGACCTGGAGCATGTAAAGTGGTCCGGTCAACAACAGCAGATTGACGAAGAAGCTGAACAGGAAAACGATCAGGTAAAGCCCGAGGTTTGCACGAAGCGCCGCGCGCAGTTCGGCCCGGCCTGCGCGCCTCCCGGATCCGGTCATCTTCCGTCCTCCCTTTCGTCGAGCATGGCGCCGATGTTTTGCCCCGACCACAGCTACAAGGTTTGAGTCGCGGCCCTGCGTGATCCGGGTCTACGCCGATAGTCTTGAAGAAGCCCTAAACGAAGGAAAAGGCCGGCTGCGTCGGCAGAGTAGCCCGCCTTCGGAACCGCCACGCGTGAGCATGCCCGCATATCAAGGCGGGGGCTTGCAGCCCAATGAGGAGGGCGACGGATTTTCTGTGAACGCCTGCCTCAAGCCAAATAGGCCGCCTGCGCAAGTTCGGTTTACCCTTCCGTCAACGTCAATCAAAGCGCGAGCCAGATCGAATTTTGGGTAATGCTTTGCGTGGGAAGAATCATCTTGGGGTTGTAATTCGCCTTTGGCGCCTTAAGCGCTGCGGCGGAAGATCGACAACAGGGCGGAAACTATAGATAGTTGTTTACCAAAGATATTTGAAATGGATAAATGCACCACAGGGCGTGAATGTTGCAATCTGTTCATCGGAAGCCTAAAAAATAGGCAAGGAGGCGATGGGTTAAGCAAAAATTCGCTATCGCAAAAGCTGTGCATTGAACTGAGCCAGATGTTCCCGTAGAACAACTTTGAGGACCCATTTCAAAGGAAGGTCCGCCGCTCTTTTTGTCAGGTTTTCTGACGTGGACATTCGGCCAAAAGTCGAATTATAGGACAAGCATTTGCTCGTAGGTTTTGGGCATCTTGGTTGTTCAAAGGTGAGGTTATTTGACCAATGCAGTTTGCCATGATGACATCTGGACCCTGGATTTTCTGCGCCTCCCTCTTTCTTTGCGCCTTGATGGTATCTGGTGGGGCGCGTTACTTGCTCCGTGCCCAAGACCTTAAGGCCGTTCAGGCTGCACATTCTGCCCCCACACCCCGCACTGGCGGCGTGGGGGTTGTCCTTGCCTTGGGGCTTGGCTTTTGGCTGTTCGCCCCCGAGGCTCTGGCATCGATGACCGGCTTGTTTCTCCTCAGCCTGATCCCGGTCTTTTCCGTCGGCGTAGCAGAGGACCTTGGGGCAATGATGAGCCCTCGTCGGCGGCTTTTTGCGGCGGCTTTGTCCTCTGTGATGGTGATTGTGCTGCTGGATGTGCAGGTTACGCAGGCCGACGTTCCCGGGCTGGACTGGGCGCTTGGCTTTGCGGGATTCGGTTTTTTCTTCACGGTTCTCTGGATGACGGGTCTTTGCCACGCAACTAACCTGATTGACGGGTTGAACGGGCTGGCAGCGGGCTCTTGCATCCTGACGGCCATGGGGATTGTGCTGATCGCAGAACGGTCCGGGGATGCGGACCTTGCCACGCTTGCCGCGATGGTCATTCCGGCGATCCTTGGGTTTTTCGTGCTGAACTGGCCTTTTGGGAAAGTCTTTCTGGGGGATGGCGGCGCCTACACGCTGGGGCATGTTCTGGGGTGGCTTGGCATTTTCTTGCTTGTGCGCAACCCGGATATCGCGGGAACCGCCGTTGGTCTGCTGTTCTTCTGGCCGGTCGCAGACACATTTTTTGCCATTTACCGGCGGTACCGGGCGGGCGTGCGCCCGGATGAGCCTGATCGTCTGCACTTCCACCAACTCGTTATGCGCGCGCTGGAAATTCTGGTCCTTGGTCGCAAGCGGCGGCGGGTTTCCAACCCGCTGGCAACAGTTGTTCTGATGCCGCTTGTTGCTGCGCCGATTTTCACGGGTGTTATGCTCTGGGACCGGCCTCTTGCTGCCCTGCTTGCGATTGGTCTTTTCGCCGTTCTCTTTGTGTCAAGCTATGCTGCCGGGATGCGTCTGGCCCGCAGGGCGACGCTGACGTCAAAACAGGCGTTTCGGCGGGCCCGCGACCTGCGCGGCGGATCGATGCTGGCAGACAGTGATGCAGCGGCCCTTGGGGTGAAAAACTGACATTGCAACGGATCAGGACGGGTCGTGTCGGTGGTCTGGGCAGAAAGTGCCTTCAGAACATCAATTCCCCGCAAAGTGTGGCGTTCGGGTAAAATGCTCTTTTCACGACAGCCTGTGCTTCTTACAAGAAGCCGCAAGCAACTAAGGAACGGTTTATGGTAAGGTCTCTCATTTTTCTGGTCTCTGCACTGCTGGTTTCGGCCTGCACCTCCGGGCATGTCCAGTTTCCGGTCACGCAGGAAAGCCAGCAAAAAGTCCAGGAAGACATTGAGATCATTCGCCTGAACAAGACCAACGCCGGTAGCTTCAACTCTGGAAAGCGCGGCTTTGCCTCAAGCAATCTGCCACAGCGCAATGGCTGGGAATACCGGGTCGG
>JAQWYA010000144.1 GCA_029254215.1 Pseudorhodobacter sp. | reverse complement strand
GTCACCCAAAACCCGGCCATGGCCGCCAGCATGGGGATCAACCCCGACCGCGTGAACATGCTGACCTTCGGGCTTGGGTCGGGCATCGCGGGGATCGCGGGTGTGGCCATCGGCCTGTTCGCCAAGGTCACGTCGGAATTGGGCAATGACTATATCGTGCAAAGCTTCATGACCGTGGTGGTCGGCGGGGTTGGCAATATCTGGGGCACCCTTGCGGGGGCGACGATGATCGGCCTCTTCCAGAAGGGGGTTGAGTGGCTCAACCCCGGCAATACGCTGGCCGCCCAGACCTATATGATCATTTTCATCATCATTTTCATTCAGTTCCGGCCAAGGGGCATCGTTGCCCTCAAGGGCCGCGCGGCGGGGGATTGATCCGATGCAGCGAAGCTTCATCTTGCGCAACCCGTCGATCCTGATCTTCATAGGTTTTCTGGCGCTCTTTACCCTCGCCGTCACCCTGATGTCAGAGGCGTACGGCACCGGCGTCATCTCGACCAGTTTCGTCAAGACGCTAGGCAAGACGCTGTGCCTGTGCCTCATTGCCATCGCGATGGACCTGATCTGGGGCTATTGCGGCATCCTAAGCCTTGGGCATTTCGCCTTCTTCGGGCTGGGCGGTTACATGGTCGGCATGTGGCTGATGTATGAACGCACGCGCGACATCGTCGTCGCGGCCACCGCCAACGCGCCGATCCCACCCACCGAGGCCGAGATCAGCGCCGCCATCGGCAACCAGATTTTTGGCGTGGTCGGCAGTAGCGAATTCCCGCTTGTCTGGGCCTTTTCCAGCTCGCTGACACTGCAATTGATGCTTGTGGTGCTGGTGCCGGGCCTCTTGGCGCTGGTCTTTGGCTGGCTGGCGTTTCGCAGCCGGGTGACCGGGGTGTATCTGTCGATCCTGACGCAGGCCATGACACTGGCCTTGGCGCTTTACCTCTTTCAGAACGACAGCGGACTGCGCGGCAACAACGGGCTTTCGGGGCTTCAGAACATCCCCGGTGCCGAGGCGATCCCGCAAAGCGTGGTCTCGATCTGGTTTCTTTGGGCCTCGGCGCTGGCCCTGGGATTGGGCTATCTGATTGCGGCTTGGGTCGTGTCGGGCAAGTTCGGATCCATCATCAAGGGCATTCGCGATGATGAGGCGCGGGTGCGGTTCCTGGGCTATTCGGTCGAGGGGTACAAGCTTTTTGTCTTTGTACTGACGGCGGTGATCGCAGGCATCGCGGGGGCGCTTTACTACCCGCAAGCCGGGATCATCAACCCCGCCGAGGTGGCACCGATTGCCTCGATCTACCTCGCGGTCTGGGTGGCAATCGGCGGGCGCGGGCGGCTTTACGCGGCAGCGATCGGCGCGGCCTTTGTCTCGCTTGTCTCGACTTGGTTCACCTCCGGGCAGGTGCCTTCGGTCGATCTGGGGATCTACCGGATCAACTGGGTCGATTGGTGGCAGGTGCTTTTGGGCCTGTCCTTCGTGCTGGTCACGCTCTTTGCGCCCAAGGGCATTGGCGGCTTGTTCGACCTGTTCTTGCGGGTTGGCTCCCCGCAGCGGCATGGCGCGGATCTGGGGCCGGATGACGGATCCTTCCAGCAAGAGGAGGCCCGCAAATGAGTATGCTTTTGGAAGTGTCCGGCGTGTCGGTTTCCTTTGACGGCTTCAGGGCCATCAACAACCTGTCGTTCCAGATTGGCCCGGCGGAAATGCGCGCGATCATTGGCCCCAACGGCGCAGGCAAGACCACCTTCATGGA
>JAQWYA010000134.1 GCA_029254215.1 Pseudorhodobacter sp. | reverse complement strand
TCGATCAGGATGCGGTAGACGTTGTTTTCGGGCTGCTGTTCGGTCAGACCCAGTGAGTTTACCTGCACGCCGTAACGGAAACGGCGGTATTTCGCATCTGTCACGCCGTAGCGGTCGCGGCAGATTTCATCCCACAGATCGACGAAGGCGCGCATCTTGCACATTTCCGTGACGAAGCGGATGCCCGCATTCACGAAGAATGAGATCCGCCCCACCATCTGCGGGAAAGCCTCTGGTGGGACTTTGCCTTTCAGATCGTCCAGAACGGCGCATGCGGTGGCCAGTGCGAAGGCCAGTTCCTGCTCTGGCGTCGCCCCGGCCTCTTGCAGGTGGTAGGAACAGACGTTCATCGGGTTCCATTTGGGCAGGTTTTCGCGGGTATAGGCCGCGACATCGGTGATCATCCGCAGGCTGGGTTCGGGCGGGCAAATGTAGGTGCCGCGCGAGAGGTATTCCTTGATGATATCGTTCTGAACCGTGCCCTGCAGGGCCGCTATATCCGCGCCTTGTTCCTCGGCCACCGCGATATACAGCGCCAAAAGCCAAGGGGCGGTGGCGTTGATTGTCATTGAGGTGTTCATCTGGTCCAGCGGGATATCCGCAAACAGGGTGCGCATGTCGCCCAGATGGCTGACAGGCACGCCCACTTTGCCAACTTCACCCCGCGCCAGTTCGTGGTCGGCGTCATAGCCGGTCTGGGTCGGTAGATCGAAGGCTACCGACAGCCCGGTTTGCCCCTTCGCAAGGTTGGAGCGGTAGAGCGCATTGGAAGCCTTTGCCGTTGAATGGCCCGCATAAGTCCGAAACAGCCAGGGCTTGTCTTTCGGTTGGGTCACTTTGGGCCTCCTTTGGCGGTGATGCGTAATTTTCTTACCTTCCGGGATTGATAGGCGACATTTTATACCAATGTCAATTCGCTGCGTTGCAGCGCAGGCGCTTTTTGCGGCTGCGGCATGGGGAAGGCTTCGCGCCAGGTCAAAACCGGGTGGATCATGGCAGTTCCGATTTGAAGTGAGGGTGAAAACGGCTAGGCTTGCCTTATGACAAGCACGGTTGAGATCCCTCTTTGGCTTTTGGTTCTTATTCTGCTTTTCGCAGCGATCACCTTCGCATCGCATTTTCTGTTTCCCTCGGTCCGCTGGTTTTTCCGGGGGCGGGTGGAGCGGGCGATTGCCCGTCTGAACCAGCGATTGGAACGCCCGATCGAGCCGTTCAAGCTGATGCGCCGGCAGGACAAGATCGTTCGGCTGATCTATGATCCGGCGGTTATTCAGGCGGTTGTAGACCATGCCCGCGAAACCGGCGTGCCGGAAAGCGTCAGCTTTGAGGCTGCCAAACGCTACGCGCGTGAAATTGTTCCGGGCTTTTCAACGCTTTTATATTTTGGGGTGGCGATCCGGCTGGCGCGCTGGCTGTCCAAGCTTCTGTACCGCGTGCGAATCGGGCGGATCGATGCCGCGCTGAACGGGCTGGACCCAGAGGCCACGGTGATCTTCGTCATCAACCACCGCAGCAATATGGATTATGTGCTGGTGACCTGGCTCGTGGCGCAACGCTCGGCCATGTCCTATGCGGTGGGGGAATGGGCGCGGGTCTGGCCGTTAAGCCGTCTGATTCGCGCGATGGGGGCGTATTTCATCCGGCGCAACAGCGGCAACCCGCTCTATCGTCGGGTGCTGGCGCGGTATGTTCAGATGGCAACCGCCGAGGGGACGACGCAGGCCGTGTTCCCCGAAGGCGGGCTGAGCCCTGACGGGCGGGTGGGGGCCGCGCGCATGGGGTTGCTTCATTACATCGTCAGCGGCTTTAACCCTGCTGGGCGGGATGTCGTCTTTGTGCCGGTCGGGCTATGCTATGACCGCGTGCTGGAGGATCGTCTGCTGACCGAGGCAGGCAAGTCCGGAAAGCGCCGGTTTCGGGCGAAACCAGTGACAATTGCGCGTTTCATCGCGCGGATGCTCTGGCGCAAGTTGCGGGGGCGCTTTGCGGGGTTTGGCACGGCGGCGGTGGGCTTTGGGCCGCCGGTATCATTGCGCCACTGGCTGGAAACCGCGCCGGACAGAACGACAGAGGCGCTGGGCGCCGATCTGATGGCCCGTATCGCGCAATCCGTTCCGGTGATTCCCGTGCCATTGGTCGCATCGGTGATGATGGAAGGGCCGGTTGCCGAAGCTGATCTGCCTGCCAAGCTCGAAGATCTGATGGCCCGCATGAAAGACGAGGGCAGGGCCCTTCGGGTGCCGGAAATCTCGAAGCTGATCGAACAGGGTCTGCGGCCCTTGGTGGCGCGCGGGGTGCTTGCGCAAACGCCCGCGGGTCTTGCCGTTGTGCCGGGGCAAGAGCCGCTTTTGGCCTTTTATGCCGCGACTGTGTTGCAATCGATAGACATGCACTCTGCGACCGCATCGTAAATGCCGCAACGCGGCGGACATAAAATTACAAAAAGATCATCTGATGTATTGCAATGTTGCGCAAAGCCTCCTATTCCTCCTCTAAGCCCGCGTCGATTCTGCGATGCGGCGAGGTTTTAGGTTTTTAGGAGACGCCCATGGCCCTGGATACGCAGCAAGATATCATCGCCTATGACGCACCGCAGAAAGATCTGTATGAGGTCGGCGAAATGCCCCCCCTCGGCCATGTGCCAAAGCAAATGTACGCGTGGACGATCCGCCGGGAACGTCACGGCGAACCCGACACAGCCATGAAGGTTGAAGTTGTGGACACGCCGGAGCTGGACAGCAACGAGGTGTTGGTCCTCGTGATGGCCGCTGGCGTGAACTACAACGGGGTTTGGGCCGCTTTGGGTGTGCCGATCAGCCCGTTCGATGGCCACCAGCAGCCCTATCACATTGCAGGTTCGGACGCGGCCGGGATCGTCTGGAAAGTCGGCGACAAGGTGAAGCGCTGGAAAGTCGGTGATGAGGTGGTGATCCACTGCAATCAGGATGATGGCGACGACGAGGAATGCAACGGCGGCGATCCGATGTTTTCGACCAGCCAGCGGATCTGGGGCTACGAGACGCCCGACGGCTCTTTCGCGCAGTTCACCAATGTGCAGGCTCAGCAGTTGATGCCGCGCCCGCGTCACCTGACCTGGGAAGAAAGTGCCTGCTACACGCTGACGCTGGCGACCGCCTATCGGATGCTGTTCGGCCATGAACCGCATGACCTCAAGCCAGGCCAGAACGTGCTGGTCTGGGGGGCGTCGGGCGGTCTTGGCTCTTACGCGATCCAGTTGATCAACACCGCAGGCGCGAATGCGATCGGCGTGATCTCGGAAGAGGACAAGCACGAGTTTGTCATGGGGCTGGGCGCGAAAGGCGTCATCAACCGCAAGGATTTCAACTGCTGGGGCCAATTGCCCAAGGTCAACACGCCCGAATACAAAGAGTGGTTCACCGAGGCGCGCAAATTCGGCAAGGCGATCTGGGATATCACCGGCAAGGGCAACAACGTCGATATGGTGTTCGAACACCCCGGCGAGGCGACTTTCCCTGTCTCCACGCTTGTCTGCAAAAAGGGCGGCATGGTCGTGATTTGTGCTGGCACCACCGGCTTTAACTGTACCTTCGACGTGCGCTATTTGTGGATGCATCAGAAGCGTGTGCAGGGCAGCCATTTCGCGCATCTCAAGCAGGCATCTTCGGCCAACAAGCTGATGCTGGAGCGGCGTCTGGACCCGTGCATGTCCGAGGTTTTCCCTTGGGCCGAGATCCCGGAGGCGCATATGAAGATGCGTCGCAATGAGCATAAGCCGGGCAATATGTCGGTTCTTGTTCAAGCGCCGCGCACCGGCCTTCGGACCTTTGAAGATACGCTGGAAGCCTCGCGCAACCGCTGATCCCTTTGGGTCATCCACCAGAACAGGCGAGGCTCTTTCGGGGGCCTCGCTTTTTGCATTCAGGGGCAGCGGCAAAGCTGCATAACGCGTCTATCGTCGCCAAATCAGAGACGCTGTGTTGCAGGTTCAGCGGGTACACGGGCAAGGCAAGGGGGTGCTATGGTTATCGTCACGGTAACCACGTTAGGATTGCCCTTGTCAGGCCACGACTGGATCATAGACGTTCTTGAAGACCTCAGGACCTATGCCAAGCGCAATGGCATGACCGACCTTGCCCGCAAGACGGATGAAACGCTTGCAGTGGCCCGGCAGGAAATCGCCGCCAAAGCACAATCGGGCGGCGAGCCGGGAACCGGGGCCGGGGGCGCGCAGGGCGGCCAGTTTCACTAACCGGCTTTGCCGGGGCGGGGCCCTGTTCAATGGCTTTCCTATCCTTGCGCGCTTGGCTATGGTCGCGCCATGTCAACCCTTCCCGCCGTTACCTTTTCCGACGATCAGGCCGAAGCCTGGGACCGCCTTGCCGACCAGATGCGCGAGGCGGGCATTGATATCGTGGATGGTCATCTGACCCCGCCCCCCGAAGGCGGGCGCGAAGGAAAATCGCGGGTCTTGGCCGTCGTGGGGAAGGCCGGATCGGGCAAGACCATGCTTTTGGCCAGCCTTTACAAGGCAATGGCCGAGGCGGGGGTGGAGATAATCTCGGGCGATTATGAGGGGCGCAAACGCAAGGATCGCCGCACGCTGGCCATTTTGGCCCCCACCAACAAGGCGGCTTCGGTGCTGCGGCTGCGGGGTGTGCCCGCCACGACGATCCACCGGATTCTGTATACCCCGCTTTACGATCCGCAATATGAAAAGATTGCGGAATGGCTGGCCGGAACCGGCGACCGCCCCGAGATCGAAGGGCTGACCGAACTTGCGCTGGACCGCGCGAAGGCGTTTTACGACTCTGTGCCATCCATTCCGGGGGCGCTTGCAGCGGCGGGGTTACGGGGAAGCGATTTCATCAAGGGCTGGAAACGGCGCGAAGAGCCGCTGGATGTGGGGTTTGTGGACGAATCCTCGATGCTGGACGAACGGCAATTCGATGACCTGCGCGAGATTTTTCCAAGCCTCGTCCTGTTTGGCGATCCGGCGCAGCTGGCCCCGGTGGGATCCTCGGGGGAGATGGTTTTTGACAAGCTGTCGGGCAGCCGTCGGCTGGAGCTGAACCGCATCCATCGTCAGGCAGAGGGCAACCCGATTCTGGATCTGGCCCATGCGCTTGCCGACCCGGACCTGAGCTTCGAGGGATTCGAGCGGATGGTCGAAGAGGCCGCGCGCAATGACCCTCGGGTCGAAGTGGCGCAGCGGGTGGACAGCGATCTGATGGCGCGCAGCCCCGTGTTGGTCTGGCGCAATGCGACGCGCATTCGTCTGATCACGGCCTTTCGGGCCGCCCATGAGGCGCCGGAGTTCCAACTGATGCCCGGAGAGCCGCTGATCTGCGACGGGATTGAACTGCCGCTGAAGCACCGCAAGAAGCGGATCGATCTGGAGGCGCGCGGGCTCATCAAAGGGGCGCAGGTGATCTATATGGGCCCCGGCAACCGGGACGGTTTTGCGCGGTTGCATGTTGTTGGCGCGGAAGAGCCGCAAGTGTCTGCGGCGTCAATCATCAAGATCGAAAAACCGGGCGAGGAAGAGCCGTTCATCCCCTCTGCCGCGCGAATGGGGGCGGCGTTTCTGCATGGCTCTGCTGTGACGATCCACAAGGCGCAGGGCAGTCAATGGGAGGTGGTGCAGGTGTTTGCCCCCGATCTTTGGGCCGCCGCCCAGGCCGGGCGCAGCGAGGCAGGGATTCCCTTGTGGAAACGGCTGGCCTATGTGGCGATCACCCGTGCGCAGCATCGGCTGCTTTGGGTGGTGCGCAATCGTCTGGGCCGTCCACAGACCACGCTGGGCGTCGAGGATCTGCGGGTCGCACCCGCGCCCTTGAAACTGGCCCCCGAAGCGGAGACCGAGGCGCAAGGCTGAGCCCTTTCCCCCGCCCCGGCTTGCCCCTATGCTGTGCCAAAGTGATGGGAGCCTTCCGATGACATGCGTTTTTGTTCAGTTTCGTTGCACCCCCGGCAAAACCTATGAGGTTGCCGATGCGATCTATGATCGGGAGGTGGTGTCGGAACTCTATTCCACCTCGGGCGAATATGACCTGATTGCCAAGATCTACATCCCCGAGGGGCGCGATGTCGGGCATTTCCTGTCGGAGGCGCTGTTCGATATTCCGGGCATCGTGCGGACGCTGACGACGATGACCTTCAAGGCATTCTGACGGTCTGGGCTTTTGCCCTTTCAGCGGTGTCTTTTGGCGGTGAGGCTGGGGGTGGGGCTGTCTGCCCCTCCCCCAGACCCCCAACCCCGAGCATATTTTTGAACAGATGAAAGGGTTAGAGCCAGGGTTCCGGCTTCGTGCCCACCGCCTCTGCGACGGAGGCGTAGCCGTCGCGGGCGAGGAGGCTGTCGAGCCCATCCGCGATGTCGGCGGCGAGCGACAGGCCGTGATAGACCATGCCGGTATAGATCTGGACCGCCGTGGCCCCGGCGCGGATCTTGGCATAGGCCTGATCGACGGTGCTGATCCCGCCGACGCCGATCAGGGGGAGTTTGCCTTTGGTCAGTTTGGCAAGCCCAGCCAGAACGCGGGTCGATTTTTCAAAGAGCGGAGCCCCTGAAAGACCGCCTGCCTGAGCACGATCCTGTGCTTGCAAACCGTCCCGCGCGAGTGTGGTGTTGGTGGCGATAATCGCGTCAATCCGGGCGGTGAGAGCGGTTTCGGCGATTTCAGCCAGCTCATCGGTGGAGAGATCGGGGGCGATCTTGAGAAAGACCGGGATCGGTTTGGTCAGGGCGTCACGGGCCTCCATCACGCCTGCGAGCAGGGCCGAGAGTGCGGCTTTGCCTTGCAGATCGCGCAGCTTTTCGGTGTTGGGGGAGGAGACGTTGACGGTGACGAAATCAGCATAGGCCCCGCAATGGGCCAGAACGCGCGCGAAATCGGCGGCTTTATCGGAGGAGGTTTTGTTCGCCCCGAGGTTGAGGCCCACCGGGATGCCTTTTGGCCTTGCGGCAAGGCGGGGTGCGATTGCCTCCATCCCGTCATTGTTGAAGCCAAAGCGGTTGATTGCCGCGCGGTCTTCGGTCAGGCGAAACAGGCGCGGTTTGGGGTTGCCGGGCTGGGCGAGGGGGGTTGCGGCCCCCACTTCAAGAAAGCCGAAACCGGCGCGCATCAGGGGGCTTAGGGCCTCGGCATTCTTGTCATAGCCTGCGGCAAGGCCGACCGGGTTTGGCAGGCTCATGCCGCAAAGCGTGGTTTGCAAGCGCGGGCTTGTGACCGGGCCGGGGGTAGGTGCAAGGCCCCATTGCAGGGCCTTGAGCGAGAGCCCATGCGCTGTCTCGGGATCAAGCCGGTGCAGGGCGGCGAGGGCGAGGCGTTCTGTCAGGGTCATCTTTGTGCGCCCGGAAACAGGTGCAATTCGGGGAAGATGTGGCCAGACGCGCCGAGCGGCAGGGATTTATCCCACAGGACATCGGCAAGGGTCAGCGCCCGGTAAAGATGCGGAAACAGCGCCCCCCCGCGCGAGGTTTCCCATTTCAGGTCTGCGCCCAAAGTATCCGCTTCCACGGCAACCAGCACCAGATCGCTTTGGTCGGCAAAATGCTTGGCCGCCGTTTCGGCGACCTGTGCGGCGGTCGAGAAATGGATATAGCCATCTGCCAGATCAATCGGCGCGCCAAGGGTTTGCCCGGCGGATTTGAGATCGTTCCATTCGGGGCGGCGGAAAATCTTGAATATCAGCATGGTCAGCGTCATGCACCTTGCCGCATTTCTGGTCAATCCCCGCTGTGCGAAGCGGAACGCCAAATTAACGCAGGGGCAGCGGGGCTGCGGCCCTCAAGGGCTTTGACTCGGGCCGGGAGGGGGGCAATGATGGGTGTATCTCAACAGGGAGTCGATCCATGACCAAGTTTTCTCGCGGCCTTGCAGCCGCTTTGTTCAGTGCGACGGCGCTGATATCTGTTCCGACCAGCGGCGCTTTCGCCGAAACCGTGAAGCTGACCTTTCTGGGCGTCGGCGACATTTACAATTTTGCCGACGAAAAGGGCCGCGGCGGTTTTGCCCGCTTGAACGCGATTGCCAAGGCCGAACGGGCCGCGAACCCCAATACCATCTATGTTTTTGACGGTGACATGCTGTCGCCGTCGATCCTTTCGGGCTTTGACAAGGGGCAGAACACGATTGATCTGACCAATCTTGTGCCCTTTGATCTGGCCGTTCCGGGCAACCATGAGTTTGACTTTGGCCCTGAGAACTTTCTGGAGAAGGTCGCCGCGTCCAACTATCCTTGGGCGGCGATCAACCTGACGGCGGCGGATGGCTCTGCCCTGCCGGGGATCGGTGGTGTGATGATGAAAGAGGTGGGCGGCGTGAAAGTGGCGCTGATCCCGCTGACACAGGACACCTCGCCAACGGTATCATCGACTGGCGATCTGGTGTTCGGGCCGACCGTCGATATGGGGATTGCGGCTGCCAAACAAGCTCGCGCCGATGGGGCTGATCTGGTGGTGGCCGTTGTTCAGACCAATTCGGAAAATGACCGCAAGATGATTGCCAGCAAGGCTTTCGACCTGATCCTGTCGGGCGATGATCACAGCTATGGTACGTTCTATGACGGCATCACCGCCTATGTCGAAACCTCGATCGACGGGAAATTCCTGTCGCCCATCGATCTGATGGTCGATGTGACCGAGAAAGATGGCAAGCGGTCGGTCAAATGGGTGCCGATGTTCCGCTTCATCGATACCGCCTCGGTGGAGCCGGACCCGGAATCGCAGGCAATGGTCGATGCTTTCCAGAAGCAACTGGATGACAGCCTGAATGTCGAAATCGGGGCTACCGACAATGAGCTTGATTCGCGCCGCAACGTCGTGCGCGGTGAGGAATCCGCGATGGGCAACCTGATTGCCGACGCGCAGCGGGCCGCAACCGGGGCTGATATCGCGCTGGCCAATGGCGGTGGCATTCGCGGCGATCGCACCTATGACGCGGGCACGGTTCTGACGCGTCGCGACATCCTGACGGAACTGCCCTTTGGCAACACGACCGTTTTGACCGAACTGCCCGGATCTCAGGTCTTGGCGGCACTGGAAAACTCGGTCAGTCAGGTTGAAAACGGGGCGGGGCGCTTTGCGCAAGTCTCGGGTCTGACGATGGTCTATGATCCGGCGGCACCCGCTGGGTCGCGCGTCAGCGAGGTCATGGTCGGGGGTGAGGCTCTGGACCTTAACAAGGTTTACAAGGTCGCAACCAACAACTTCATCCTTGATGGCGGCGATGGCTATGCGGCGCTGGGCGGCGGCAATGTGCTCATCAATGCCGGGAACGGCAATCTGATGGCCAATGACGTGATCGAATACATTGAAGGGGCTGGCAAAGTCTCGGTCGGGGTCGAAGGCCGGATCAAGAAACTGGGCGAGTAACGCCTTTCGGCCCCGCTGCATCCGTGGCGGGGCCGGATTTTACCGATAGGACGACAGGGGCGCGTCATGTGTGGCCGCTTTACCATGACCCACCCGAATGAGGCGATGGCCCGGCTGTTTGACGCAGTTCCCGGCAACGATCTGCCCGAACCACCCCGCTATAACATTTGCCCGACACAGACGGTTGGGGTTGTCACCTCGGATCAGGGCAGGCGGTTGCGCGCGATGCGCTGGGGCTTTCTGCCCGGCTGGTACAAAAGCCTGACGGATGGGCCGCTGATCATCAATGCCCGCGCCGATACGATCGCGACCAAGCCCGCCTTTCGGGCGGCTGTCCGGGCGCGGCGCTGCATCATTCCCACCAGCGGTTTTTACGAATGGTCCGCCGGGCCGGATGGGGCGCGGTTGCCTTGGTATGTCACGCGCTCGGATGGGGCGGTGATGGCCTTCGCAGCAATCTGGCAAAGCTGGGCGCAGGGCGAGGCGATGATCGACAGCTGCGCGATGGTCACGACCGAGGCCGGGCCGGGCATGTCCGCCATTCACCACCGCGAGCCGGTGATCCTTGACCCGGCAGATTGGGCGCTGTGGTTGGGTGAGGAAGGGCATGGCGCGGCCCCCTTGATGAAAGCCACGGGGGCGGGCGTTCTGACCGCGCGGCGCGTGGCGCAAACCGTCAATTCCAACCGCGCCTCTGGCCCCGAGTTGATCGAACCGTTTGAGGTTTAGGCCCGTCTAGCGCCCGTCTCCGACCACCACAAACGGCCCCCATGCAGAGGGATGCGCCAACCCCGGCTTTTGCATTACGGCCAGCATCGCCTGTTGCAGGGCTTCGGCCTGACCAAGGCCGGGGCTGTCCGCCATGCGGGCAACTGCGCCTTGCGTCAAATCGGCGGCGGCATCATCGCGCACTGGCCAATGGCTGACCAAAAGCCCCCGCGCCCCGGCGTAAAGAAACGCTGTGGCAAGGCCAGAAAGCCCCTCTGCCCCCGGCGTTCCATCCGCTGCCGCCGTATTGCAGGCCGACAAGATCACCCAATCAGCGGCCAATGTCAGTTGGGCGGCCTCCGAGGCGGTCAGCACCCCGTCATCCAGCGCATTCGGGTCAGCGGGTGGGGAGAAAGCCAGAGCAGGCTCGGCAAGCCCGGTGATATCGCCTGCAATCAGCCCATGCGTGGCAAAGGCAATCACCGCGCGGTTGCCAAGATCCGCCGATTTCACCGCCGTTTCGGTTGCGGCTGCGCCCAGAAACAAGCTGTCCTCGGGCGCGTTCAGCGACCGCGCCAAACCGCGCAGCTCCCGTCCCGTGGCGGGAAGAGGGGCGAGGCCGCGCAGGGCCTCGGCCTTCGCCGCCTCGCTGTCATAAAAGCGCGACAGCGCCAGCGGTTGCGCCGCGCCGCCAAAGTTGGGCGCGCCAAAGCCCGCAAAGCCGCCAGCCTTGGTCAGGCGGGGGGGGGCGGACAGGCTGGCAAGGCTTTGGATGCTGGGCAGGGTTGCAAAGGCGTGGTGCCGCCCCAACCAATCCGTCTGAGCAAGGGCCTCTGGGTTGCCGTCCTCCCCCTCGGGCGCGGAGGCGACGAGGACCGCCAGCGGCAGCGAAGAAAGCGGGCCATCGGCAACCACCATGATCCTTTGCGCTGCCCCCAGCACCGGGGCAAGCGGGGCGATCAGGTCTTGGTAGAGGTCATAGGCCGACTGGCGGTCATAGCTGGGGCCAGACGCGCTGGGCGCCTCAAGGGCTGCTGCGGCGCGGGTCGGGGCCGTCGGGTCGAGTTCCGCGCGCAGGGCGGTGACTTCTGCGCGGAGCATCGCCTCACCAAGGGTTGGCGCGCGGTGCCAAAGCGCCTGATCGGCGGAAATGGCGAAGGCATAGGTTTCATCTGGGGTCGTGACCAGAACCAAAAGCGCCTCACCTTCCGTCAAGCGGGCCTGCGCCTCGGGCAGGGCAAGCGCACCGGGGGCGACGAGCCGCGCATAATCGGGAAAGCGCAGGGCCAGAGTTTCGTCGATCCGGGTAATCTCCCCTTCGATCCGGTGCAGATCGGCAAGGAACGGGGGCGCATCGCCCCCCGTGGTCAGGGCGTCAAGATATTCCGTATCGCGCAGCGCCCAAAGATTGACCAAGTCCTGCTTGGCACGGACCTCTTGCGCCAGATCATCGTTTCCGGCGGCAAATCTGGCCGCCATGCGCTGCGTCGCGCGGGCGATCCGCGTGGCAAGCGCCCATTGCACGGCCTCGAAAGCCTCTCCGATCAAACCGTCGCGGTCCAGCGCATAGGCCGCCACCGGCAGGGCGAGGATCTGGCGGCGCATGTTCGGGTCTTGCGTTGCGGCAATGGTTGCATCTGCGCCGATCCGCCCCGCCATTTGCGCAAACCCGGCAAGCGCATTGCGGGCCAGCGGCAGAGCGAGGCCGGGCTCGTTTTCCGACAGGGCAATCCACGCTGCCGAAAAGCGCGCCCGCAGCAATTCCGGGTGGCCTTCGGGCAGAATGTTGGAAAGATCCTCCACCGCGCCTGCCGCCAGATCGAAGGCGGGTGCGCCAAGGGCGGCCTTGACCGCAGCCCCCGTCAAAGAGGCCCGCGCCGCGCGATAAGGATCCCCCGCCGACTGCGCCAAAGACGCCGCCCGTGCCAACGTCTGATCTGCGATGTCCAACTCTCCGGCGCGAAACAGCGTCTCGCCCAAAGTCGCAAAAGAGGCCGCCAGAAGCGGTGAGCCGGGCGGCAAAGCGTCGAACCGGTTTTGCAGCGCCAGCCGCTGAAACTGCCAGGCCTCGCCAAAATCGCCACCGTCTTTCAGCGCGTTGCCCAGACCGTCCAGAAGATTGGCCGCCGCCAATCCGGTGCCGAGACCTGCTTCCTCCAGCAGGGCCAGTGCCTTGCGAAAGATCGGAATGGCTTCGGCGTTGCGGCCCTGCCGTTGCAGGATGCTGGCCAGATTGCCCAAGGCCACCGCCTGTTCCTGCCGCCGCCAGCCCGCGCCATAAGCAAGGCCCGCCGTCAGATCCAGAACCTTGCGATAAGCGGCCTCGGCCAGATCGGGTTTTCCCGCCAGCGAATGCATACGCCCCAGACCGGCAAAAACCGGGACCGCGGCTTCTTTCGGAAGATCGGGCAAAAGCGGCTCCAACTGCGCAAAAATCTGCTCTGCGGTCGCGAAATCCCCGGTCTGGGCGTAAAGCACGGCCAGAATGGACATATCGGCCATCAGGTTCTGGCGCGGCATGTCGGGGAACTGCAATTGCGCACGCACGACTTGATCCATCAAAGACAGCGCTTCGGCCCAAGCTTGCAGCTCGATCAGGATCGAGGCCAGAAGGGCCTGCGTGCTGGTCCGCGCCCCGAGGTATTCAGGGTCGTCGCGCAGGACAAGCGCGTCGCGCGCAAGGGTCTCGGCACTGGCGAGATCACCAAGATCCGCCCGCGCGGCGGCCAGATTGTGCAGGGCCGCAGCACGGGTCAGAGGTTCATTTGGCAGCTTGTCGTCCACCAGCGCAAGAATGGCGGCAAAGATCTGTTCGGCCTCGGCCAGCTTGCCGTCGGCCAAAAGCTGTTGGGCACGCTGGGTCTGGCTGAAAAGCGTGGTGTAGGCGGCCTCTTCCTCGGGCGTCATGGACAGGCCGCCCAGCGGCTGGGCCAGCGTCAGACAGGCCGCCAGAACGGCTGACAAAGCGAAACGGCGGTGCGTGGCCATTGTCTGGCACCTCCTTCAGGGTGAAGGGTGTTGCGACCTGAGCCTACCGCGGCTGGAAAATAGAACAAGCCGTTTTGCGTCTGTTTCAGCGGGGAAAGACCCGCCCCGCAAAAAGTTTGCGCGCCGTGCGCAAGGTGCCTGCCCCGGTTGCGCGACCCGCGCCGTCGGTTTCCAGCAAGACCTCTGCCGCACCGCTCGGATGCTCGATGGCAAAGCGACCATCTGCTGGCAGAACGGCCAGTTCGGCGGCCGGAGTGCCGGGCAAGGTGCAGGCCGTGGCCACGGTCACGGCGGCAAACACCCCGATGGAGGCGTGGCAGCGATGCGGAATGAAGGAGAGCGTCTTGATCGCACCCCCAGACCGGGGCGCAGAGACCAGCGTCATCTTCGGCACGGATTTATGGGTCACATCGCCAAGGTTCATCAAGGGCCCGGCTTGCAGACGGATGCTTTCCAGCCGCGCCTTGAGGGCCTCGGCCTGATCCATTTCATCGCGCGGTTCTGCGCCGCTCAGCCCCATCGCATCCGCGCGCAAAATCACGCAGGGCATCCCGTTGTCGATCAGCGTGCAGGCGATGCCGTCAATGACATCCACGGCGTTGCCGCTGGGCAAAAGTGCGCCGCACATTGACCCTTCGGTGTTCTGGAACATCAACGGCACAGGGGCGTGGCTGCCGGGGACACCATCAATCGCGGCCTTCCCGGAATAAGAGACCCGGCCTTCAGGCGTGAAGATGCGGGCGAGCGCCACCTCTCCGGTATTGCGCATATGGATGCGGATCGGGGTTTCTGCAGGTTGCGCGGGAAACAGGCCCATCTCAATCGCGGCGGGGCCAACGGCGGCAAGGATATTGCCGCAACCCTGCGCATCCGACACCAGCGGCTGATCGACGAAAACCTGCAAGAACAGATAGTCCACATCGGCATCGGCGCGCGAGGCTGGTGAAAGCACAGCCACCTTGGAGGTCAGCGGGTCGGCCCCGCCTATCCCGTCAATCTGCCGGCTGTCCGGAGAGCCCATGACCGCCAGCAACAGCGCATCCCGCGCGGCCGGGTCACTTGGCAGATCTGCGGCGTTGAAACAGGCCGCCTTGGAGGTCCCCCCCCGCATCCAGAGGCACGGAATGCCATCCTGATACGGGTCAGACATATTTCAGGCCCTTTTCGGCAAGGCGGTCGCGCATGGCGTAAATATCCAAGCCCAACTCGCCCGAGGCGAGCCGTTTGCGCTTGGCTTCTTCCAGCGCCACACGGTCTTGGGCGGCTTTGCAGACGGCCTCTGCCTCGGCCTGTTTGACGACGACGACGCCATCGTCATCGGCAACAATCACGTCGCCCGCCTCAATCAACTGGCCCGCACAAACCACCGGAACATTGACCGAGCCAAGGGTTTCTTTGACCGTGCCCTGCGCCGAAATCGCCTTTGACCAGACCGGAAAGCCCATCGCCTCCAGTTCGGCCACGTCGCGCACGCCCGCGTCAATAATCAGCCCCCGGCACCCGCGCGCCTGCGCCGATGTGGCCAGAAGATCCCCGAAATAGCCGTTGTCACAGGGGGAGGTTGGGGCAAGCACCAGGATATCGCCCGGCCTCACCTGCTCGATCGCGACATGCAGCATCCAGTTGTCGCCGGGCGGGGCCGAGATTGTGACCGCAGAGCCCGCGATCCGGGGGCCGCGATAGATGGGCCGCATATGCGAGGCAAGGCAGCCCCGGCGCCCCTGCGCCTCATGAACAGTGGCAACCCCGGCTTCGGCAAGCGATGCGATGATTTCGGCGGTTGCGCGGGGGAAGTTCTGAACGACGATCGCCATAAGAGGCCCTTTCTGGTCGCCCCGGTCCGGCCCGTCCGTCAGGGCGCGGCGAGGCTTTGCGGGTTAAAGTTCGTCAACCGTGCGCGGGAAGATCGATTCAAACCCTTCGGCATATTTGCAATCACGCCCGCCTGATTGGCCGCCGGAATTGCGCTTGAAATGATTGGCCCGCTGCTGGGCGACGCGGGTGTAATACTCCCACAGATGCTCCTGACCCTGCATGCATTCGATGGCTGCGCGCTTTTTGTCCCAGACCGGGGTGATGTCGAGGAACGTGTCCGGCTTCCAGCCCATCTGCTCTGTCTGGTGCGGTTCAAAGAGGTAAAGCTGCGGCGATCCCAGCACCTTTTCACCGGGGTTATGGCCCCAAGCCTGCGCGATCATCCGACATTCAAGCGCGACCTGCGTCGTGTGCATGTGGTCGGTGTTATAGGGGTCGTATTTTGAATGGCTCAGCATGAAGGCGGGTTGCACCTTGCGGATCACCTCGACGATGCGGTCCTTTTCGGGGCGGCCGATGTCCAGCGGGTAATCGCCCAGATCGAGGCAGACCAAATCATGCACGCCAAGGGCTTTGGCGGCATCCTCGGCCTCTTTGCGGCGGGTGTCCTTGACCTTTTGCAAGGTCATGCCCGGCTGCTTCCAAAGCTTCGCACTTTCGCCGCGTTCCCCGAACGAGAGGCACAGAACGGTGACGTTATACCCAAGCTCCGCATGTTTCGCGATGGCCCCGCCACAGCGCCAGACGAAATCGGCGGCATGGGCCGAGATGACAAGGGCGGTTTTCGGCTGAGTCATGGTCTTCTCCGTCAGGTGAGGGCATCTGAATACGCGGGCCGCGCCTGCCTGCTTCAGCAGAAAAGGCCATGGCCGCACAGGCAGAGTTTTGGCGGTTTTCGCTGGCGGTGTCAAAGACCATATGCAAGCTTTGCAAGTGATTAGGCAGCGTTAAAGGAAGCCGCAATGTCAGACCCTCATCCCTGCCCCGATGTGGCCTTTGTCGGTTATGGCGAGGCCGGACATGCGATTGTCACCGGCTGGGGGCAGGCGCGCCCGGCGCGGATCAACGCCTATGATCTGAAGTCCGGGTTCGCAGACCAACGCGCGGCCTTGCAGGCGCGCTATGCGGCGGCAGGTGTGACGGGGGTGGAGAGTTTGGCGCAGGCTCTGCAGGGCATTCCGGTGGTCTTTTCGACGGTCACGGCAGATCAGGCGCTGGTGGCTGCCCGGCAGGCGGCTGCGGCCCTTGCGCCCGGCGCACTCTGGCTCGATTGCAATTCCTGTGCTCCGGACACCAAGCGCGCAGCCGCCGAGGTGATCGGCGCGGCGGGCGGGCGCTATGTCGATGTGGCGGTGATGGCCCCGGTCTATCCCAAGCAGCATCTGGTGCCATTGCTGGTCTCCGGCCCCGAGGCGCAGGCGGGTATTGCGGCCCTGACCGCGCTGGGGATGCGGCCAAAATATATGGGAGAGGCGGTGGGCCGCGCCTCATCCATCAAGATGCTTCGCTCTGTCATGATCAAGGGGATGGAGGCGTTGACGGCCGAATGCGTGCTGGCCGCCCGCCGCGCGGGGGTTGAGGAAGAGGTGATCTCATCGCTGGAGGCCTCTGATCCCGGCGTGAAATGGCGTGAGAGGGGCGCGTATAATCTGGAGCGCATGATGGTTCACGGCGCCCGCCGCGCCGCTGAAATGCACGAAGTCGCAAAGACGGTCGCGGCCCTTGGTCTGTCGGACGGTATGGCCAGCGCCACGGCAGACTGGCAAGCCCGGATCGCCGAGATCGGGGCAGACCCCGGACCGGACGATCTTTTTGAACGCGCTGACCGGATTCTAAGCCGCTTGTGACAGCCCCCGCGCCTTCGCCCGGCGTTTGGTGATCCGCCGCGCCTCCCCCCCCCCTTTGAAACAGGAGATTTCCATGACCCCAGAGCTTTCCGCCGTCGCCGCAGGCCCCAAGCTGCGGGTCGCGATCAACACTGGCAACCGTGCGCTTGTGCAGCTTCAGGATGGGGTTCTAGGTGGCGTCTCTCCGGCTTTGGCGCGCAGGCTCGCCGCCGCCTTGGGGCTGGAGATGGAGGTCGTGATCTATGAAGGCGCGGGCAAGGTTTTTCAGGATGCGGGCAAGGATGTGTGGGATGTGGCCTTTCTGGCCGTTGACGCCCTGCGCGCCAAAGCGGTCAGTTTCACGCGCCCCTATCACACGATCGAGGCGACCTATGCCGTGCGCGCAGGCGGTGGGATCATGGATGTCGAGGCTGTGGACCGGGCGGGCGTAACGGTTCTGACTTCAACCGGCTCCGCCTATGACATGCATCTGACGGCCAATCTGAAAAATGCGGCGCTGGAACGCTCGGGCACCCCGCCCGACAGTTTTGCCGAATTCCGGGACGGGCGCGGCGATGTGGTGGCCGGGGTGCGCGCCTCGCTGGAGCGGTTCTTCAAGGATGATCCGGCGGTGCAGATCCTGCCCGGAGTGCTGACAAAGGTGGAACAGGCGATGGTTTTGCCCGGCGCGCAAAACCCGCTGATTGGTGCGCTGGATGCTTTTGTGGCCGAGGCGATTGCCGATGGCTTTGTCGCCCGCGAAACTGCCTGATTTTCAGGGCGCGGAAAAGACACCGGTTTGCAGCCCCGACCAGATCAGCCGCGCGGCGATCAGCAACAGCACGATATCCAGCGCCCGGTGAAAGCGCGCATCCGACATGCGGGTCAGCACAAGATTGCCTGCCATGGTTCCCAACAGCCCGGCCAGGATCATCCCCGCGATGAAGGGCGCCCAAGGGGCGAAGGCAAAGCCCAGAAAGGCAAAGGTGATGGATTTCAAGAGGTGTTGGACGGACATCAGCGTTGCATGGGTTGCGACATGCGGATGGCGCGGCAGTTTCAGCGATTTGGAATAGCTCGCCACGAAAACGCCCGTTGCCCCGAAAAACATCGTCAGAAAGCTGGAGATCGCCCCCGTGATCACCGGCCAACGGGACAGCCATTGCGGCGGGCGGGCCAAGACCGCCCAGACTATGAACAGCCCAACGCCCGCCTGCACCAGCCATGGCGGAATGCTCACCACGATATTGCCGCCAATCGCCACCCCGATCACGGAGCCGATGGTGAAACCCGGCAGGGCGGCCCAGACGGTGTGACGGGCAAAAAGCACGGCGCGGCCCAGATTGCTGCCAACCTGCACCACGCCATGCACCGGGATCAGCGCGGCGGGGGGCATGGTCACGGCCATCACCGCCAGCAAAAGCGCGCCGCCGCCGATCCCGAAAGCAACCGTAATCAGCGACGACAGAAAGGACATTCCCAACAGCAGCGCCACAATCGGGGCCGCAACATCCGGCGGAAGCAGGCTTACAAGGCTCTGGGTCATGGGTTAGAAACGGGCAGCAATGGCCCGCCCTCCTGTGCTGCACGTTGGTTCGATTCAGATAGGCGGTGACAAGGGCCCGAGGGAAGGACAAGACAGCCATGCCGACCAGAGTGGATTACCTTGGACTTGAGGCCTTTGTCACCATCGCGCAATTGGGCAATTTCGTGCGTGCGGCGGAACACCTCAACCTGTCGCAAACCGCACTGAGCCACCGGATCCGAAAGCTGGAAACCGAAATGGGCATGCGCCTTTTGTTGCGCACCACTCGGGAGGTATCGCTGACGGCCGCCGGGCAAGACCTTTTGCCTGTGGCCCGGCGCAGCTTTGAGGCGCTCGCCAACGCTTATGACGCCGTTCAGATGCAAGGGCGCGAACAGCGCCAAAAGCTGACCTTCGCCTGTCTGCCCACCATCGCACATTTCTACTTGCCGTCGCTGCTTGATGCCTTTTCGGAGGCGCATCCGAAAATCACCCTGCGGATACAGGATCAACCAGCGGGCCGTATCACCGAACTGGTCCTGAGCGGCGAGGCCGAATTCGGCGTCACCCTGACCGCGGCCCAGCCTTGGGATCTGGAATTCTCGCCGATCCGGCGGGAGTCCTACAATCTTCTGGTCGGTCCGGGGCATCGTCTGGCCAAGCAAGCGTCCGTTCTGCGGTCTGATCTGGTGGGGGAGCGTTTTGTGCGCATCAACACCCAATCCACGAACCGCAAGATGGTCGACGACTTCCTTGGCCCGGTCGCAGATCAGATTGACTGGCGGTTTGAGGTGCAGAACGCCACTCTTGCCATGGCGCTTGTGCTGCAAGGTGCTGCGGTCACGGTTCTGCCCAGCCTGACGGCACAGATGGCGCAGGGCAATCTGGTGGGCCTGCCGTTCCGCGATATCGAGATGTACCGCACGTTGGGCATAATCACCCGCCGTGGCGCGCCGCTGTCTGACGCCGCCCGCAAGCTTCGCGATATGATCGTTGCGCGATTGGCTGAGGGCGAGGCGTAACGCCGGGGGATGCCGGCGCCCGCGCGGACGCTGTCTGAAAGCGCGGTTCAATGCGTGCCTTTGGCGGGGTGGGCGCGCTGCATCACCGGTGAGGCGATCTTGTCCGAGATCGGGAAATCCCAAAGCGTGACGCCGGATGCCTTGGCGACCAGATCAGGAAGGCTTGCCAGATCGGTCACGCGTTGGCCGTTCGCCCCGAAGCCCTTTGCAATGGCCGCAATATCGACCCGGCCAAACACCGCGCCCGCATCCGAAAGCCCCTCGGCGCGCAGCTTGTGAATCTCTGACCCGTAAGCCCCATCATTCAGGACGCAGATCACGATATTGAGCCCGTGACGGCGCATCGTTTCCAGCTCTTGCACATGCATCATCACGCTGCCATCGCCATCAAAAAGCACAACCGTGCTATCGGGGCGCGCCGCGGCCACCCCCATGGCAAAGGCGATCCCGTTGCCGATGGCCCCGAACTCCCGGATCGTCAGGAAGCGCGCATAGGGCCGGGACGGCATATGCGCAAAGTAATAGGAGCAATGCCCGGAAGAGTTGACCATCTCCCAATCAGGGGGCAGGGCCGATTCAAGCGCTGCAACCACATCGCGGGGGTCATGCAGGCCGGGTTCCGGCTGGCGCGGGGTGGCATCAAAGGCGGTGGTGGCGATCTTTTGCGCCAGTTCTGCGCTGCGCCATTCGGGTGCGCGGGCCGGGACAGCCTGTGCCAGCGCCATGAGGCCAAGGGCCGCATCGGCGCGGATATGGCTTTGTGCCGCAACCCGCCCTTGGGAAAGCGTCGTCGGGGCCGTGTCGATCTGAAGCACATGCGCCTTGCCGAACAGCTTGCCCCCATCGGCGTTATGATGAGACAGGCTGCACCCTGCGGCGATCACCAGATCGGCCTCAGCAAAAAGATCGCGGGCGATGTCGCTGGAAAACCCCCCGGCGATCCCAATGCTGAAAGGGTCATCGGTGAAAAGGCCTCGGGCGGGCAGGCTGGTGGAAAGAAGGGCGTCAAGTTGGGTGGCAAGGGCCATTGCCTCGGTGGCGGCATGGGTGGCCCCAAGGCCTGCCATGATCACGATCCGCCGGGACCGGGCGATCAGTTCAGCGGCGCGGGCAATATCGGCGGGGTTTGGCGGGATCGGCCCAACCGCGGGCATCATCTGAAGGGAGGGCGTGGGAAGGGCCGAGGGGCCTGCCCAATCCGCGTCTTGCAGGTCGAACGGAACGCCCAAAACCACGGGGCGCCGTTCGCGTCGCGCCTGCAAGAAGGCATCGCGGATCTGCGTTGGCATCCGCGCGGGGTGATGCAGGCTGTGATAGGCGGCCCCGGTTGCGGTGATGATCGGGCCCTGATCAATCGCCTGATTGTACCACCCCTTGCCCAGCGGGGCCTCGCCCGCAAAGATCACCAAGGGAAGTGAGGCCCGCACCGCTGCCGGAAGCGCGGTGATTGTCTGGGTAAGGCCGGGGCCGCAGGTTGTGGTGGCGACACCCACTTCGCCCGTTTTGCGCGCATAGGCCATTGCTGCCGCCACCGCGCAATGTTCGTGCCGGACATAGATCATCCGGCAACCACCATCCGCAAGCCGCGTGGCCCAATTCATGTTGGCATCCCCCAGAAGGGCAAAGCAGGTCGTGATGCCCTCATTCAGGAAGCTTGCGGCGAGTTGGTCATAGGTCTTTGGCACGGGGCCTCCGTGGGCTGAAAACATGGGCGGGTCTTGGTGGCAGGTTGGCCGTTGCAAAGCGGAGGGCGAGGGCCGTCAGCCCGCCCAGATTTCGGCATTCACCATCACCTCACCCCGCGCGATCATGCGCGCGGTGCGGATCAGGCCAGCCGATTTCACCGTGATACCCTCGGGGGTTTCGCGGTAATCCACCGTCACTTCGATGCTGCCCAAAGGATGTTCCACCGCGATCAGCGCGGGGCTTCCCTTTGGCAAATCGGCAAGCCCATCGGCCACGGTGCCCGGCGTCAAGGCACAGGCCGCAATACATTGCGACCCCGTCACCGCCATTGTCGGATGTGTTTTCCACGGCATGAAATAGCGGCAGGAAATGGCACCACCCGCGCGGGGCCGGGCCAGCAAGCCGATCTTGGGCGTGACCGAGCGGGTCACATCCCCCAGCCCCATCTTCTCTCCTGCGATCAGGCGAATAGCCTCCATCCGAGCAAAAAGTTCGGTATTGGCGTCGAGTTCTGCGGCAGTTTCATAGCCCGTCAGCCCAAAAGCGTCGGCCCGCGCGATCATCATCGGCATGGCGACATCCATGCAAGTCACCTCGACGCCGTTGATCGTATCGCGAAGATTGCCTGTGGGCATCATGGATCCGCAGCTTGTTCCGACCACGCCCAGAAAGCTGACACCCACCGGGGCCGCCACGCCGGGAACGCCATCAATCGCGACATTTCCGGTGTAGTTCACGCGCCCCCCCGGCGTTTGCACAACCGCTTCCACCAGCGCGCCCGTGTTCACCGCGCGGATCGTCAGCGTGGTGACCTCGCCCGTGATCGGTACAAGGCCCATTTCAAGCGCCGCAGGGCCAACCCCAACAAGGATATTGCCGCAGGTTGGCCCGAAATCGACCTCGCGTTCGGTGACGCCGACCTGACCAAAGAAGTAGTCAACGTCAACGCCTTCCTCGGTTGAAGCCGACAGCATCGCGACCTTGGTCGTCACCGCCGTACCACCGCCGACCCCGTCGATATTGTAGGGGTGGCCTGCGCCAACCACCTCGATCAGGACCTTTGCCAGCGTCTCCAGATCCTCCGGCAGATCGGACCGCCGGAAGTAAGGGCCACGAGACGAGCCGCCCCGCATGAAAAGGTAAGGAATTGCAGTTTGTGTCATGTCAAAGGCCACGGAAGATTGGTGAAGGATTGCAGCAGGCCCGGCGGGAAATCACGCCCCAGAACCCAGGCGAGGAACAGGATGAACGCCAGCCCCCCTGCCATGAAGACGAGGCTTTTCAGCCAGCTCAGGCCGCCCCGAACATGGAAGAACAGGGTCAAGAAGATCCCAAGCGCGATGACCAGCCCGAAGACGAAGGTCAAAAGCAGAAGGCCCATGAACCATGCCATCGTGGCCCAAAGCCCTTGAGGCGCACGAGAATCCTCGCCCCCGGCTTCGAGGTCGATGAACACCTCGTCGGTTTCAGGGTTGCGCCGCATCCGGATCAGCAGCGCAAGACAGCCCGCAAGCGTCACGATACCAACCGT
This sequence comes from Pseudorhodobacter sp., assembly GCA_029254215.1. Classification (GTDB taxonomy): domain Bacteria; phylum Pseudomonadota; class Alphaproteobacteria; order Rhodobacterales; family Rhodobacteraceae; genus Pseudorhodobacter. Next base: position 6,972 of record JAQWYA010000134.1, on the reverse strand, counting down.
CAGCGGGAAGACCTTGTCGCCGAACCGGGTGATCATCGACGCATCCACGACTGAAATCGCGATATAGGCGGTGATGCACAGGAGGAAGATCACAGGGGCGCGCTTGGCACCCGTGGGGGCTTCGATGTTTTCGCGGATGTTCTTGGATTGCTTGATGCCCACCCAGATCGACAGCACGGTCAGCACCAGAATGCCGATGGAAAGCGGGGTGAAGATATAGTCGAACCCTGCCTCCCAGCTGCGGCGGAAGCGCGACATTGCAATCTGGTTGGCCATATTGGCAAAACCCTCCGCCTGTCCGGACAGAACGAAGCCGATCAGGAAGGCCGGGCGCGAATAGTCAAACCGGCGCAGCAGGATGCCCAGAAAGCCGATGGCAATCAGGGCCACCAGATCGCCCGTGGATTGGCGCGACTGGAAGGCGGCAAAGGCGATCAGCATGAAAAGATAGGGGGCCAGCAGCGTGAAGCGGATCGTCGTCAGCTTTGCGATATGCTTGGACAGCACGATACACAGGCCCGCCCCGATCACGTTGGCAAGGGCCAGCGACCAGACGATTGTATAGGTGGTGGACAGATCCTGCCGCACCATATGCGGCCCCGGCGAAAGCCCCAGCAGCGCAAGCCCGCCCAGAAACACCGCCATCGACCCCGAGCCGGGAATGCCGAAGATCAGGGTGGGCACCAGACCGCCGCCCTCTTTGGCGTTGTTGGAGGATTCCGGCGCGATCACGCCTCGAATGTCGCCCTGACCGAAGTTCTCGCGGTTCTTGGCACTTTGCACGGCAAAACCGTAAGCGATCCAGTCCACAACGGAACCGCCAAGGCCGGGGATGATCCCCACGGTGACGCCGATCAGCGCGGATCGCGTCGAAAGCCAGATGTTCTGCCACCAGTCCTTGATGCCCTGCATCCAGCCCGCGCCCAACTGACCGGAGTTGGAGATCGGCTTGTCCTGACGCAGAAGCGAGACGATTTCCGGAATGGCATAGATGCCAAGGCCGACGATGACGAGCTGCAAACCATCGACAAGATAGGGAATGTCATAGGTAGACATGCGCAGCGATCCACCCGCGCCAGCCGCACCGATTGTGCCTGCCATCAGGCCCGTTCCGGCGGCAACAACGCCTTTGAGCGGCACGCGCCCCGCCAGAATGGCGACCATCGACAGGCCCAGAATGGTGATCATCAGCATTTCGGGAAGGCCGAAAGCAAGGATGAGCGGACGCGCGACAAAGATAAAGCAGGTCAGTACGAATGCGCCCAGAAGCCCCCCGAAAAGCGATGCCATGAAGGCCGCCGACAGGGCCCGCGCTGCCTGCCCTTTCTTGGCAAGGGGAAAGCCGTCAAGAACCGTCGCCTGCGAGGCAGAAGATCCGGGAATGCCCAGAAGCACCGAAGAAAACGTATCCGAGGTCGGGATCACGGCAATCAGACCGACCATCAGCGCCAACCCCGAGACCGGCTCCATCCCGAACATGAAGGGCAGAACAAGGCTCAACCCCGCGATGCCACCCAATCCGGGCAGCACGCCGATCGACAGCCCAAGCAGCACGCCCGCAACCAGAAACATCAGCTGTTGAGGGTGGAAAATAAGCGAAAGAGCCTCACCCAGCGCGGGCAGGGCGGTCAGAAAAATATCCATGTCGGTATTCCCGGGGCAGAAGGAGCAGTTTGGTCCCTTGCCCCGCGCTGTGGCGGGGCAAGGGCAAGGTCGTTACTGCATCGAAACGCCGTAAGCTTCTTTCAGCCAGTCAAGCACAAAGGCTTTTGCCTCGGGGGTGACTTTGGTCGCCTGATCGGATGCGCTTTTGCCAGCCTCGCCGGTCAGCTGCGGGTAGACGCCCAGTTCTGCAGCAGCAAGCTGCATGAAGTCAGGACGGGCGATGATGTCGCGGAACGCCTGCGCATACATATCAACGACTTCCTGCGGGGCGGAACCCGGCAGATAGACCATTTTCTGCGCAGCAAAGCCCGAGATGAAGAAGGCTTTCCATGCATCCCATGCCACGCCATCGACTTCACAGGCGGCGGTCGCTTCACAGACTTCGCGGAAGCTCGGCAGATCCGGGAAGGTCGGGTCGCGGGCGATCACACCGTTTTCGTCCAGCGAGCCGAAGGTGAAGGCCGGCACGGCCAGACCCTGTTCGATCAGCGGAACAACGCTTTTGAGATAGGCAGACGAGGTCTGGTAGTCGATGTTGGCTTCGCCACGCTCAAACATCAGACGGCCATCGCCGCGGCCTTCGATCCCGAACACGGGGTCAACCTGAAGGCCCAGCATCTGGAAGGCCAGAAGCGGCACGAGGTCAAGCGTGGTGGCGCCCTGCGAGCCGTAAAGGAAGAACTCTTCCTTCAGATCGTCGAAATCGCCGTCGAACTTTGCGCCGAGGTCTGGCGGCAAGAACACAACGCCGCCCGTGCCCGATGCGAGAACCGGCTGCCAATCGGCATATTCATAGCGAACGCGCGGATCGCCCAGAAGATAGGGGAACTGCGTGGAGCCGGAGGTGCCGAAAACCAGCGTGCCGTCATTCGTGGTTTGCTCCTGGAACCAGTTGGCCCCTTCGGTGGACCCTGCACCCGGACGATAGCGCACAACCACCGTGGGGTTGCCCGGCAGCGCTTCGCTCAGCAGCGGCGCATAGAAGTTTGCCCAACGTGCAGAGCCACCGGATTCCGAGAAGGGAATCACGAACTCTACCGTTTTCCCGGCCAGATCCTGTGCCGAGGCGACCGATCCGGCCAGCGCTGTCACGCCGCCCGCGATCATGCCGATCATTTTTGACTTGATGGTCATTTGTATCTCTCCCTTTTGAAAACTTCAGTCAGCCCCAATCAGCCTGTTTCAGGTCTGCAAGGGGGGCCGGCTCCTCCGTGCCATTCACCCCAAGGATCAAGGCTCTTTTCGACCAAGACTTAGGGTTGCAGAACTGTCACCTCCGGGCAAACACTATTTTTTGCCCCATTCGTGAATCTGATTCATTAATGCCTTAGCGACCGATGGCGTAGGCCTGCATCAGACGCGGTGTTGCCGCCCCGCGCAGCAGCCCGTCAGCCTGACGAGACACGGCCGACAGACGCCCAATCGCCCACGGGTCCGACACCTCGACCCGGTGGCCGCGCGTTGTGAGGGCGGCAATCGCCTCGGCCCCGGCGGAAGGTTCGATGGTCAGATGGGCGGGGCGCAGATTTCGCGGGTAGAACGAGGCCTGAAGATGCGCGGTATGGAACAACGGCGCGTCGATGGCCGCTTGCAGGTTGAGGCTCTGATGCAAAAGGCGCATCAGGAAGATCGTCTGCCACTGGTCCTGTTGGTCGCCGCCGGGGGTACCAAAGGCCATGCGCGTGCCGTTTTCATGTTCTGACATCGACGGCGAAAGGGTGGTGCGGGGCCGAGCCCCCGGCGTCAGCGAGGTCGCAAGCCCCTCTTTCAGCCAAAACATCTGGGCGCGCGAATTCAGCGGCACTCCAAGCCCCGGAATAACCGGCGAGGATTGCAGCCACCCGCCCGAAGGCGTGGCCGAAATCATGTTACCCCAACGGTCCACCACATCGATATGGACGGTATCACCGCGCCGCTCTGTCAGATGGGCCATTGTCGGCTCTCCGGCGCCCATGGACGGGCCGGGGATGTTTTGCACCTTAGACCGGGCGATCGCTGCCTCGGCCCAAGCTTCATAGCCGGGGATCGCACCGGGGCGCAGCGTGTCGCTGGCCATCGGCCCGATCTGGGCGCGGCGCTGGACGGCATAGTCCTTGGACAGCAAATGATCCATCGGCAGATCGTGAAAGGCCGGGTCGCCGTAATAGGCCTCTCGGTCGGCCATGGAAAGCTTCAGCGCCTCGGTCACCACATGGGCAAAGCCAGCCGTGTCGGTGGGGTCAATGTCGATCCCGTCAAGGATGTTGAGCGTTTGCAAAAGGCTTGGCCCCTGGCTCCAGCCGCCAGCCTTCCAGACGGTCAGGCCTTGCGTGGTGGTCGACAGCGGGGCCTCATAGCTGGCCTGCCAGGTCGCCATGTCCTGCCCGGTCAGGACCCCCTTGCGCCGCCCGCCTGCGGCATCCATCACACAGGCATCGCGCAGATAGCCGTCGATCGCCTCGGCGATGAAGCCTTGCGAAAAGATCCGGCGCGCGGCGTCGATTTGGGCGGTTCGGCTTGTCTCGGCCTCCACCTCGGTCAAAAGACGCTCCCACATATCGGCAAGGGCGGGATTGCAAAACAGCGTGTCGGCAACGGGCGCATTGCCGCCGGGCAGCCAAGTCTGCGCCGAGGTCGGCCATTCCGTCCGAAAGAAATCGGCCAGCCCGGCGATTGTCGCCGCCGCGCGCGGCAAGATCGGATGCCCCGCGCGGGCATAATGGATGGCCGGTTCCAGAACATCGCGCAGCGGCAGTTTGCCATGATCGCGCAGGATCAGCATCCAGGCGTCAAACGCCCCCGGAATGACGGTGGCCAGCAAGCCAGAGCCGGGGATCAGGGTCAGACCTTCGCTGTGGTAATGGTCAATCGTTGCCCCGGCAGGGGCGGTGCCTTGACCGCAGACAACGGTGGGCGCAGCGGCATCTGCGGGCCGGATCAGCGCGGGCATATCGCCGAAGGGGCCGTTCAGATGGGGTTCCACCACATGCAGCACAAAGCCCATTGCGGCCCCGGCGTCATAGGCGTTCCCGCCGCGCTCCAACAGCCGCATCCCCACGGCGCTTGCCAGCCAATGGGTCGAGGCGACCATGCCATAAGTGCCCTTCAACTCGGGCCGTGTGGTAAAGCTCATCCCTGTTTTCCTTTTTGGTCGCGCAGTTTCAGCAATTTGGCCACGATGGGCGCGCCTGTGATGACAATCAAGATCCGGGTCAGGTGGTGGGTGATGACATAGCCAAGATCCGCCCCGGCAACGATGGCCAGCACCGTCATTTCGGCCTGTCCACCCGGCGCGAAGGCCAAAAAGCCTTCAATCGGGCCGGCCAGTCCGCTGAGGACAACGATCTCGGTGAAAACAACGGCGAGGATCGCGAGCAAGATCACAAAGGCCAGCCCCGCCAGCACATCCTTGCGCAATTCGGCCAAGGTCACGCCAACATAGCCCACGCCGATGCCGATCCCGATGAAGAATTGCGAGGCGAGGATCGCCTCGGCTGGTGGGCGCAGGTGGATCAGCCCCGCAAGCGACAGCGCAGCCGTCACGATCATCGGACCAAGGATTGAGGCGCCGAACAAGCCAATCCTCTCACCGCCCTTCCAGCCGACAATCGCGGCCACGACCATCAGAGCGAGTTCTTGCCATGGCACATCCCCGATCGGGGCACCCACCGGATGACTGAGCGGCGTATCAAACACTTTGGTCATCAGAATGGGGGCAACCGTCACGATGATCAGAACGCGCGTGGCGTGGATCAGCGACAGGGCGCGAGCGTCGGCCCCGGCCTCTTTTCCGAAGATCACCATATCCTGCAAACCGCCCGGCATCGCCGCGTAATAGGAGGTGATCGGGTCAAACCCGCAGATACGCCGGAAGAACGGCACCCCGATCAGCCCGATCAGCAGGATGTAGATCGGGATCAGCGCAACAGACAGCGCCATCTGCGGCAATGTCCCCAAAAGGTCAGGCGTGATGGAGGCCCCGACCGCCACGCCCAGAATCGTCCGCGCGCCAACCGCCACCTGACCGGTGCCGCGCAAGGGTGCCCCCGCAAGGGCCGCGATCAGGCAGGCCAGCATCGGGCCGAACAAAAACGGCAGCGGCAAACCCGTGGCTGAGAAAATCACTGTCCCCACCACGGCCAAGAGGAGCGTTCCCGCCGTGCGGCTCGCAGGCGAAAAAGAGGCAAGGCCGGACATGGCGCTGTACTTTCGTTGACTAAGATTGCATCCTACTGTATGCAACTGGATGCATAATGCAAGTTCGGAGTTCCGTGTGACCGAAACCGCGACCCCAATCCGTGATCTCAGTCAGGGCCAGGATGCCTACCTGCGTCTCATCGCCGAGATCCGCTCTGGCGCGTTGCCGCCCGGCGGCCGCCTGACCGAAACGGAGCTGGCAACCCGCCTTGGCATCAGCCGCACTCCGGTGCGCGAAGCAATCCGGGCGCTGGAGGCGGACGGGCTTGTCGTGCATGTGCCGCGGGTTGGGGCCAGCATCCGCCGCCTGACCTATCCCGAAGTCACCGAGCTTTATGAAATGCGCTGCGTCCTTGAAGGGACGGCGGCCCGATTGGCGGCCCGTGTGGCGTCAGATGTGGAACGGTCGGAACTTGACGCGATTTCTGCGGAAATGGCGGGGGCGCAAAGCGATGTCGGGCGGCTTTTCGATCTGAACCGGCAGTTTCACCGCACGCTTCTGGATGCCGCGCGCAACCGCTTTTTGCTGGATGCGGTGCAGGCGCTGGAAAAGACGATGCTGATCCTTGGCCCCTCCACCATGGGGATCGCGGGTCGGATCACGGATGCCCAAGCGGAACATGAGGCGGTGCTGGCCGCCCTTCATGCCCGCGATGCGGACGCCGCCGAAGCGCTGATGCGCAAACATATCAATGCGGCTCATGCGATCCGTCTGCGCCAGTTGCGCTCGGACGGCAATGTGCTTGCCGAAACCTATCCCGGAGGATCGGGGCTATGAGTTCGAACGACAAACTATGGGATCTTGTGGTTGTGGGCGGAGGCAACGCCGCCCTTTGTGCCGCGATTGAGGCCGCCGAAACAGGGGCCAGCGTGATCGTACTGGAAGGCGCGCCCAAGGATTATCGGGGCGGCAATTCCCGCCATACCCGCAACTTTCGCTGTATGCATGGTGGCCCGCTATCGGTCCTGACCGACACCTATGGCGAAGAGGAATATTACGACGACCTGTTGCGCGTGACCAAAGGCCAGACAGACGAAGGGCTGGCCCGCCTCGCGATCCGGTCCTCCGAATCCTGCCTGCCATGGATGGAGAAGCAAGGCGTGCGGTTTCAGCCCTCGCTGTCGGGAACG
>JAQWYA010000121.1 GCA_029254215.1 Pseudorhodobacter sp. | reverse complement strand
CCCCTGTCGTCGCTGATCTCAAAATACTGCGCCCGGTGCCCCAGCGTTTCAAAAAGCTCTGCCCCTGTTCCGGTCATGATGGCTTGCGCGCGAAGGGCGGCAAGCTCGTCATAAAGCGCGCTGCGTCGGCTGGCGTCAAGATGGGCTGCGACCTCATCGAGCAGAAGGATCGGGGCGGCCCCGAGGTCGGATGCAATCGCGCGGGCATTGGCTAGGATCAGGCTGATCAGAAGGGCTTTCTGCTCTCCGGTGGAACATTGCGCGGCCGGCATGGCTTTTGGCGCAAAGGTTGCGGCCAGATCGGCGCGGTGGGGGCCCACAAGGCTGCGCCCCGCGGCCATATCGCGACGGCGGCTTTCGGCAAGCGCTGTGGCTAGATCCGGGGCCTCCCCGTCTTGCGCCGAGATCAGCGCCAGATCAGCGCGCGGAAAAGCGGTTTCGGCATCGTCTTGCGCGGCTTGCAACCGCGCCAGCGCCAGATGACGGTTTTCGACGATCTGTGCGCCGGCTTCGGCCATCTGGCTTTCCAGCGCGCCGTACCAATGATCATCGCGGATCTGATCGCGCAGCAATCGGTTGCGGTCCCGCATGGCTTTTTCATAGGTCAGAACGGCTTGGGCATGGTCTGGCACAAAGCTAAGCGTCATGCGGTCAAGAAAGCGCCGTCGCCCTTCCGCCGCCTCTATCCACAGCCGATCCATGGAGGGCACGAGCCACACAAGCCGGGTGATCCGCGCCAAAGCGACCTGCGGTGCAGCCTTGTCATCAATCCGGACTTGGCGGCTTTGGCCGGGTTCGGCCCAGGTCTCCACCTCATGCGCGGTGCCGAACCCATTGATCCGGGCGCGAATTTTCCAACCAAGCGCCTCGGGTTGCCGGGAAAGCTCTTCGCCGCTGGCCCGGCGCAGGCCCCGACCCGGCGACAAAAGAGAAACCGCCTCAAGAATATTGGTCTTGCCCGCGCCATTGGGGCCGTAAACCGCAACGGGGCGGCCATCAAAGGCAAGCTGCGCCGCCTTGTGGCTGCGAAAATGGGAGAGCACGAGCTCAGAGATCGTCAGGGCTGTCATCCCAACCCTTTCGGGATGCTGGGCAATCCGGCAAAGGGCGCCCCATCAGATTCGCCCCTGTCAAATGCGCCCGAATCAGACACGCATCGGCATGACGACGTAAATCGCCGAGGTGTCATTGCCTTCACGCATCAAGGTCGGATCGCCCGAGGAATTGAACAGGAACACGGCGTTTTCACGGTCCACCTGACTGGCAATCTCCAACAGGTATTTCGCATTGAAGCCAATCTCAAGCCGCTCATCGGCATAGGCGACGGCCAGTTCTTCTTCGGCCGCACCGCTGTCGGGGGCATTGACCGACAGGACAAGCCGATCTTCATCCAGCGACAGTTTCACCGCGCGGCTGCGTTCAGAGGAAACCGTTGCAACACGGTCCACCGCCTTGGCGAATTCAGAGGCGTCCACCTCCAGCCGGCGGGTGTTGCCCATCGGAATGACGCGGGTGTAATCAGGGAAAGTTCCATCGATTACTTTGGAGGTCAGCGAAATCGCAGGCGTTGCAAAGCGGACCTTGGTTTCCGAGACCGAGACCGCAATCATTGCGTCATCGTCATCCAGAAGCTTGCGCAACTCGTTCACGGTCTTTCGGGGCACGATGACGCCGGGCATCCCCTGCGCCCCGTCCGGCAGTCCGGTGTCGATCCGGGCAAGACGGTGGCCATCGGTTGCGACGCAGCGCAGAACCGGGCCATCCTCGCCGGTAGAGACATGCATATAGACGCCGTTCAGGTAATAGCGGGTCTCTTCGGTGGAGATTGCGAATTTCGCCTTGTCGAACAGACGGCGCAGTTCGGGCGCCTTGGCCGCGAAATTCGACGAATATTCAGAGCTTGCCATCACCGGGAAATCTTCGCGCGGCAGCGTGGCGAGGCTGAAAGTCGACCGGCCCGCCGCAACGGTCAGGCGACCTGAGGCGGCGTCTTCCGACAGGTTGATCAAAGCCCCATCGGGCAGCTTGCGCACGATCTCATGCAGCATCACGGCGGAAACGGTTGTGGCACCGGGGCGTTCCACCACGGCGGGGGCTTTGTCGACCACCTCGATATCCAGATCGGTCGCGCGGAAGCTGACGGTGTCGCCCTCGGCCTCGATCAGAACATTGGCAAGGATCGGAATCGTATTGCGCCGTTCCACAACCGATTGCGCCTGACTGACCGCTTTCAAAAGCGTTCCGCGTTCGATGCTGATCTTCATTTTCAGTCCCCTTGGCCGCCCCCCTGTCGGGGACCTCGAAGTTAGCGGAATTCGCTCGTTTCACAAGGGTTAAGCGGTGGCAAACCGGCGTGCAAGACGCAAAACCCATCTGAAATCACTGCGTGACAGTCTTGCCCACCACAGCCCCCGCCCCTTGTCGATTTCCAACAAAGGGCGGAGGCTGCAAAATGGGCTTGCGGCGTTAGCCCTGAAGCAGACGCTTGAGCATCTGAAGGTCGTCGGAAAGCTGCGAATCTGTGGCTGTCAGCTCTTCGATCTTCTTGACGCCATGCATGATCGTCGTGTGATCGCGCCCGCCAAAGCGACGGCCGATTTCCGGCAAACTGCGCGAGGTCAACTGCTTGGAAAGATACATCGCGATCTGCCGGGGCCGTGCGATCGTCCGCACCCGCTTGGGGCCGATCATATCAGAGAGGCGGATGTTGTAATGTTCAGCCACTTTGCGCTGAATTTCCTCAATCGTGATCTTGCGATCCGAGGCGCGCAGAATATCGGCAAGGCAGTCCTGCGTCAGATCCAGCGTGATTTCCTTGCCCACAAGGCTGGCGAAGGCGAAAAGCCGGGTCAATGCGCCTTCCAGAACCCGCACATTGGTGGAAATGCGATGCGCGAGGAATTCCAGAACGCCATTGGCAATCACCAAGCCTTTGTATTGGCTGTGATAAACCTCGGCCTTTTGTTGAAGCACGCCAAGGCGCAATTCATAATCGGTCGGATGTAGATCCACGACCAGACCACATTGCAGACGGCTTTTGATCCGCTCTTCAAGGCCCTTGATTTCACCCGGCGCGCGGTCGGCAGAGATCACGATCTGTTTGTTCTGGTCAACCAGCGCGTTGAACGTGTGGAAGAATTCTTCTTGCGTGCTGTCCTTGCCGGCGATGAACTGAACATCATCCACCATCAGCACATCGACGGAGCGGAACAGCTCTTTGAAATCCATGACCTGACGTTCGCGCAGCGCCTGAACAAAACGGTACATGAACTGTTCGGCCGAAAGATAAAGCACCCGCAACTCCGGCTGGCGCTGTTGCAGATCATGCGCGATGGCGTGCATCAGGTGGGTTTTGCCCAAGCCCACGCCGCCATAGAGAAACAGCGGGTTGAAGGTCACAGGGCCACCCTCGGCCACCCGGCGGGCGGCGGCATGGGCCAATTCATTCGGTTTGCCGACAACGAAACTGTCAAATGTGAAGCGCGGGTCAAGCGGCGCACCGGGCACATCCTCATCCGAAGTGGCGCGGGCGCGCGGGGCGCGGGCGGGTTTTGCGGGCTCAGCGCTGTCCGAGATTCGGGACTGCGCTTTGGGCGCACGCTTGGCCGTCACAAACTCCAGCCGGTCAACAGTCGTGCCTGACTGGTTGAACTGGCGCAGAATATGGTCGGAAAAATTGCGCGACACCCAGTCGCCGAAAAAGCTCGTCGGGACAGAGAATCGCGCCACCCCCTCGGTCACATGCGCAAGCTTCAATGGCTCGATCCATGTGATGTAGTTATCCTTGCCAATGCGCTTTTGCAGCTCTTCGCGCATTTCAACCCAATTGTCGTTCGTCATTCCCGAAACCTGCCCATCGTCTGCTTTCTGCCCCCCGATTCTCGGGGTGGCGGCTTGCGACACACAGATCATCCTTGCCTGCGGCACCCATATGGCACCGCCGCCCAAGCAAAACAAAATACAGGGCAAAGCAGAAGGCTGCCTTGCCAAGGTCTTGTTTTTGTTCCGTTACCTAGCACGGCAACGTCACACAGGATCACGCACCACACGAAAAGAACCCGCCAAACAGCGGCACACACAAAATCTTTTCCGTTCAGGGCGCGGCCACGTCTTGTCCCCCAGGACGAAGTGAATCGCCTTTAGACCGTAGCAACCCCCGCCGGGGCGCTGCAACTTAACTTCGATGTTGACACATGTTTGGAAGAACCGAATCTGAGGCCTGTGCAAATTGGCAACGCTCGACGGGATCTTCGGTGGGGCAAAACGAAAAAGGGCACATCCAAGATGTGCCCTTAACGAATTCTTAAGTCTTTGAAAAATCAGGCGGAAGCTGCGCCCAGAGCCTTCACGCGCGACGACAGGCGCGACATTTTGCGGGCAACGGTGTTTTTGTGCATGACGCCCTTGGTCACACCACGCGCCAGTTCCGGCTGCACAGCCACCAAAGCGGCGGAGGCAACAGCCTGATCGCCCGAAGCAATCGCCTCTTCTACCTTGCGCAGGAAAGTGCGGATGCGCGAACGGCGCGCTTTGTTGATTTCGTTGCGGGCTTCGGATTGACGCGCGCGCTTTTTGGACTGGGGCGTATTTGCCATGGGTCAGAATTCCTATTCGGTCTTGATCGAGTTGTTATGTCTGGGTCGCGTTGATGCTTTGCACAATAGACCCAAGACCCCCACCCATATCAGTGGAATAGATTCTTGCCTTAAGCGGGCCCACGCGCATTTCAAGGGCGGCGTATAGGCCAAGCTTGCGCAAAAGGGAAGGGCAAATTCGGCAATCGGACGTGGATATTGTCTTATCTGTCGCGGAACTGTGGGGTGCGCTTTTCGAGGAAGGCGGCCATGCCCTCTTTCTGGTCTTCGGTCGCAAACAGGGAGTGGAACATCCGACGTTCAAACAGCAGGCCTTCGCGCAGGGTGGTCTCGTAGCTGCGGTTCACGGCTTCTTTGGCAGCCATCGCCGTGAGCATGGATTTCTCGGTGATCTTCACGGCGGCTTTCTTGGCCTCTTCGATCAGGGATTTCGCAGGCACAACGCGCGAGACAAGGCCGCAACGTTCGGCCTCGGCGGCATCCATGTTGCGTCCCGTCAGATGCATGTCCATGGCTTTGGATTTGCCAACGAAACGCGTCAGGCGCTGCGTGCCCCCAAGCCCTGCGATCACGCCCAAATTGATCTCGGGCTGACCAAACTTCGCATTATCCGCGGCGATGATGAAATCGCATAGCATCGCAAGTTCACAGCCACCGCCCAAAGCATAGCCCGCAACGGCGGCGATGATCGGCTTGCGCACCCGCATGATCTTTTCGCCCTCTTCGGCAAAGAGATCGCGGCCAAAGGTATCGACGAAATTCAACTCCGCCATTTCCTTGATATCCGCCCCGGCGGCAAAAGCCTTTTCGGACCCGGTAATGATGATGCAGCGCACCTTGTCGTTTTCATCGGCGGCAGCAAGGACAGAGGTCAACTCTCCCAACAGCTTGGCGTTCAGCGCATTCAGCGCCTCGGGCCGGTTCAGCTTTATCAGCGCGACATAATCTTCGATTTCGACGATCAGCGTTTCATAGGCCATGACCGGTTCCTTTGGCTGGGTTCCAACGGCGACTCTGTAGCAGCCCATGCCGGGGGATCAAGTCATCTCTGACAGTTTGTGCAGAAGAAGGTCGATCTTCCGGATTGAACGATGCGTCCGATCTGGCCTTGGCAGCCTGGGCTGGTACAGGCTTCGCCCTCGCGGCCATAGGCTTTGAAATTATGCTGAAAATAGCCCAACTCCCCATCTGCCTGCCGAAAATCACGCAGTGAGGATCCCCCCGCCTCGATCGCCTCGGCAAGCACCTCGCGGATAAGCGGCACCAGACCGCCGACCCGGCTTGCAGAAATCCGCCCGGCTAGCCTTCGCGGGTCAATCCCCGCCCGGTGAAGCACTTCACACACATAGATATTGCCCAGACCCGCAACGATTCGCTGATCCAGAAGTGCGGATTTGATCGGCGTCGCCCGGCCTTTCAGCCGCTCAATCAGATAGGGTTCGTTGAAGGCATTGCCAAAAGGTTCCGGTCCGATCGGTGCCAGCAGCGGATGCGCAGAGGCTGTGGCCGTGGTCAAAAGGTCCATCGCGCCAAAGCGACGCGGGTCATTGAAGGTGATCCGCGCGCCGTTCGACATGTCTAGAACCACATGATCATGCTTGGCCGGGGCGGGATGGTCATGATGAAACGCCCCAAGCTGCATTCCGGAGATCAGCATCCGCCCTGACATGCCCAGATGGATCAGCAAGGTTTCACCCGATTGCAGATCCGCAAGGATGTATTTCGACCTGCGGCGCAAGCCCAGCACGGGTTGGCCTGTCAGCCGCTCGGCCATCCTCGGGGGGAAGGGCCAGCGCAGATCGGGACGATTGACCTGTGCGAGGGTAATCACCTGGCCCGTCATCGCCGGTTCAAGCCCGCGTCGGACAGTTTCTACTTCGGGCAATTCGGGCATCAGAGACCTTTGGACAGAAGCGCGCATTGCAGCGCCGCGTGGGCGGCCTATAAAGAGATGCAAAGCGAAGGACGGCAAGACCTCATGACCAAGAGCGACGAAAAGACCACGCATTTCGGCTTTCAGACGGTGGACGAAGGTGCAAAGGCGGGCATGGTGCATGGGGTCTTCTCCCGTGTGGCCTCAAAATACGATGTGATGAACGATGTGATGTCGGGCGGTGTGCATCGGCTTTGGAAAGACGCGATGATGGATTGGCTGGCCCCGCGCAAAGGGCAGGCCCTGCTGGATGTCGCGGGCGGCACCGGCGATGTTGCGTTCCGTTTCCTGGGGCGCGCGCCGGGGGCCACGGCCACTGTGCTCGACATGACCGAAAACATGCTGATCGAAGGCCGCAAACGGGCAGAGGCCGAAGATCTGGCCCAGCGGCTTGATTGGGTGGTGGGCGATGCGATGGCGCTGCCGTTCAAGGACAACAGCTTTGACGTCTATACGATCAGTTTCGGCATTCGGAACGTCACCCGCATTCCCGACGCGCTGGCCGAGGCTTACCGCGTCCTGCGCCCCGGTGGGCGGCTCATGGTGCTGGAGTTCAGCCAGCTTCCCAATCCGATGATGCAAAAAGCCTATGATCTTTATTCCTTCAACGTGATCCCGGTGATGGGGCAGGTGATTGCGGGAGACCGGGACAGCTATCAATATCTTGTTGAAAGCATTCGAAAATTTCCGGATCAAACGACCTTCGCGCAGATGATATCGGATGCTGGTTTCGGGCAGGTCAGCTATCGCAACCTGACGATGGGGGTTGCGGCCCTTCATTCCGGGTGGAAGCTTTAAGTGCGCGGCCCGCATAACATCATCCGGTTGGTGCGCACGCTTGCAACGCTGGAACGCACGGGGGCCATCGGCGTCGTGCTGGAGGCGTTCAAAGCCCCGCCGCGCCTGCGCTTTGTGGCCCGCGTTCTGGGGTGGCCGTTCAAATGGCTCGGGCTTGCGGGCGATCCGGCCTTGCCACCCGCCACCCGCGCGCTGACGGCGCTTGGCCCGGCCTATATCAAGTTCGGGCAGATCCTTTCGACACGCCCCGATATCGTGGGCGACGATCTGGCGCTGCAACTGAAATACCTCCAAGACAAGCTGCCGCCCTTCCCGAAATCGGTCGCGATGCAGATGATCGAGGCGGAGCTTGAACTGCCCGTCGATCAGGTTTTCTCGGCCTTTTCTGAGCCGGTCGCTGCGGCCTCTATCGCGCAGGTGCATCGTGCCACGCTTGCCGATACCGGGCAGGACGTTGCCGTCAAAGTGCTGCGACCAGGCATTGAACGGGCTTTCCGCAAGGATATCGACGCCTTCTATTTTGCCGCCCGGATGATTGAAACACTCGCCCCGGCGGCCCGGCGTCTGCGCCCGATGGAGGTGATCACCCATTTCGAAGGCGTGGTTCTGGGGGAATTGGATCTGCGGCTCGAATCAGCCGCCGCCGCCGAATTTTCCGCGAATACGCAAGGCGATGAGGGTTTTCAGGTGCCCTCGCCGATCTGGTTCCTGTCCGGGCGTCAGGTGATGACGCTCGATTGGGCGCAAGGCACCAATATGGCGGATAACGTGGCGATTGACGCAGCGGGGCATGACCGTAAGGCCTTGGCCTCGCGGGTTCTCCAGCTGTTTTTGCGGCACGCCCTGCGGGACGGGTATTTTCATGCCGACATGCATCAGGGAAACCTGAAAGTCGCAGCCAATGGCAATATCATCGCCTATGATTTCGGGATCATGGGCAGGCTTGATGAATATACGCGCCGCGTCTACGCCGAGATCCTGTTTGGCTTCATCCGACGTGATTATCGCCGCGTGGCTGAGGTGCATTTCGAGGCGGGCTATGTCCCTGCGGACCGCGATATCGACGAATTCGCCCGCGCCCTTCGCGTGGTCGGAGAGCCGATTTTCGGGATGGATGCGAACCGGATTTCGATGGCCCGGCTGCTGGCCTATCTGTTCGAGGTGACCGAGCGTTTCGGCATGGAAACCCGCACCGAGCTGATCTTGTTGCAGCGTACCATGGTTGTCGTGGAAGGCGTTGCCCGTGGGTTGGACCCGCAGATCAACATCTGGCAAGTCGCCCGCCCGGTGGTGGAAGGCTATATCAAAGAAAATATCGGCCCGAAGGCTCTGCTTCGCGATCTGGGCAAGACGGCGCTGGTGATGGCCCGGTTCGGTCCGCGCTTGCCTCGGATGGTGGAAGCTGCCCTGATCCGCCAAGCGGAATCAGAAGCCCCAAAGCCGTCTACCCGCAGCCTTCATCCCATTGTGTGGACCCTTCTGGGCGCGAGCCTTGTCGTCGCCGGGGTTTTCCTTGGTCGTCTGATTTAGGCCAGGGTTCCGAGGGACTCGAGTTCGCGCGCCAAGGCGGTGCGGTAGTCGTTGGCCCCACGCTCCGCGCGCCAAAGGCAATGTGCGGCGATACGCCAGTGCAGGGCAGGAGCCAGAAGACGGTAGCGCGCCGCCAGATCTTGCGGAAAGGCGGCAAGGAATTCGGTCCGCTCTTCGCGGGCCAGACGGTGGCCGCCGTAAAGATATTGCATCGCCGGAGACAAGAACGCCGCAAGATCATCCACCGGGTCGCCAAGGCCGGGGCATTGCCAGTCAATCAGCGTGACCGTGCCGTTTTGCTCTATCATATTGCCCGGCACAGCATCCCCGTGCACGAGGTGAAGCGGCCCACCCGCAACGCCCATATCTGGGGGAGGGGACGGCAGCTGGCCCTTGCACGCTGCCGCGATCTTTGCTCCTTGATGTAGAATTTCTGCGCTGCCAATGGGCATTTGGCGAAACCCCGCAAGGGCGGGCATGGCGTGAATTCGACGCAAGGCCTGCGCCGCAGATTGAACATAGCCCGACCAAAGCTGGCCCGGCAGAAGGTCATAGACGATCCAATCCTGCCCAGCGGCCCGCAGCTTTGGGGCCAGCCCTTTGGGGCCAAGCGCCATCAGGGCCGCCATCTCTGTTTCTGGGCGATTGGGAAACAGAGGGCTTTCCCCGTCTGCCCGGTAGCATTTGACGACAAGACCATCGACCTGCCACAAGGTGTTGACGCGCCCGCCAGCCATGGCGACCCATGCCGAACCTTTTGAGGTCGGAACAGTCTGATGAACCGCCTGAACAAGCGATTGAGGGGGGGCGATCAAAGGGGCTTTGGGCGTTGTCATGATGGCGGACGCTACCCCGTGTTCCGGCCCCGATGCAACCGGGCTATGAAGGCTTGCGCAGGGCCGTGACGGCGCTCATCTCCACCTCAATGCCGCCGGTCAGAACAAGGCGGTTGCCAGCGGCGCTCGTGCGCAACTCCATCACCTCAGCATAGCTTTCCACCAAAGATTGCCCCAGCTTTTCCGACCCCTTGTAGCTTTCGACCGTCAGACTGTAGCGACCATCCGGCAAAAGCGTGCCTGTCCCGCTTTCTCCTTGCCAGTCAAGGGACGTGGACCCCGGCAGGATCGGCACCCGCCCGACTTGCCGCCCCTCGCTGTTCGTGACGATCAAGGCCGCGCTATCTGCCCCGGATAGAGTGGTGAAATGCAGGTCCATGGTTTTGCCGGACAGGCTGACATCTGACGCGACCCGCGCCTCATTTCCGACCCAGCCCGAGAGTTGCGCCATCCCGATCAGGTCAAGCTGATCGCTGAACGATCCCAGCAGCTTATTGGTCAGCGTTTGTTGTTCAACAGATGAGAAAGTGGCCAGCTGGACAGCGTAATCCGCTGAATCCACCGGGTTCAACGGGTCCTGATTTTGCAATTGCGTCGTCAGCATTCGCAAGAACGTATCGAAATCGGACGAAATCTTGGCGGCCGCCGGCGGTTGGACCGTGGTGGATGTTAATGGCGATTCGGATGTGATCTGCATGGGTGCCTTTCATGGGGTTCGGCCTAAAGACGAAGATTGAGCCCGGCTGACATTGCCGCTCCGGCAGGGAGGGTCGGCCTTTGGAAAGGCTGCGGGACCGGGGCTAAGGTGCTGGTCTCTCCGGGCTCAAAGCTCTGGCGTTCTGGTCTGTCAGACTGTCCACCCGTCCCCCAGCCTTCGAAGGAAAAGCTAGCCCCCTCAAACCCCGACTGCCGCAATTCCGAAAGCAGGGCATCACTGTTGCGACGCAAAAGCTCTGCCGTTTCCGCCCGCTCCGCCTGCAAGACGATTCGGACGGTGTCGCCATCCGGGGTGATCTGCATCCGGATGCGCCCCAATTCTTCGGGGGAAAGCGACAGTTCAACCGGGCCGAGTTTGCCGCTTTGCCTCATTTCGACCAGTTTGGCGGGGATCGCCTGGTAGGGGGTGCCGATGGGCGAAGGTTGCGTGCCGGTGGGGCCTGGTGCGGGCGCAGAGCCGACTGGGGAAAAGCTGGCCAAGGCCGCGCTGTCCTGAGATTCCGCGGTTTTTGTTGGCGAGACGTCCCCCCATAGCAACAAGGCGGCCCCCGGTGCGGGGACGGATTTTGGCCCATTTTGTCCCGTCGCGATGGCTGTGGCTGCGGGCAAAGGAGGCGTCGGGGCTGGAGGATGTTGGCCAGAATAGCCCGAACTTGCAGGGGCTTGTAATTGCGCCCGGTTTTTATCTGGCGCTGCCTGCCCCTTCGGCAAAGGCTGAGCCAGATTTTCCGGTGTAACTGTAGGCACGGTAGGGGCAGGCTGCGCTGCTATGCGCCCCGCTGCTTGCGCCTCAGCCCCCGCCGCAGCGGGAGATTGCGGCCCCCCAAGGGCAAAAGTTTGCTGCCCCTCGGTGGTCGGTGCGGTGATCGGGTTTGACGGTGCCGGGCCGGGCTCGCCGTTTGGGGGCGATACCGGCAGCGTGTCGAGCCTCGCTTCGGCCTTTGCCGTTTTGGGGGCGGGCAGGCCGCCGCTGTCTCGGCCGGATTGCACGGGTTCGGGCGGCGCAGGATTTGGGCTATTCAGAAGTGACGCGGCTGTTGGTTCTTGGGTGAACCACGCTGGGGCCTGCCATGCGAAACCCAAAGCCGCCTGACTTATGATCTTGCCGTCCTCTGGTGGCAATTGTGCGGGGGTTGCTTGATCGTCCGAAACGCCCTCTTCCTCCGCTTGAGGGGCACTTTCAGGATCGGTGCTTGCCGCCTCAGGCTCGGCAGAAGGTAAGACATCCTCCTCCGGCGTAGAACGTGTCGCCTTGAAAGTTTCGGCAAAAGAGATCGCCTTTTGGTCCTTTGCCACCGCCCCTTTTTGCGCGGAGGCCGGGGCAGGACGTATCTGATCTATTGCTCCGACAGTCACGGCTGTTTCCCTGATTCTTTTGCCAGACACAAAGATCGCCGCAATTGGTTACCGGTTGTTTACTGCCCGCGCCGATACTTCACAGGAATCGCTTTGAAGGAGGCTGAAATGTTATCGGACCCCATCGCCAAGATGCCCTTGCCTTTACCCCCAAAGGACCCTTTGCGGGTAAAGGCCGCTGAACTTGAAGCCGCGTTCTTGTCGGAAATGCTGGCGCATGCCGGGCTGGGAGAGGCGGAGAGCGGGTTTTCAAGCGGCATTGGCGAACAGCAATTTGCCTCTTTCCTGCGGCAAGAGCAGGCAGAGGCGATGGTGCGGGCAGGTGGGATCGGATTGGCGGAAAGCCTGTTCCAGGCCATGTCGGGGGGCGCTGATGTCAAAGGGTGAGGGGCCTTCGCCCGAAACACTTGAAGAGGCGCTTGGTGATATGCGGGCCGCGCTGCGAGAGGGCAATTACGCCGCGCTGCCGCAGATTGTCTCTGTCATTGAGGAACGCGCAGAAGGCCTTGAGAGGGATCCTGAGGGGGCCTTGCAGGTCCGGGCCATGGCTGCCCGTAACGCGGCTCTTTTGCAGGCGGCGCTGCGCGGAATGCGCGCGGCCCAACGGCGCATGGCTGAAATATCGTCGGCGGCGAAAGGGCTGCAAACCTATGATGGGTTTGGAAAACCCTGCCTGCTGGCGAGTGGCCAAAACCGGTTCAAACAGCGTTTTTAGAAATTCCGTAGCATTTGACAGAAATTCATTGAAATCGGCTTGAGGGAATCGGGGAAGATTAGGGCTCTGTTAGAATTTATCCCGTCATCCTGTTGAGGCACCTCGAACTTGGGTGGCGCGGGAGATCGAAAGACCCACCGCATTGGCAAAATGCCCTTATCGCCGTGTTTTCACGGTTTCATCTGCTGCGCGCAAAGCGCCGGCCATTCAAAGGTAGCAAGCATGTCTTCGATTTTGACCAATAACAGCGCGATGGTTGCGCTTCAGACCCTCAAGGGTATCAACAAGAACATGGGGGCGATCCAGTCCGAGATTTCGACGGGCAAATCCGTGTCCAACGCGAAAGATAACGCGGCGGTCTGGGCGATTTCCAAGGTCATGGAAAGCGACGTCAAAGGCTTCAAAGGAATCTCTGACAGCCTCGCGCTTGGCTCGTCCACGATCTCGGTCGCGCGCCAAGCCTCTGAAACCGTGACGGATCTTCTGACCAGCATCAAAGGCAAGATCGTCGCGGCTCAAGAAAGCAACGTCGATCGTGAAAAGATCCAGACGGATATCGTTGCCCTTCGCGATCAGATCTCTTCGGTTGTTGGCGCCGCACAATTCAACGGCCTGAATCTGGTGACCGGGACGGAGGATGTGAGCATCCTGTCCTCGTTGGATCGGGCCAATTCGGGTCAGGTTTCGGCCTCCCAGATCACCGTCAATCGGCAGGACCTGTCGACCGGTGCGGGCAGGGTCGGGACAACCGCCGTCGCCAGTGTGACCGCCTATGGCAGCATCACTGCACCGGGCGGAGCGCCCTTCGCCACGGGCCAGACGACCGATGCTGCAGGCAAGGCGGCTGAGGTGACGTTTGGCGTTGGCGCTTTGGCGAGTGGCGACGTCTACTCGATGACGATTGGCGGCAATACACTTAGCTTCACCTCGGACGGGACGGAAGCCGCCGACGATATCCGGGACTATTTTCAGGGCGCGGTGAATGCCCTTGGCCTTGAGGGTGTAACTGCGGCTGCTGGCGGAGCGGGAGAGCTGAACATCTCCAACGCCAACGCTTTCGAGGCTGTTGATATTACGTTGTCCTCGACTTTGGATGGCAACCTCGAAGTTACCGATATCAACGGGGGCGGCGCTCCAACGGATCCGAACGCGGTTCAGATTGAACAGCGTGGCGAAACGATTGATTTTTCAACTACGGCCGGCGTGACCGCAGGCGACAGCTTCAAAGTGACGGTTGGCAGTCAATCCTTCGACTATATCGCCGGCAAGGGTGAAACGATGGAGGATGTCGCCAAGGGATTGAAAACAGCAATCGATTCCAAAGCACCTGACGGGGTGACAACCTCGGTCACACAGGATGAAACGACCGGCCAGTGGTCATTGAGCATTGATGATGCGACCGGCGGGCGTACTCTGGCCCTTGGGGTGACGCAGGATGGCGAAGCTTCGGGCGGTCTGTTCGGCTTGGATGATATTGACGTGACAACCTCCGCAGGGGCGACTGCTGCGCTTTCGAATATCGAAACGATGATCAGCCGGTCGATCGACGCCGCTGCCGCCTTTGGTTCTTCGCAGGGACGGATTGATATCCAAAACGAGTTTGTGACGCAGCTGAGCGATGCTTTGAAATCCGGAATCGGGTCAATGGTTGACGCCGATATGGAAGAGGCCTCGGCCAGATTGCAGGCGCTTCAGGTGCAGCAGCAGCTTGGCGTTCAGGCCTTGTCCATCGCGAACCAGTCGCCGCAGAGCATTCTGTCGCTGTTCCGGTAACGCCGGTCGGGCCGGGCGAAACCTTTTCGTCCGGCCCCATCCTTGATCTAGAACACAACCGGTAGGATGCCATATGAACGCCCTCAACCCCATTGCTAACCCCTACGCCCAACCGGACGCCCCAGTCCGTAGTGAGCGGATGATCGAATACGAATTGTTTGCCCGTGTCACACGGCGCCTTTCTCTGGCTTGGGAAGGTCGAAAAGCCGCGCCGAACGGATTGGTGCAGGCGCTGCATGATAATGGCGCCCTTTGGCGCACGATCGCCGTTGATGTCGCCTCTTCGGGCAATGGGTTGCCCAGTGCCCTGCGCGCGCAGCTTTTCTATTTGCATGAATTTTCATTGCAACATGCGCGCAAAGTGCTGGAAGGCAGCGCTAGCGCAGAGGTCCTGGTTGATATCAATAAATCCGTCATGCGCGGCTTGCGCGGGGAAGGGCAAGCAACATGACCGGCCTCGTTCTCAAACTTGGGCCGCATGAACGGGTCTTGATCAATGGCGCGGTGGTCGAAAATGGGGATCGGCGTTCGAAACTCGCGATCATGACGCCGAATGCTCATATCTTGCGGTTGCGCGACGCCATCCACCCGGAGGAGGTGAATACTCCGGTGCGGCGGGTCTGCTATATTGCACAATTGGTCTTGTCTGGGGATGCCGACCCGGCGGAGGCGCGTTTGCAACTCTTGCGGGGCATCGAGCAACTCAGCCAAGTCCTGACCGATCATGACAGTCGCGGCCAGTTGAACCTTGCGACAACAGCGGTTCTGGAGGAAAATCACTATATGGCATTGAGGGCCTTGCGCAGCCTCCTGCCCCGAGAGGAGCGGCTCTTCGCCGCCTGCCCGTCATGAGCTTTGTCCCGCTGGTCCCCTTTTCCGGCTATGCGGGCTACATGTTTCTCAAGCGCACTTTGACGGCGCAACAAGCGGCGTTTTCAGCAACGCCAGAAGTGACCCGAGATGAGGATTATTTCCGACAGAAAATAGGCTCTGTCAAAACAGCGGAGGATCTGGTGGGGGACCGCCGCTTGCTTGGGGTGGCGCTGGGGGCCTTTGGGCTTGACGGTGATATCAACAACAAGTTCTTTCTAAAAAAAGTTTTGCAAGACGGCACTCTCAATCCAGATGCCCTGGCCAACCGCCTGGGCAGCAAGGAATATCTGGCCTTCGCAAAGGCGTTCGGCTTTGGTGACTTTTCGGTGCCAAATACCCAGCTTTCGGATTTTCCGGATCAGATCATCTCCGCCTATAAAGCGCGGTCGTTTGAGGCGGCTGTCGGACAACAAAATGACGATATGCGGCTTGCTTTGAATGCAGAACGAGAATTGAAGGCCCTTGCACAAAAATCCTCAAGCGATGAAACTAAGTGGTTCACGGTGATGGGCTCGGCCCCTCTCAGGAGTGTATTTGAGAAAGCGCTGGGCCTTCCCTCAGGCTTCGGGGCGCTGGATCTTGATCAACAATTGTCGATCTTCCGCTACAAAGCGAGCCGCGCTTTTGGGGATAGCCGGATCGACCAGTTCTCTGAGCCCGAGGCCATGCAAAAGCTGGTCCGGACGTTTTTGATCCGATCTGAGGTCTTGTCCGGGGCGTCTTCGATATCGCCGGCAGCAATGGCTTTGCAGTTGCTCCAATCACGTTAGGGCGGGGGAACAGCAGTTTCGGCGGGGGCCAGAAAGGCTTTGAGGACTGCGAAATCATCTGCAATCCTGCCCTGACCTGTTCGGCCCAGAAATCCGTCCAAATCCGGCCAGACCTTAATTGCCGCATCAATCAAGGGGTCGCTTCCCTTTGCGTAAAGTCCCGATTGCACCATCAGTTCGGCCCGGGACCATGCCCCAAGTAGTTTCCGCGCGTTGGAAATCAAAGCATTCTCCGGCTCACTTGCCGCCTTGGGCAGGGAGCGAGAGACGGATCGCAGCAGGTCAATCGCCGGAAAGCGCCCCCGTTCCGCGATTTCGCGGTCAAGCACGACATGCCCATCCAGAACCCCCCGCAGAATGTCCGCCACCGGTTCATCCATATCGGACCCGGCGACCAGAACGGTGAAAATGGCTGTAATATCGCCGCAATCGGTTTCCTCCCGGCCGGGGCCGGCCCGCTCGGCAAGGCCCATGATGGTCTGCGAGGTGGAGGGCGGAAAACCACGCAAGCTCCCCTCTTCCCCGGCCGCAAGCGCGATCTCGCGATGCGCTTCGGCAAAGCGCGTCACCGAATCGGCGAGGAGGAGGACATGCAGCCCCAAATCCCGAAAATACTCTGCAATGGCCATCGCGCTCCACAAACAGCGTCGTCGCGTGAGGGGGGATTGATCGGAAGTGGCAGCCACAACGACAGAGCGGGCCATCCCTTCTGCCCCAAGAATGTGATCCGTGAACTCCCGCACTTCGCGGCCGCGTTCCCCGACAAGTGCGATCACCACAATATCCGCCGCAACCCCCCGCGCAAACTGCCCGAGCAAGGAGGATTTGCCGACACCAGATCCCGCGAACAGCCCAAGGCGCTGCCCCTTCACCAAAGGCAAAAGCGTGTTGAACGCGGACAGCCCGGTTTCCAGCCGGTCGCCCAGCAGGCGTCGCTTGGCGGCGGGGGGCGGCGCCCTTCGCAGCGCGTAGGGAAGCTGGCCTGAGAACAGCGGACGCCCGTCCAATGGTTGCCCGAACGGGTCAATGACCCTGCCCACCCAAGACAGGTCGGGTGCGATTTCCGCCCGCCCGATCAGACGCACCTTGTCGCCGATCCGGGCGCCTTCGATCGGGCCATCGGGCAGGACGACCAACCCATCCGGAGACAGGCGCAACACCTCTCCTCCCACGTCGAGGCCGCGCATCGAAATCATCACCCGGTCCCCCAAGCCGACCCCGGTCGACAGGCCCGAGAGGACGATCACACCCGCCCCGATTTCCCGGATCCGGCCAATCCGGTGTACGGCCTTTTCTTGGGCGATCCGCGCCCTCAGTCCTGCAAAAACATCTGTCATCCGACCCTCAAAATTTCTGCCGATTACTGTTTCTAAAGGAATCACCCTTAAGCCTTGATGAAGCAGAGATGAGGGAGAATCCCGAATGTTCGAAAAACTGGAAATCGTCAGAATGGCGCAAGGCTATGCGCGGCATGCGGCCGACCGAATGGGGGTAACTGCCCGCAATATCGCCAATGCAGATACGCCGGGCTACAAGGCCCGCGATGTGACGGCCTTTGCCGAAAGCTATCGGGATTCTAGTGCCGTCCCGGCGCTTAAAACCTCGCGCCCCGGTCATATCGCTGGCTTTTCGGGAACGGCGTCTGAGGTCGTGCTCGTGGCCGCGGGGGGCGCCCCAAACGGGAATTCGGTCTCTTTGGAACGGGAAATGGTCAAGCTGACCGAATCGCGGCAGCAGCATGACATGGCCTTGTCGATTTATCGCAGCAGTTCAAACGCGATCAAAACGGCCCTTGGTCGGGGGCGCTGATCATGGCCGACCTGCTTAGCGCGCTTTCGTACGCCGCCTCCGGGATGGAGGCACAGGCCCAACGTCTGCGCCATGTCTCTGAAAACATCGCCAATGCGGACACCCCTGGCTACCAACGAAAGACGATTGCCTTTCAGGAGGTGCTGGAAGGCGAGGCGGTCACCCCCGGCGGTGTGCGCCTTGACCCCCGAGAGGGGCAGCGCATCTACGATCCCGGCCATCCCTTGGCGGACGCAAGCGGTCACTACGATGGTTCCAACGTCAGTCTGGTGATCGAGATTGCCGATGCCCGCGAAGCGCAGCGCAGCTACGAGGCCAATCTCAAGGTTTTTGATCAGGCGCGTCAGATGACGCAAAGCCTGTTTGATCTTCTACGCCGATAAAAGGAGTCCAGAATGGATATCAACACCACGCTCGCCACGCAAAGTTACGCAAAGCTGCGCGATCTCGCGACGGCCGATCCGCAAGCCGCACCGACGGATCATGCCTTCCTCAAGATGGCTGAGAGTTTTGCTCAAACTCTCAACCGTGGCGAGGAAACCGCGCGGGCTGCCATTACCGGGGCTGCAGACCCTCATGCTTTGGTTGAAGCTTTGGCCGCGGCGGAAACCGCCGTCGAAACCGTGGTGACGGTGCGGGATAAAGTCGTTGAAGCTTATCAGGAAATCCTGCGGATGCCGGTATGACCGAAAGTGAGATTTACGATGCCCTGCGTCAGGGTCTGTGGATTGCCGTGCTGATTTCAGCACCGCTTCTGACGGTCGCCTTGGTCGCAGGCGTGTCGGTGGGTTTGTTCCAGGCTCTCACCTCCATCCAGGAGATGACGCTGACATTCGTTCCGAAAGTCGGGGCGATGATGATCGTTTTCTGGGTCTCGATGAGCTTCATGACAAGCACTTTGGTCAGCTTTTTTCAGGATCGCCTGATCCCCCTGATTGCCGGAGGTTAAGGATGGACGCCACGCTTTACACCACCCTGACGCGCCAGACCGGGCTGATGGCTGAAATGCAAATCGTTGCCCATAACATCGCCAACAGCAGCACGACCGGGTTTCGCCGGGAGGGGATGGTTTTCTCGGAACATATCAAGCGTCTGGAAGGTTCGCCCTCGCTGTCCATGGCGTCCGGCGATACGCGCCATCTGGATTTGCGACAGGGGGGCGTGACGCAAACCGGGGGAAGTTTTGATTTCGCAATTCAGGGCGATGGCTTTTTTCTGGTTGAAACGCCGACGGGGCAAGCGCTGACCCGTGCCGGAAGCTTCTCCCCCAACGCCGAAGGGGAACTCGTGACACCAGACGGATTTCGCTTGATGGATCAAGGCGGTGCTCCGGTTTTTGTGCCTTCTGCGGCGGGCCCCATCGCCCTTTCGGTGGATGGAACCTTGTCTTCGCGTGATGGGCCACTGGCCCGGATTGGCCTTTGGCTGCCGGCGGATCCGCTCGACATGACGCATCAGGGCGGCACGATCTTTACCACCTCCGCGCCCGAGCCGATGGAGGGGGGCATCCTCCTTCAAGGGTTTTTGGAGGACAGCAACGTGAACCCTGTCTCCGAAATCGCCCGCATGATCGCCGTCCAGCGCGCTTATGAGATGGGTCAAGGCTTTCTGGAGCAGGAAAATGAACGGGTGCGCGGTGTCATCCAAACCCTTGGCCGATAGGAGAAACGCGTGAAAGCTTTACAAATTGCGGCCAGCGGAATGGCAGCGCAGCAGATGAAGGTTGATGTTGTCTCCAACAACCTCGCCAATATGTCGACGACGGGCTACAACGCGCGGCGCGCCGATTTCGCCGATCTTCACTACCAGCAGCTCGCCCGTCCCGGCGCTGTCACGGCCGAGAATGGTTCGGTCCTGCCAACGGGGGTTCAACTGGGCCTCGGGGTGCGCCCGGCGTCGGTTTCGGTCGTGATCGCCCAAGGATCGCTTCAGGCGACGAATGGCGATCTGGATCTGGCGATTGAGGGGCGGGGCTTTCTGGAAGTGACCTTGCCGAATGGCACCACCGGGTATACGCGGGATGGTGCGCTCAAGCGCACGGGCGATGGATTGATCGTCAATTCCGAAGGGTATGAGGTGCTTCCCGGCATCACCATCCCTGCGGATGCGCGCAGCCTGTCGATCAACGCGGAGGGCGAAGTCTACGCCTATTTCGCTGATACGGTACAGCCGCAGCTTTTGGGCCAATTCACGCTGACCGGATTTACCAATGAAAAGGGGCTGGAGGCGATCGGCTCCAACCTTTTTGTCGAAACGCCAGCATCGGGGCCGCCGCAGGCCGGAACGCCGGGGCAGGACGGTCTTGGGACGCTCCGCCAAGGCTATCTGGAGGAGAGTTCGGTTGATGCGGTCCGCGAAGTGACCGAGTTGATCAAGGCGCAGCGCGGCTATGAATTAAACGCCAAGGTCATCACCGCAGCGGATCAGATGCTGTCCGCCACGACGCAGGTCCGATGATGCGACGGTTTGCCCCGCTTGTTTTGGCCATTCTTTTGTCGCTTGGGCCGCCGCCGCCCGCTGTTGCGGAAAGCGTGATCGCGACCCGCGTGATCCGGGCAAAAACCGTGCTTGCCGCGACCGATTTGGCGCAGGTCGCGGCAGATATTCCGGGGGCGCTGACGGATGTAACCGAAGCAATCGGGCTGGAGGCGCGGGTTACGCTGTATCCGGGGCGCGCGGTCCATGCCGAGGACATAGGCCCCGCCGCGATCGTGGAGCGTAATCAGATCGTTTCGCTCCACTACCGCAATGCCAGAGTTTTGATCGTCACAGAGGGCCGCGCGATGGAACGTGGCAGCGAAGGCGATGTGGTGCGGGTGATGAATCTCGCGTCCCGAAATGCCGTTTTTGGCCGCATCGCCGCTGATGGAAGCGTCCATGTCGGCCCGACCCCGGAAGGATGATCCGAATGCGTCTCTGCCTCGCCCTGATCCTGTGTCTTTCGGCCTGCAGCCGCCTTGGGGAGGTTGGCAAGGCGCCGGAATTTTCCGCCCTGGAGGGCAGTTATCAGCATCACGCGATGTATTCCAACGGTCTTCCGGAATACTCCGCCCCCGATGGCCCGACAGAGCAGTCCTCGCTTTGGACATCGGGAAGGGATTCCCTTTTTGGCGACCGGCGGGCAGGCGGACGGGGTGACATTCTGACGGTTGTCATTGAAATCGACGAAAAGGCAGAGATTTCGAACGCCTCCGGCCGCAGCCGAAGCGGGTCGCAATCCATGGCGCTGCCGTCCCTGTTCGGCATTCCCCAAAAAATCGATGAGAAATTGCCGGAAGGGGCCAGCATGGCGGAGGCCGTAGATACCAGCTCCAGCTCCACGTTTTCGGGCGATGGCTCTGTCCAGCGGAATGAGCGGCTGACGTTGCGTGTTGCCGCCACAGTGGTGGAGGAACTGCCCAATGGCGTCCTGCGCATTGAAGGGCAGCAAGAAGTGCGGGTCAATTTTGAACTCCGCGAATTGATCGTGACCGGCTATGTGCGCCCCACTGATATTTCGCGCAAGAATGAGATTACCTACGACCGGATCGCAGGCGCGCGGATTTCCTATGGTGGGCGCGGGCAGATTTCAGATGTCCAGCAGCCCCGCTATGGGCAGCAAGTCTCTGACATTTTGTTGCCGTTCTGATGGGTATGATGAAGCTTTTGCCCATCATTCTTGGTCTGGTCGGTCTGGCTGCCGGGCTCGGGGCCGGACTTTTCTTGCGTCCAGTGGCCGAAGGGGGAGAGGTCGCCCCGGTCGAGAACGTCTCTTCGCCCGAGACCGCGCCGGAATTCGTCAAGATGAACAATCAGTTCATCGTTCCAGTGCTGGAAGAGGGGCGCGTCGCGGCCCTTGTTATTCTTTCCCTGACGCTTGAGATCCGGGCTGGCGCGCGTGAGGAAATATTTGAGATGGAACCCAAGCTGCGCGACGGATTTTTGCAGGTGATGTTCGATCATGCCAATGCGGGCGGCTTCAAGGGCGTTTTCACGGATGGGGCCAACCTTGCGCTGCTTCGGTCGGCTTTACGCGAAGTCGCTCAGAAACAGATGGGTGAGGCGGTGCGGGATGTCTTGCTTTCTGACATCGTGCGGCAAGATAGTTAGGCTTCGCTTGCGTCCTGTCTGGGTTCCCGGCTCAAGAGGGCGATCAATCGGGATCGGGCTTCGGGCAAGACCTCTCCTTTCAGTTGGGGTCCAAGTTCGCGCTGCAGGAAATGGCCCGTCACGGAAAGACCGGCTGCAAGTTCGGCGCGGGTCGTGGGGCCTTGACCCATCAGGCATAATGGCAAAGGCAAAAGCCTGTCGGCCCAGTCTCCGGCCCCATCCCGGCTGACGGCGCGGCCCGTTTTGGGGCTGACATAAGTAAGGCCCTCGCGCTGACCGGTCACGGCGCAAGAGGTCAGATCAAGGCCAAAGCCCAGGTCTTCGAGCAAAGCCAGTTCCCAGCGCAGATAAACGGCGGGCCATAGCGGATCTGCTTCCAGGGCGCTCAGCAGGCTTTGCGTTTGGCGGTAAAGCTCCGGATGGGACAGTCTTTCGGGCAAGGAAACATGCAGCATCGCGCAGACGGATGATAGCCCCGCCAAGCCCAGACGATCAGCCATCAGCCCGGCACGCGATTTCAGCGGCTCAATGGTGAAGCTGCCAAGGTGATCTTCGAGCCGCGCGCGCCACAGCACGGAAACCTGACTGCCGGGCTGCAGTATCGGAGCCATCCGGCGCGACGTACCACCCCGCACAACTCCGGAATGACGCCCGTGCTCTGCCGTGAAAACCTCCACGATGGCGGAGGATTCGCCATGCGGGCGCAGGGATATCAGGGTGCCTTCGTCGTGCCATTCCATAGCGCGACTATTGCGTGGTGCCGGTCAATCCGCCAGCCCTTCTTCCTGCAACAAGTGGCGGCCCTGCTTGTCTTCGACTTCCAGAACCCAAAGATCCGGGTCGAACTGCCGCTGGCGCGCGATGGCCGCATCCACTTCGGGCTCGTGGCCCTCGGCCAGACTGATCCAGGCGCGCTCTCCGCTTAAAAGGTTGAAAGAGCGTTGAAAAGCCTGCGCCCGCCCGTCCAAGCTGTTCAGTTTCACCAAGACGGCCCCGGCGGTATCATCCCCATGATGCAGCACAAAGGCCGGAATATCCGCCAGCCTGAGGCGCGCAAGATAGGCAGAGACCCAAAAATTCGACGTTAAACGCATGACAGCTTTGTTCATTTGAGGAGCAGGGACAGATCGGCGACAGTCACCTGACCCAATGGAGAGTGAAAACATGACGTCGTTCTACAAAGCAACCCTTTTGCCCCGCCTGCTGGTGCTCGCAGGGGCTCTTATAATCGCATTGACGGTTTTTGGCCCGGTTCAGGGCGAGGCGGGCGCAACGTTGCAGGTCGCGGGTGGCTTTGTCTCTTTGGCCGGATTGGTTTGGTACATTCTGGCCTTCCGCACCACCAAGCGACGCTAGGCCGCTTAGTTTCCGTCCTTGAAATCGAGCCCCATTTCCGAATAGCGCTCGGGTTCTTCCAGCCAGTTCGGGCGCACCTTGACCTGAAGGAAGAGGTGAACCGGACGGCCCAAAAACTCCGTCAGATCGACACGGGCGGCTTGCCCCACGCCCTTCACGGTCTCGCCGCGATTGCCCAGAACGATCCCTTTGTGCCCGTCGCGCGCGACATAGATGATCTGGTCGATCCGGGTGGAGCCATCTTTCCGGTCTTCCCATTTCTCGGTTTCGACGGTCAACTGATAGGGCAATTCTTCATGCAGGCGTAGGGTCAGTTTTTCGCGGGTGATTTCCGCCGCGATCTGGCGCATCGGCAGGTCAGCGATCTGATCTTCGGGATAGAACCATGGGCCAGAGGGCAGTTCTGCCGCGATCCACTGGCGCAGCCGGTCCACGCCATATCCTTTTTCGGCCGAAATCATGAAGGTTTCCGAAAAGGGGAAGGAGTCGTTCAGCTTTTGGCTCAGGGCTAGCAGCACTTCGGCCTTCACCCGGTCAATCTTGTTGATGGCAAGCGCCACCTGCTGGCCGCGCGGAATTCTGTCGCGCATCGAATCGATGATCGCCTGTACGCCTTCGGTCAAACCGCGATGCGCCTCGATCAACAGGACGATGATATCGGCATCAGCAGCCCCGCCCCAAGCGGCGGCAACCATCGCGCGATCAAGCCTCCGGCGGGGGCGGAACAATCCGGGCGTATCGACAAAGACGATCTGGGCGCTGCCTTCCATCGCGATGCCCCGCACGCGGGACCGAGTTGTCTGGACCTTATGCGTCACGATCGAGACTTTGGAGCCGACCATCCGGTTCAAAAGCGTGGATTTTCCGGCGTTTGGTTCGCCGATGAGGGCGACAAATCCGGCTTTCGTCGGCGCGCCATTGTCGGGGGTGCCGCCGCTCTCGGGGGTTTCGGTGTCGCTTGTCATTGATCTTGCTCCATCCGCGTCAAAAGCGCGCGCGCGGCTGCCTGTTCGGCAGCGCGTTTTGTTCCGGCCTCGGCGGTTTCCGAAGCGTCATTGTCGAGCCGAACTTCAACCGTGAAAACAGGTTGGTGGTCGGGGCCTTTGCGATCTTGTTCGATGTAGCGCGGCGGGACCATTCCCCTTGCCTGCGCCCATTCCTGCAAGGCGGTCTTGGCATCGCGGGCATCGTCTTCAACTTGCGAAATCCGGGTATTCCACAAGCGCTTGACCAGCTTTTGGGCGGCCTCAAACCCGGCATCGACATAGACGGCGGCGATCACCGCCTCCAGCCCGTCGCCCAAAAGCGCATCCTTGCGCCGACCGCCCGACATCATCTCGGACCGGCCGAGCTTCAGCACATCGCCCAGTTTGATTTCGCGGGCCACATCGGCGCAGGTTTCCTTGCGCACGAGGGCGTTGAAACGGGGGGCAAGCTGGCCCTCGCTGGCCGTGCTGTCAGCGGACAAAAGCGCCTCGGACATCACAAGCCCCAGAACGCGGTCGCCCAGAAACTCAAGCCGTTGATTGTCTGGCCGCGTCGGAGAGGACAGCGAGGCATGGGTCACCGCCTGCACAAGCAGTTCAGGATTGCGGAACCGGTGCCCGATGCGGCCCTCAAAGGCCTGGAGATCGGCAGAAAGCTTCACTCAACCGCCTTGAAGAACCGATCCGAGCGCCAGGTCCAGAAATACAGCATGGAACTGCCCGCCGAAGAGAACATGATCCGATCCGCGCGGCCGATCAGGTTCTTTGCCGGCACAAAACCAACACCGCCCACGGCCTGACCATAGCGGCTGTCCTGACTGTTATCGCGGTTATCGCCCATGAAGAAGTACTGGCCTTCGGGCACCGTGAACACGTCGGTATTGTCGCCAAACCCGTTGGTGTCGATGTTCAAAACCGCATGGGTGCGCCCGCCCGGCAGCGTTTCGATGCTGCGCGTCTTGGTGCACAGCCCGCCAACGCCCACGGCCCCGGCCGAATTTTCACAGCGCGGCAAATGGCCCATCGGGCCCTGACGTTCATAGGTTTCCTCAAACTGCCCATCGGCGACTTGCGGCACTTCGGTTCCGTTGAGGATGATCTTGCCGTCGCGCATCTGCACCGTGTCACCCGGCAGGCCGATCAGCCGCTTGATGAAATCCGACCCGTTGACGGGATGGCGAAACACCACAACATCGCCGCGCTCCGGCTCTGAGAAGAACAAGCGGCCAGACAGCGGGCAAAGCGAGAACGGGCAGGAATATTGCGAATAGCCGTAAGCCATCTTGTTGACGAACAGAAAGTCGCCGATCAGCAACGTGTCTTTCATGGACCCGGACGGGATCCAGAACGGCTGAAAGAACAGGGTCCGGAAAATACCTGCGATAAGCAGCGCATAGACCACCGTTTTGATGGTCTCGACGATGCCGCCGTCAGTTTTCGCCTTGCTGGCCATGTTTCTTTGCCTTTGTTGTGGTTTGCCGCGTTACATGCGCGGGTCCGGAGGGGCTGTCAAGGTAAGGAAGGGGGTTCGGGGGCCAGCGGGCGGGCCTCGATCACAACAAAGGCCTGTGCCCAAGGGTGATCGTCGGTCAAAGTGACGTGAATAAGCGCTTCATGGCCGAGCGGGGTCATTTCGGCCAGTCGTTGCGCGGCCCAGCCTGTCAGGTGCATTCGCGGCTGCCCGCTGCGCAGATTGGTTACCGCCAT
>JAQWYA010000119.1 GCA_029254215.1 Pseudorhodobacter sp. | reverse complement strand
AGCCCCCAGAACGGGCCGCTGGTATAGGTGACCCAGCCAAGGATCGGGATGCCCACGGCGATCAGGACATAGGCGGCGCGCCAGTGGTAATCGCGGCTGGGAAACATCGCGATGACATTGGCGGCGATCAGCCAGACGCAGGCGCAGATGAGGGCGGCGTTCATGGGGCGCTCCTTCTTTTGGGGGCCGAATGGCTTTTGGGGGCGGGATGGGCCGAAAGCTGGCCGAAAAAAGCGGCGAGAGGGGGGCGGGAGCGGGGAAAATGCGAGGCGCGCGGGCTCATGCGCCCGGCTCCGTAAGGCGGGCGGGAAGGCCGTTGGCCCAGGCCGAAATCGTGCCCGCGCCAAGGCAGACGACCATATCGCCGGGCCGGGTCTGCTCGCGCACCAGCCGTTCGAGGTCATCCTCGCTGAGGATCGCGCGGGCGTGGCGGTGGCCGTGGGCGACCAGCCCCGCGACCAGATCATCGCGGGTGGCGCCGGGGATCGGGTCTTCGCCCGCGCCGTAAACCTCGGCGATGGCGACGACATCGGCCTCGTTGAAACAGGTGCAGAAATCCTCGAACAGGGAGGAGAGGCGGCTGAAGCGATGCGGCTGATGCACGGCGATGACGCGGCCCGTGGTGGCCTGACGCGCGGCCTTGAGGACGGCGGCGATCTCTACCGGGTGGTGGCCGTAATCGTCGATGATGGTGACGCCGCCAACCTCGCCCACCTTGGTAAAGCGGCGGTTGACGCCTGCAAAGCCGCCCAAAGCCTCGCGGATCGCATCGGGTGCCATGCCCAGAAAGCGCGCGACAGCAATGGCCGACAAGGCGTTGGAGACGTTGTGATTTCCCGGCATGGGGAAGCGGCAGTTCGGAATGGTGACGGGGTTGCCATCGGTATCCGGGCCTTCGCCTTGCAGCGCCACGTCAAAATGTGCAACGCCGTTTTCATAGGTCAGGTTGATCGCGCGCACATCGGCCTGCGCGTTGAAGCCGAAGGTCACAACGCGGCGGTCGGTGATCTTGCCGACAAGGGTCTGAACCTCGGGGTGGTCGGTGCAGCAGACAGCAAGGCCGTAAAACGGGATGTTGGAGACGAAATCGAGGAAGCCTTTGCGCAGCGCGTCAAAGCTGTGCCAATGCTCCATATGTTCGGGGTCGATGTTGGTCACGATGGCGATGGTGGCCGGAAGCCGGTTGAAAGAGCCGTCGGATTCGTCCGCCTCGACCACCATCCATTCACCTTCGCCCGCCCGCGCGTTGGAGCCGTAGGCGTGGATGATGCCGCCATTGATGACCGTCGGGTCAAACCCGCCCTTATCCAGCAATGTTGCAATTATGGTGGTTGTGGTGGTCTTTCCGTGCGTTCCAGCAATTGCAATGTTCGATTTTAGGCGCATTAACTCGGCCAGCATCTCGGCCCGGCGGACCACGGGAAGGCCGCGGCGGCGGGCCTCTTCCAGCTCGGGGTTGCCCTTTTTGATCGCGGAGGAGATGACGACAACCGCAGCCTCCCCCAGATTTTCCGCGCGCTGGCCTTCAAAGAACCCGGCGCCCAAAGTGACCAGACGGTCCGTGATCTTGGAGGCTTTGGCGTCAGAGCCCTGCACCGTATAGCCCAGATTGATCAGCACCTCGGCGATACCGGACATGCCGATGCCGCCGATACCGACAAAATGGATGGGGCCCAGTTCTACGGGCAGTTTGGTGGCGACGGTCATGGGTCGGTTCTTTCTGTCAGGCGTTCGACGATTTCAACGAGGCGGTCTGTGGCATCGGGGCGGCCTGCCCCAAGCGCATTGCGGGCCATCGCCTGCGCGGCGGCGGGCTGGCCAAGGATGGCGGCGATCTGAGCGCTGAGCGTTTGCACGTCCAGCTTGGATTCCGGGATCAGAACGGCGGCCTCGGCCCCGACAAGACCGCGCGCATTGGCGGTCTGGTGGTCGCCGGTGGCGGCAGCGAAGGGGATCAGGATCGCAGGCCGACCGATCACCGAGATATCGGCAACCGAGGAAGCCCCGGCGCGGGAAACAACCAATTGCGCCTCGGACAGACGCCTAGGGATATCGGTGAAAAAGCTTTGGACATCGGCCTTTATGCCCGCTTCTTCATAGGCCGTGACAACGCGGTCCAGATCCTCGGCGCGGGCTTGATGCGCCACGCGCAGATAGCGGCGGATGTCATCCGGCAGGGCGGCAATGGCCTCGGGCACGGTATCGGAGAGGATGCGCGCGCCCTGACTGCCGCCGATGACCAGAAGGCTCATCGGGTAATCACCGGGCGCGATATAGCCCGCGCCCGCCCGTTCCAGCACAGCGCTGCGCACCGGGTTGCCGGTATGGGTGCCGGTGACCCCTTCGGGCAGGGTGGTCGGCCATGTGCCGCAAGCGACCGCATCGACGCGCGGGGCAAAGACGGTGTTCACCTTGCCCAGGACGCCGTTTTGTTCGTGGATCATCCGACGACCGCGCAGCACGAAAGCCGCCGACAGCGCCGGGATCGAGGGGTAGCCGCCAAAGCCCACCACCACCGTCGGCTTGTCGCGCATCTGGCCCCAGATCGCGGCCAGCACCCCTGCCCCAAGACGCAGCGGCACCAGCGCCTTGGCCAGCACCCCGCCCCGCGCGAAGGTGGCGGCTGAAACTTTCTCGATCACGACCGACTTGGGAAAGCCGCCCGCATAGCGCGCGCCGCGCGCATCGGTGGACAGCTTGACCCGCCAGCCCTTGGCGATCATCGCCTCGGCCAGTGCCTGGGCGGGGAACATATGCCCGCCGGTGCCACCTGCGGCGATCAGAAGAAGCGGAGCCATCGCCATCAGCGCCCCCGTCCAGAGAAGATGTCGCCAATCTCGCCCTGCGGACGGCTGCGGGTCAGGGCCAGAAGCATGCCCACGGTGATCCCGGCCGCAATCACGGAAGAGCCGCCGTAGCTGACGAAGGGCAATGTCATCCCCTTTGCGGGCAAAAGCCGCACCGCGACGCCCATGTTGATCATGGCTTGTACCGCGAAGATACAGGCAAGCCCTGCACCGGCCAGTCGGGTGAAAGTATCCCGCTCGCGCATCAGGCGGATGAGGGAGCGCACGACAATTAGCGCGTAAAGCGTCAGGATGCAGAGCACCAGCACAAGGCCGTATTCCTCGGCGGCGACGGCGATGATGAAATCGGTATGGGCATCGGGAAGCGACCATTTCACCTGCCCCTCGCCCACGCCGACGCCGAAGAAGCCACCCTCTTGAATGGCGTTGGTGGCATAGCCTAGCTGGGTGCGCGGATCGACATCCGGAGATAAGAAGCCGTTGATGCGGCGGGCAAAATGCTCGGAGCTGTTATAGGCGAGCATGGCGCCCGCGCTGACCAGCCCCATCACGCCCGCGATCAGGACCATCGGCGCGCCGGCGACGAAATAGACCACGCCCCAGCCAAAGACGATCAGGGCCGCCTGCCCGAAATCGGGCTGCATTGCCAGAAGGAGGACGATCATCACGGTGATCGCGAAGGACCAGCTTTTGCCGCGCGGGCCGTTGATATCCTGACTGGCGGCCATGAGCCAAGCGGTCAGGACGATGAAGCCGGGCTTGAGAAACTCCGACGGTTGCACCGAGGCAAAGCCAAAGCTGAACCAGCGCACCGCGCCTTTGCCGAAATCGGTGCCGACAAAGGGCAGCACGCAGATCGCGAGGAAAGAGCCTGCAAAGCCCAGCACCCCCAGACGGCGCACCATCTGCGGTGGCATCATCGACACGGCCATCATGGCGATCAGGGCCATGGTGCCGAAGAACGCCTGCCGCTGGACGTAATAAAACGGCGTCAGCCCGTTGCGCTGCGCCAGTGGCACCGAGGCGGCCAGCCCAAGCAAGAGGCCAATGCCGAACAGGGCGAAGACCGCCGTCAGGGACCAGCGGTCGATCGTGCGCCACCAACGGGGAAGAACCGGCTCCGCCACCTTGCCGGGCATGGAGCCATAGACCATCTCAGTCATGGGAAAACCGCCTGTTTTTGCCTGCTACTGCTCGAATGCCCGAGTTTGCCCCCGGATCTGGGAGTGAGGATAGCGAAGAATGCCGGGACTGGCTAGGCAAAAGCGGCGACCTTGGGCGCTGCCTGCGGGGAAAGAGCGGGGTTGCGCCTTTGGTCGGTTTGGTGGCTTTGGCGGGATCGGGCGCGGCAAGGCGCGCCCTTGTGCCGGATCAAGGCGCGGTTGCCGCCAAAAGCGTTTGTACGCGGGTGGTGAAATCCTCTCCGCGTTTCTCGAAATTGGGATATTGGTCAAAGCTGGCGGCGGCGGGGGCGAGAAGGACGGTCTCGCCCGGCTCGGCCTCGGCGGCGGCGGCGGTGACGGCGCGGTCCATCGTGTCGCAGATCTCATAGGGGGTGGCACCCAGTTCCAGCGCGAAATCGCGGGCGGAATGGCCGATGAGATAGGCTTTAACCACCGATCCCAGATGCGGGACCAGCGGTTTGATGCCGCCATCCTTGCCCAAGCCCCCGGCGATCCAGCGGATGCGGGGGAAGGCTTGCAGCGCCTTGGCCGCGCTATCGACATTGGTGGCCTTGCTATCATTCACAAAGCGGACGCCGTTGCGTTCCCCCACCGTCTGGCTGCGATGCGGCAGGCCCGCAAAGCTGTGGAAGGCTTGCTCGATCAGTTTGGGGGCGAGGCCAAGGCTGCGGGTGGCGGCATAGGCTGCGCAGGCGTTCTGATGGTTATGCGCGCCGGGAAGGCCGGGGATGCTGCGCAGATCAATCGAGGCCACCTGCCGCCCGCGCCGCCATTCCGACAAAAAGCCTTTGCGCGCAAAGACGCCCCAAGCGAAGCCTTCGAGCTTTTGCCCTGATGAGATGCGGATCACCCGGTCATCCTGCGGGCCTTGGGCCATTTGATTGGCGAGATAGCGCCCCTCCGCCTCATCCACGCCGATCACGGCGCGGTCTGGCCCGCCTTCGGCAAAGAGCCGCCGCTTGGCCGCGAAATAGCCGCCCATTCCGGCGTGACGATCCAGATGATCGGGGGAGAGGTTGGTGAAAACCGCGATATCGGGGGTCAGCGCGCGGGCAAGGTCGGTCTGGTAGGAGGAGAGTTCGAGGACCACCACCTCGCCATCGCGGGCGGGGTCGATATCGAGCACACCGCGCCCGATATTGCCGGCCATCTGGGTCGGGCGGCCTGCGACCTCAAGGATGTGATGGATCAGCGCGGTGGTGGTGGATTTGCCGTTCGACCCGGTGACCGCGATCACGCGGGGGGTGGTGTCGAACCCGTCCCAATCAGTGGTGGCAAAGCTGCGGAAGAACAGGCCGATGTCGTTATCGACCGGGATGCCTGCCTCATAGGCGCGGGCGATGGCGGGTTTGGGGTCTGGGTAAAGATGCGGGATGCCGGGGCTGACGATGAGGCTTGCGACGCCCTCATACGCGCCGTTGCGGGTCAGATCGAGGAGGGTGAAGCCCTCGGCCTCGGCCTTGTCACGGGCGTCATGGCTGTCATCCCAGAGGAGCGGTTCGGCCCCGCCTGCCCGCAGCGCGCGGGCCGTGGCAAGGCCAGAGCGGCCAAGGCCGAGGACGGCGATTTTCTGACCGGCGCAAGAGGTGACGGGAATCATGGGGAACCTCGGGAGTTGGGCGTGGGGAGAAGAATGGGCGGATGCGGCGGGGCCCGCAAGGGAGAATGGAGTCAGTCCGGGCCGCCCAAAGGCTCATAGGTGAGGCGGTAGCCGGGGCCAAGGGCCGTTGCCAGATCGGCCAGAAGCGCGCGGGCGGCCATATCGAAGGCGGCGAAGTCTTGCGTGCTCCACGGTCCCAGATCGGCGGGGGAGAGCCAGTTCAGCGCGGTATCATGCTGCGCGCTGAGCGCATCGAGGCGGTCGCGCAGGGGCTGCGGCAAGGGCAGCGCGTCTTCAACAGGGCCGACGCCAAGCGCCGCACGGGTTGGCGCATCGGCACACCAAAGGCACCCGCCGCCCCAGTCAAACATCAGGCGCAGCGCGTGCATTCACCAGCCCAAGGGGTGACGGTCGCGAAAGAAGCCGCCAGTGGGGCCGTCTTCGGGCAGGGTGGCGAGCCAGACCGGGGTGTCGGCGGCCTCGGCCGGGCTGAGGGGGGCCTCTGCCCCGCCCATCCGGGTGCGGACCCAGCCGGGGCAGCAGGCGTTGATCTTGACGCCGGGGGGCAGGTCGCGCGGCAGGGTGCGGGTCAGCGCGTTGAGGGCGGCTTTCGCCACGCCGTAGCCGCCGGGGCCCGAGAGCCCTTCGGCATGGCTGCCCCAATCCGACGAGATATTGACGATCCGGCCCCAGCCCGTGCGCTCCCACCTTGGCACGCAAAGGCGGATCAGATCGAGCGGGGCCATGACCATCACCTCCATCGCTTCGGTGAAGTCGGAGGCGGGGGTGAGGAGGGAGGCGTCCTTTAGGGTGCCTGCATTGTTGACGAGGATGTCAAAGCCGCCCGCGCCGATCAGCGCGTCGCAATAGGCCTCGGCATCCAGAAGGTCGAGATGCAGAAAACCCGCGCCGATGCGCCGGGCAGCGGCGGCCCCTTGGGTCTTGTTGCGCGCGCCAATGGTCACGGCGCAGCCCTTGGCGGCAAGCGCCTCGGCGATGGCGAGGCCAAGGCCGCGATTGGCCCCGGTCACGAGGGCGGTGGGGCGAAGCGGGCGGGGGCTTGTCATGCGGTCCTTCGCGATTGGGCGGCGTCTGGGGCGGTGGAGGGGTGGGCTTTTAGGTATTTTTGCCAAGAAGAAATGGGCAGGGTTTTGGCAAGCGGGTATGGGGGCGCTGTTTTCGGGCCGGCGTTTGGAGGGGCGCGCGCCCCCCGCCAGTGGATTTCCGGGGAGGGATCAGCGGATTTTCAGCGTGGCAAGGCCGATCAGCGCGAGGATCAGCGAGATGATCCAGAAGCGGATGACGATTTGCGGCTCGGCCCAGCCTTTCTTCTCAAAATGGTGGTGGATCGGGGCCATGAGGAAGACGCGGCGGCCGGTTTTCTTGAAGTAGAGCACCTGAATGATGACCGAGAGCGCCTCCACCACAAAGAGGCCGCCGACGATGGCGAGGACCAGTTCGTGCTTGGTGCAGACGGCGATTGCGCCCAGCGCGCCGCCCAAGGCGAGACTGCCGGTATCGCCCATGAAGACGGCCGCCGGGGGGGCGTTATACCACAAGAAGCCCAAGCCTCCGCCGAAGAGGGCGGCGGTGAAGATCAGCAACTCGCCGGTGCCGGGCACGAAATGAACGCCGAGGTAATCGGTGTAGTTGAAGTTGCCGACGACGTAAGAAATCACGCCCAAGGTTCCGGCGGCGATCATCACCGGCATGATGGCCAGCCCGTCCAGCCCGTCGGTGAGGTTGACCGCATTGGCCGCGCCGACGATCACGATCATGCCGAAGGGCACGAAGAAGATGCCAAGGTTGATCAGCGCATCCTTGAAGAAGGGCAGCGCCAGTTGCCCCGAGAGCGCCTCGGGATGCGAGATCACCGCCGCATAGCAGGCCGCCGCCGCGATCAGCAGGCCAAGCCCGAAGCGCAGCCGTGAGGACACGCCCTTGGTGTTCTGTTTGGAGACCTTGGCATAGTCATCGGCAAAGCCGATCAGGCCGAAGGACACCGTGACGCCCAGCACGATCCAGACATAGGGGTTATCAAGCCGCGCCCAGAGGAGCGTGGAAAACAGCAGCGCCGAGAGGATCAGCAAGCCCCCCATCGTAGGCGTTCCCGCCTTGGAGAAATGGCTGGCCGGGCCGTCATCGCGGATCGGCTGGCCCTTGCCCTGTTTGCGCCGCAGCATGTTGATAAGCGGCAGGCCAAAGAGAAAGCCGAAGATCAGCGCCGTGGCAAAAGCGCCGCCTGCGCGGAAGGTGATGTAGCGAAACAGGTTGAAAAAATCGCCCCCATCGGAAAATTCGGTGAGCCAATAGAGCATTCAATCTGTCCCCTGATCTGATGAGGGCCCCGGTTGCCCCAATTTGCGCAGGGCGTCAACTATCAGCCCGGTTTTGATGGATTTGGAGCCTTTGACCAGCACGATATCGCCTGCATCGACCAAAGAGCTCGCGCGGGAGGCGAGGCTTTCGGCCTCGGCCACCCAATGGCCGCGTTTGGCTTTCGGCAGGGCGCGGTGCAGCGCCTGCATCCGGGGGCCGACGCAATGGACAAGGCGGATCTGCGCCAAAGCGGGAAGATCGGCGATGGCGGCGTGGAGTGCGGCCTCGGTCGGGCCGAGTTCCAGCATGTCGCCCAGAATGGCGATCCGCCGCCCGGTCAGAACGCGGCCCTGCCCATCGGTCGGGTCACAGGCCGCCAGAAGGTTAAGCGAGGCCGCCATGGAGGCGGGGTTGGCGTTGAAGCTGTCGTCGATCAGCGCAAAGCTTTGGCGTTCGACCGGGTCGAGCAGGATCGTCTCACGCGTGCCGCGGCCCGAAGGGGGGGCCCAGCGGCCCAGATCGGTCACGGTCAGCATCGGATCGAGGCCCAGCGCATCGGAGGCCGCCAGCACCGCCAGCCCGTTCATCGCAAAATGCCGTCCCGGCGTGCCGAGTTTGAACAAAAGCGCGCCCGCGCCGTGGCGGGCTTTGGCGACAGTGGCATGGGGCAGCAGCGTGACCTCTGTCAGGCGGTAATCGGCCTGCGCATTGGCCCCGAACAGGATCGTTTTGACCCCCGCGAGGGAGGCTTTCTGCGTCAGGATCGGGGTCAGATCCAGATCGGCGGGCAGGATGGCCGTGCCTGCCGGCTCCAGCCCGTCGATGATGCTGGCTTTCTCATGGGCGATGCCTGCGAGATCGTCGAACGCCTCCAGATGGGCGGGGGCGACGGTGGTAATCAGGGCGACATGCGGGCGGGCAAGGCGCGAGAGCGGGGCGATTTCGCCGGGGTGGTTCATCCCGATCTCGATCACCGCGATATCCGTGTCGGCGGGCATCCGCGCCAGTGTCAGGGGCACGCCCCAGTGGTTGTTATAGCTCGCTTCGGCGGCATGAAGGCGGCATTGCGCCCCAAAGGCCGCGCGCATCATCTCTTTGGTCGAAGTCTTGCCGACCGATCCGGTGATGGCGATCACTTGCCCCGTCATCCGGCTGCGGGCGGCCATGGCGAGCGCGTTCAGCGCGGCCAGCACATCGGGCACGATCAGAAGGGGCGCATCGGCGGGTACGCCTTCGGGCACATGGGTGACAAGGGCGGCCGCGGCCCCTTTGGACAGCGCCTGCGCCACGAATTCGTGCCCGTCGCGTTGGGCGGCAAGCGCCACGAAGAGGTCGCCGGGCTGCAGGCTTCGCGTGTCGATCGACACTCCGCTGGCGGACCAGTCACAGGAGGACTGGCCTTTGGTGGCGGCGATGGCATCTTGGCTTGTCCAGAGCGGGGTCTTCATGGCGCTTCCTGTCGCGGGGTTTCAGCGGTTTTGCCCGAAGCGGGCGGTCGGCAAAAGGGGAAATCGCGCCCCGCTACGTCAGATCAGCCCGTCAAGCGCTGCAACCGCGACGCTGGCCTGTTCCACATCGTCGAACGGATAAACATCGGTGCCGATGGTCTGGCCGGATTCGTGGCCCTTTCCGGCGATCAGCAGCGCATCCCCCGGACCGAGCGCATCGACGCCGCGCAGGATCGCCTCGGCCCGGTCGCCGACCTCATTCGCCTCGGGACAGGCGGCCATGATCGCGGCGCGGATGATGGCCGGATCTTCAGACCGTGGATTGTCGTCGGTCACAAAGAGGATATCGGCATGGTCGGCGGCAGCGGCCCCCATCAGCGGGCGCTTGGCGCGGTCGCGGTCGCCGCCCGCGCCAAAGACGACGACGATCCGGCCCATCACATGCGGGCGCAGGGCCGTCAGCGCCGTGGCCAGCGCATCTGGCGTATGGGCGTAATCGACAAAGACCGAAGCGCCGTTCTGGCGGGTGGCGGCAAGCTGCATCCGGCCGCGCACGCCTTCAAGCTTGGGCAGGGTGGCGAAGACCGCCTCGGGGTCATCGCCCGCCGCCATGACAAGCCCCGCCGCAAGCGCCACATTATCGGCCTGAAACCCGCCGATGAGATTGAGCCGGACCTGATGCGGGCGGCCATTCCACGCAAAGCGCACATCCTGCCCGGTGGCGTCATAGCGCTGGCCCAGAATGCGCAGATCGGCCCGGTCAGACCGCCCCACCCCCATCACCGCCTGCCCGCGCCTTTGCGCAATGGCGCGCACATCCGCCCCGCGCGGATCGTCAAGATTGATCACGGCGGTGCCATCCTGCGGCAAGAGACGATCGAAAAGCCCCGCCTTGGCGGCGAAATAGGCCTCGAACGTGTGGTGGTAATCCAGGTGATCCTGCGAGAAATTCGTGAACCCCGCCGCGACCAGCTGCACCCCGTCCATGCGGCGCTGATCGAGCCCCTGCGAAGAGGCCTCCATCACGGCATGGGTGATGCCTTGGGCCTCTGCCTCGGCCAGCAGGCGTTGCAGGGTGATTGGTTCCGGCGTTGTGTGGATCGACGGGGCCGAGAGCGCGCCTTCAACCCCCGTGGTCCCGATATTGATCGCGGCATGGCCTAGGGCGGCCCAGATCTGGCGGGTGAAGGTGGCGACCGAGGTTTTGCCATTGGTGCCGGTGACCGCGACCATGGTTTCGGGCTGGGTGCCGAACCACAGCGCTGCGGCGCAGGCCAGCGCCTGACGCGGGTCCATCGCCACGATCAGCGCGGCGGGATGGGCGGCGAGAAAGGGTTTCGCCAGCTTTGCGCCCTCGGCATCGGTCAGAATGGCCGCAGCCCCCCGGATCAGGACGGCCTCCACAAACAGCGCGCCATGCACCTTTGTGCCGGGAAGGGCCGCGAAGAGATTGCCCTTGGCCACGGCCCGGCTGTCAACGCAAAGGCCCGTCAGCGCCGGATTTCCCCCGGATCGCGCGGTCAACCCCAGATCGGACAGGGTTTTGGATCGTGTCATCGGTGGCCTCTTGCGTCAGCGGGGAACGGGCCGGGTCTCTGCCCTGCCCTAGTTGCCCGAGGCTGATACCGCAGTTGCAGGCAGGGTTTCAATCCGTGGTCTGAGGCCCATGAGCGGGGCCACGCGGTCGATGATCTCGGCGGCGACGGGAACGGCTGTCCAGCCAGCGGTGCGGCGCGGCGTCGGGCCAGAGGTCTCGACCGGCTCGTCCAGCGTCACGACCAGCACATATTGCGGCGCGCTGGCCGGGAAGATCGAGGCGAAGGTATTGACCACGCGGTCATTGTAATAACCGCCCGAGGGGCGCGGCTTGTCGGCGGTGCCGGTCTTGCCCGCAACCTCATAGCCTTCGACATCGCCCAAGGAGGCGGTGCCGCGGGTCACGACATCGCGCAGCATGGCGACGGATTGGCGGGCGGTCGTCTCGGACATGATCCGGGTGCCAGCGGGCGGTACGGGGCGGC
Organism: Pseudorhodobacter sp.; assembly: GCA_029254215.1. Taxonomy (GTDB): domain Bacteria; phylum Pseudomonadota; class Alphaproteobacteria; order Rhodobacterales; family Rhodobacteraceae; genus Pseudorhodobacter. The sequence continues at coordinate 14,177 of JAQWYA010000119.1, read as the reverse complement.
GCAACAGTGTCGGCGGAATGGAGACCCCGCCATTGGCGATCGTGGCATAGGCGGCGGCAAGATGCATCGGGCTTGCGGCGATGCCATGGCCGTAAGAGGCTGTAATCGTTGTGATGTCAGACCAGCGCTTGGGCACAAGCGGGGCCGCGCCGGGGGCTTCTGTCAGCTCCAGCGGGGTCGGCACGAAAAGCCCGAGGCTTTCCAGAAAGGCGCGTTGCTTGTCGCCGGTGATTTGCAGCGCCAGCTTGGCCGTGCCCACGTTGGAGGATTTCACGATCACATCGGTGACCGACAGAAGCGGGCCGTAATTGTGGTTCTGGAATTCCTTGATGGTGAACTTTCCCCATTTCATCGGGGCATTGGCATCGACCATGGTTTCGGGGTTCACAAGCCCCATCTCCAGCGCTTGGGCGGTGGTGAAGATCTTGTAGGTGGAGCCAAGCTCATACACGCCCTGCACCGCGCGATTGAACAGCGGGCTGTCGGCCGGATCGCCCTTGACCAGCGGGTTCGGGCGGTCATTAGGGTCGAAATCGGGCAGGGAAATCAGGCTGAGGACTTCGCCGTTATGCGCATCAAGCAGAATCGCGGTCGCGCCTTTGGCGTTCATCATCTGCATGCCCGCGCCCAGCACCTCGCGGATTGCCGATTGCAGGGTGATGTCGATGGACAGGGCCAGCGGCTGGCTGGCCAGCGCCGGGTCCCGCAGCCGGGCGTCAAGGGCGCGTTCCACCCCTGCGGTGCCGATCACCTCGGCGGAATTCACGCCTTCGGCCCCAAAGGAGGACCCCCCAAGCACATGGGCCGCCAAAGCCCCGTTGGGGTAAAGGCGCATATCGCGCGGGCCGAACAACAGGCCGGGATCGCCGATGTCATGCACGGCCTGCATCTGTTCGGGGCTGAGGCGTTTGCGCAGCCACAGGAAAGAGCGCCCGTCGGTAAAGCGCCGCTCCATATCGGCGGCATTCATATCGGGGAAGATCCCCGAAAGCTGCTGCGCCACACGGGCCGGGTCGATCATCTGTTTGGGATGGGCGTACAGCGCATAGGTGGACAGGTTGGTCGCCAGCATCCTGCCGTTGCGGTCTGTGATATCGGCGCGCAAGGCGCTGATTTCGGTGCCCGACGCGGCAGAGCGCGGCTCCATCGGCTCGGACGCGGCCAAAAGGCCCATCCGCGCCCCGATCAGCGAAAACGCGGCGAAAAAGGCCACGCCAAGGATCAAAAGCCGCCCCGCGGCCCGGTTCTGGGCGCGGGCGCGGGTTGCCTCGGCGCGCAGGCGGATGTTCTCACGCTCGATATGATCGGGGTTTTCGCCCTTCGCGCGGGCGGCGAGGATACGGGCCAGAGGGCGCAGCGGGGTGCGGGTCATAGCGGGTCTTCCTCTGCCTGCCCTGCGGTGTCGCGAATATCGGTGATGGCGCCGTCCAGCATGTCTTCGGCAAAACTGTCTGACGGGTCTTCCTCAAAGGCCTCCGCCGCCATGCCTTCGCCGGGGATCTCTTGGTCACCGATCACGTCGATCGGATCGGCCAGCGGCATCGGCACTTCGGGGGGCAGCGGATAGGCCACCTGATCCACCCGGCCAAATTGCGCGGATTCCATCGGCAGCAATTGCATCCGGTCAAAGTTGATCGCGATCAGGTCGCGCAGCCGTTCGGGACGGTTGAGATAGGCCCATTCGGCGCGCTGAAGCGTCAGCGCCTCCCGCAGTTCCGAGATTTCCTGCTGCAAGACGGTGACATCGCGGATGGCTTGTTGGGTCGCGTAATTCTCGCGGTAGGCCCAGAAGGCCAAGGCCATGAGGACAACTGCTGTGACGACAAGCATCAGGGGACGCATCACCGACGGCCTTTGCGATAAGGGGTGGAGCTGGCAATTTGCGGAACACCCATGGCGGCGGCATCAACCGGGCCTGCGGGGACGCTGGTGCGTCGCCCGATCCGCAGTTTGGCCGAGCGAGAGCGCGGGTTTTCGGCAAGTTCCGTGTCATCCGGCGCGATGGCGCGGCGCGAGACCAGCGTGAAGCGGGCGCTGTCTTCGGCGCGGGCGGGGGCGTAGCGGTTGGTCTGCGCGTCATTGCCGGAGCGGTTCTGGAAGAAACGCTTTACAATTCGATCCTCAAGGCTGTGGAAGGTGACCACGGCCAGCGCGCCGCCGGGTTTTAGCGCGCGCTCGGCGGCCTCAAGCCCTTCGATCAATTCGGAAAACTCGGTGTTCACGGCGATGCGGATGGCCTGAAAGCTGCGGGTCGCGGGGTGGCTTTGCCCCGGTTTCGGGCGCGGCAGGCAGCCCGCGACGATCTCGGCCAGTTGCAGAGTTGTCGTCAGGGGGGCGGTTTCGCGGGCCTTCACGATGGCGCGGGCGATGCGGCGCGAGGCGCGCTCTTCCCCGTAATGGAACAGAATGTCGGCGATTGCACTTTCGGGCAGGGTGTTGACCAGATCGGCGGCACTTTCGCCGTCTTGCGACATGCGCATATCCAGCGGGCCATCCTTGGCAAAGGAAAAGCCGCGCTCTGCCTGATCCAGTTGCATCGACGAGACGCCGAGATCGAGCACGATCCCATCCAGCAATTCGCCCGCGTGCTGATCCAGATCCGAGAAATTCCCTGCCACAAGGCGCAGACGGTCGCCATAATCAGCCGCCCAGGGGGCCGCCATTTCGAGCGCCAACGGGTCGCGGTCGACGCCCGTGACAAGCGAAGCGCCTGCGGCCAGAAGTTCGCGGGTATAGCCCCCTGCCCCGAAGGTCCCATCCAGCCAATGGCCTGTAACCGGGGCCACAGCCGCAATCAGCGGCCGGATCAGAACCGGGACATGCGGCGGGCGATCGGGTTGAAGATCGCTGTCAGACATCGGTCAGGCCCCTGCGTCAATTTCAGCGAGAAGCGACAAGACATCCACGCCCTCGGGCAGTTCATCGTCTTCGTCGTCAAAGACGCCGTTCACCATGTCGTAGGTGTCGCGCCGCCAGATCTGGAAACGGTCCAGCGTTCCGGCAAAGGCGGTTTCATTGGCATCGCCAAATTCGATCTTGTCGCGCACTTTCTGGGGCAGAACGATGCGGCCATCGTCGTCAATCTCGACCGTCTGGGAACGGGTGATGAGGTCGCGTTCCGCGATCTTGCGCGCGGTGGAGCCGAGCGGAAGCTTGAGAACCTTGCGCGACAACTCTTCCGCGCCGCGCTGAGTGTAGCATTCGACATATTGGCGGGACTTGCCGCCATATACCATGACGATGCGGGTGCGGGGAAATTCGGGGGTGGGCGGGTCACCAGCGTCGAGAACACGGCGAAAGGCTGCCGGGATCGAGACCCGCGCCTTGCTGTCTACCTTTTGGTAGTATTCGCCTCTGAACCCTTCCGACACGCTGTTTTGTCCCTTGCGCCCTTCTGTCTGTGCCTCGCCCCGAAACGGACAACGGCGGATTGGGCTGCTGCCACTGCCCAATCCGCCGCCCTGTCCCGTTGCCGGGGAACTTCGTCTGCGCGTGCCACCTGGGGGGATGTCTGCTCGCTCGCGCTGCGAAGTCGTCATGTTGCGGAAGCAAAAGCGGTTGCCTGTATGAGCCTGCTTTTTGCCTTTGAGCGGGGTCTTTGTGTCGCCCCTTTTTGTCGTGCCCGGTTTTGCTTCCGTGAGTTATGGATGCCACGGGAATTCATGGGACGCAACGAAAATCTTTCGATAGCGCGCCCCTCATCTTGTTCGGGACGGTGGTGAAAAACAAGATATTGTGGCGATTTTGACGGGCGCGCGTCAATTTGTGCTGCTAAGCTGCCCACCACACCACTAGATATAGTGGAAAATGAGGCCAGCCAGATTTTCCCAAGAAATCCCGAAGATAGACAAAAAAGATGTGAAAGAGGCGGCTCAGAGCCTCGATTCAGAGCCGAAAACCAAAAAAACGCCGTGTTTCCCAAAGAAAACACGGCGTTGATTCGTGAAATGGACGAAAACGGCGGCCTCGTCCCAAAAATTCCCACGCGCGATCCGGCGCACCCATGGTTTCCCGCTTGAAGACGGGTAATCGCGGGCTTCAGGCCATGCCGCCCTGAACAAGCCGATCCGCGAGCCTTGCATAGGCCTGCGCGGCGGGGCTGTCGCCCAAAGCAATGGGGGTGCCCGCATCGCCCGCAAGCCGGACATCCAGATCCAGCGGCAATTCGCCAAGGAACGGCAGGCCAAGGGCTGCGGCCTCGGCGGCGACACCGCCATGACCGAAGAGATGCGCCTCATGCCCGCATTGGGGGCAGTGATAGGTGGACATATTCTCGATCAGGCCCAGAACCGGGGTTTTCAGCTTGCCGAACATATCGAGCGCGCGGCGGGCATCCAGCATCGCCACATCCTGCGGGGTGGAGACAACAATCGCCCCGGTCAGCGCCGTGCGTTGGCACAGCGTCAACTGGATATCCCCGGTGCCCGGCGGCAGGTCGATCAGAAGGATGTCCAGCTTGCCCCATTCGACCTGCGTCAAAAGCTGCTGCAAGGCCCCCATGATCATCGGGCCGCGCCAGACAACGGCCTCTGTCTCTTTCAACATCAGGCCGATCGACATGACAGTGACGCCATGCGCCTGCAGGGGAATGATGGTTTTCCCATCTGGCGAGGCGGGACGTTTGGACACCCCCATCATGCGCGGCTGGCTGGGGCCATAGATATCGGCATCCAAAAGGCCGACCCGCCGCCCCTGCCGGGCCAGCGCTACTGCCAGATTGGAAGAGACGGTGGATTTGCCAACCCCGCCCTTGCCCGATCCGATGGCGATGATCCTATCAACACCGACAAGCCGCTGCGGGCCGCCCTGCTGCGGGGTGGGGTGCTGGCCGATCTTGAGGCTGGGGGCAGCGGCGCTGGGGGCTCCGGCTTTGGGGGCGGGGCCATGCGCCGTCATCACCGATTTGACCGAGAGAACGCCGGGAAGCGCGCGCAAGGCGGCCTCGGCTTCGGCCTGCGCGGGGACAAGCGCCTGCGCCTCGGCGGGGGTTGCGGCCTCGATCACAAAGCGGATTGCGCCGTCCTTCGCCTCCAGCGCGCGAATCAAATCCCGTGATCCGAAGGTGCCGCCCTGCGGAAGCGCCACCGCCTCGAGTACGGCCCTTATCTTTGCCTCATCCATGCCTTGTCCTTTCCGTGCCTATCCACCGTGCAAGGGTGCTCTTTCACAGGCATCCGGCAAGGGGATATTTTTTTCGATGCCTAAAAAAAATGCGATCCGACTGTTTCCGTTAGGGAAATTCGCTTTTTCAGCCATTCCGTTTCTGCATAGCAGCATTGCGACCAAAAACTATTGTGCAAGTGCAGCATGTGCCCCATGTTATCCCTAACAGCGCACCAAGAGACAGCGCGACCTGAACAAAGAATATGAGGCTTACAATGGCATATATGAACGCATCCCGCCCTGCATTTGCTGGCTTGAGCGACCGTTTCACCTCCGCGTGGAAACTGGTGCGTGAGGCTCTGCACCGCCGGGCCGTCTTTAACACCACGATGCGCGAACTCTCCACCCTTTCCGACCGCGAATTGTCGGATTTGGGGATCGCCCGCACAATGATCCGTCAGATCGCCCTTGAAGCGGCCTACGGGAAGTAACATCTAAGATTGCAGGGCCTGAACCTCCTCCCTCGGGCCCCTTGCAAAAGCGGCGACATCGCTCCTCCTCCCTGATGTCACCGCGCTTTTTCTTCGGAAGCCTCGCTTCCACAGGCGTACCTGACGGCCCCTCCTCCTCCCTGGGCTGAATGGGAAACGCGGCGGCCCTTATCCTCCTCCCGAGGGTCGCCGCACTTAAATTCGGGGCCTTTGCCCCACCGAAACGCCCGGTTCCTCCTCCTCCCTGAGCCGGACGGACGACGCGGCGGCCCTTATCCTCCTCCCGAGGGTCGCCGCACCGAAATTCGGGGCCTTTGCCCCAGACGAGATCGGACGACCCCCTCCTCCTCCCTGGGGTTGGACGAAAAAAGAGCGGCGGCACCCAACCTCCTCCCTGGGTGCCGCCGTTTTCTTTTTTGCGGGTCAGCGCGGGGCGCTTGGGCTTGCACTGCGCCGGACCGAAGCCGATAGTCGCGGCATCTTCGGAGGCGATATGCGATTTTCCCTGTTTTCATCGGCGCTTGTTGCGTCCCTGATCGGCTACGGCAGCACGATTGCGCTGGTTTTGGCCGCGGCCTCGGCGCTGGGGGCCACGGCGGCGCAAACCGCCTCCTATGTGTTCGCGATCTGTCTGGCGAAGGCGATCGGCAGCGCATGGCTGAGCTTTCAGACGCGGGTTCCGGTGGTTCTGGCATGGTCCACGCCGGGGGCGGCGCTGATCGCGGCAAGCGAGGGCGTGACGCTGGCGCAGGGGATCGGTGCGTTTGTGGTGGCGGGCGGGCTGATTGTGCTGACGGGGGCGGTGAAACCTTTGGGCGCGCTGGTGGCGCGGATGCCGGATCAGATTGCGGCGGCGATGCTGGGCGGGGTTTTGCTGCCGTTTTGTCTGGCGCTGGCGGGGGCCACCAAGGCGGTGCCGATGCTCGCCCTGCCGATGATTCTGGTGTTCCTTCTGGTGCGGTTGCGCAATCCGGCCTTTGCGGTGCTGGCCGCCCTTGCGACGGGGGTGGGGCTGGCCTTTGTGCTGGGGCAGACGGGCGCGGTTGGAGGGGCCGTGGTGCTGCCGCATCTGGGGTTTGTGATGCCGGAGCTTCGTGCCAGCGTGGTGCTGGGGCTGGGCGTGCCGCTGTATCTGGTGACGATGGCCTCACAAAACCTGCCGGGGTTTGCGGTGTTGCGGGCGGCAGGCTACAGCCCGCCCGTGCGCCCTGCCCTTCTGATAACCGGCGGAATTTCCACGTTTTTCGCGTTGTTCGGCGCGCATACCGTCAGCATGGCCGCGATCACGGCGGCGATTTGTCTGGGCGATGACACGCATCCCGACAAGGCGCAGCGCTGGAAGGTCGGGTTGGTTTATGGCGCGGTCTGGCTTTGTCTGGGGGTGTTCGGCGCGCTGATCATCGGGGTGATTGCCGCGCTGCCGGTGCCGTTTGTGACCGCTCTTGTCGGGCTTGCGCTGCTGGCCCCGCTGATGGGCGCGGTCAGCGGGGCGTTCACCGCCCCCGATCACCGCTTTGCCGCGCTGGTGACGCTGGTGGTCACCGCCTCGGGCCTGTCGGTCTTTGGGATCGGGGCGGCCTTTTGGGGCTTGCTGGCCGGGCTGATCGTGCATGGGCTGGAAAGCCTTGCCCGGCGTTAGGCGGGGCGTCTGGCCCTAGAACGGCAGGTCATGCGCCTCATCCGCCGGGACAACAAAGCGGGCGACGATCTTTTTCGGCCCGGCCTTGTCAAAATTCACGTCGAGCTTGTCGCCCTCAATCGCCTCAACCGTGCCATAGCCGAATTTCTGATGAAAAACACGGGATTGCAGGGTGAAAGAGGATACCGCCGTCAGGTCAATCACCGAATGGGGGCTTTCCTTGGGCTGCGACATCGGGCGCGTGGAGGCACGGTCCTGCATCCGCCGCCAGCCCGGTGAGTTGTAGACATCGGCCTTCACGGCCCGATCCTCGATCGCGGAGGCGGCGGGCGTGGCCGCTGCCCCATAGCCGCCGCCGTAAAGCCCCGGCGGGGTCAGCACATCGACATGGGCCACGGGCAATTCATCAATGAAGCGGCTGGGCAACTGGCTTTGCCATTGGCCGTAAACCCGGCGATTCGCGGCAAAGGAAATGGTGCAAAGTTCTTCCGCGCGGGTGATGCCGACATAGGCAAGGCGGCGTTCCTCTTCCAGCCCTTTTTGGCCGGATTCGTCCATGCTGCGCTGGCTGGGGAACAGGCCATCCTCCCAGCCCGGCAGAAAAACCGCCGGAAATTCCAGCCCTTTGGCGGCGTGGAGCGTCATGATGCTGACTTTCTCACTCGCCTCTTCGGTCTCATTCTCCATGATCAGGCTGACATGTTCGAGAAAACCTTGCAGGTTTTCAAACTGCTCCAACGCTTTGACGAGTTCCTTGAGGTTTTCCAGACGCCCCGGTGCCTCGGGCGTCTTGTCGTTTTGCCACATGGTCGTGTAGCCGGACTCCTCAAGGATCATCTCGGCCAGTTCGATATGGTTATAGCCGGGCGCGAGCGTGGCCTTGTGCCAGCGATCCACCCCATCGACAAAAGCGCGCAACTGCCCCGCGCCCTTGCCGCCGATGCCCCCCGAGGCAAGAAGTTCGCGCGCGCCTTCCAGCAAAGGCACGGCGGCGGCGCGGGCGAGGCGCTGAATATTCTGCTGGGCCTTATCGCCCAAGCCGCGTTTCGGCGTGTTGACGACCCGTTCAAAGGCCAGATCATCCGTGGGGCTGACGGCAAGGCGGAAATAGGCCATCGCGTCGCGAATCTCCAACCGTTCATAGAACCGCGGGCCGCCGATGACGCGGTAGGGCAAGCCGATGGTCAGAAAGCGATCCTCGAAGGCGCGCATCTGATGCGAGGCGCGCACGAGAATGGCCATATCATCGGGGCTGACGGGATCGTGGCCACGGGTGCCGCGCTGAAGGGATTCGATTTCATCGCCGATCCAGCGGGCCTCTTCCTCGCCGTCCCAATGGCCGATGAGGCGGACTTTTTCGCCCTCTTCAGCCTCGGTCCAGAGGGTCTTGCCAAGACGGCCCTCATTGCCGGCGATGATGCCGGACGCAGCGGCGAGGATATGCGGGGTGGAGCGGTAATTCTGCTCCAGCTTCACGACCTTTGCGCCGGGAAAATCCTTTTCAAACCGCAGGATATTGCCCACTTCGGCCCCGCGCCAGCCATAGATCGACTGGTCGTCATCGCCCACGCAGCAGATGTTCTTATGCGCCTGCGCCAGCAACCGCAGCCAGAGATATTGGGCGACGTTGGTATCTTGATATTCGTCCACGAGGATAAATTTGAACCAGCGCTGATACTGGGCCAGAATATCGGGATGGGCCTGAAACAGGCTGACGCAATGCAGCAAGAGATCGCCGAAATCGACGGCGTTCAGGGTTTTGAGGCGGTCCTGATAGGCGGCGTAAAGCTCTGTCCCGCGGTTGTTATAGGCGGAGGCCTCGGCAGAGGGGACTTTTTCGGGCGTCCAGGCGCGGTTTTTCCACGAATCGATCAGTCCGGCGAGCATCCGGGCGGGCCAGCGTTTTTCGTCGATATTGGCGGCGGAAATCAGTTGTTTCAGAAGGCGCAGCTGATCGTCGGTGTCGAGAATCGTGAAGTTGGATTTCAGCCCGGCAAGTTCGGCATGGCGGCGCAGGATTTTGACGCTGACCGAATGGAAAGTGCCCATCCAGGGCATCCCTTCGACATCGCGGTTCATCATCGCGCCCACGCGGGTCTTCATCTCGCGCGCGGCCTTGTTGGTGAAGGTCACGGCGAGGATTTCATTCGGGCGCGCGCGCCCGGTGTTGAGAAGATGCACAATCCTTGTGGTCAGCGCCTTGGTCTTGCCCGTGCCCGCCCCCGCCAGCATTAGGACCGGGCCATCCACAGCCATGACGGCCGCATGTTGCGCGGGGTTGAGGCCCGCAAGATAGGGCATCGGCGGCGCCGCCATCGCCCGCTGGCTTAGCGGGACGGCGGCCTCAAAGGCATCATGGTCATCAAAATCGCTCATGGCGCGCAGTATAGCGTATCTGCGGGCAAGGGAAAGAAGTGTTCGGTTTTCGTTCTTGTTTTTTCCGATGCGACCCGGCAGCAGCCCTCTCGGATCGGTACCCCGTGCGGCTCGCCGTCACAATTGTTTCAAAAACCGTCGGGAAAGGGATTGCGCTGCAATGCAGCATCCCTAGAGTGCAGGCACAAATTTCCGCAAAGGGGGGAACCATGGCTGAATTTCGCAAGATCCTTGTGGCCAATCGGGGGGAGATCGCAATCCGCGTGATGCGCGCCGCCAATGAGATGGGCAAGAAAACAGTCGCGGTTTACGCCGAGGAAGACAAACTGGGGCTGCACCGCTTCAAGGCGGATGAGGCCTACCGGATCGGCGAAGGCATGAGCCCGGTCGGCGCTTATCTGAGCATCCCCGAGATCATTCGTGTAGCCAAGATGTCGGGCGCGGATGCCATTCACCCCGGTTATGGGCTTTTGTCGGAAAACCCGGATTTCGTGGATGCCTGTGAGGCGGCGGGGATCACCTTTATCGGGCCGAAAGCCGAGACGATGCGCGCACTTGGCGACAAGGCCAGCGCGCGGCGGGTGGCGGTAGAGGCCGGGGTTCCCGTGATCCCCGCGACCGAAGTGCTGGGCGATGATTTCGACGCGATCAAGAAAGAGGCGGCGGCGGTCGGCTACCCCTTGATGCTGAAAGCCTCATGGGGGGGCGGGGGCCGGGGGATGCGCCCGATCAATTCGGAAGCGGAACTGGTCGACAAGGTGCGCGAAGGCCGCCGGGAGGCCGAAGCCGCCTTTGGCAATGGCGAGGGCTATCTGGAAAAGATGATCCTGCGCGCGCGCCATGTCGAGGTGCAGATCCTTGGCGACAAGCATGGCGAGATTTACCATTTGTATGAACGCGACTGCTCGGTCCAGCGGCGCAACCAGAAAGTGGTGGAGCGCGCCCCCGCCCCCTATCTGTCCGACGCCCAGCGCGCCGAGGTGTGCGAGCTTGGCCGCAAGATCTGCGCCCATGTGAATTACGAATGCGCGGGCACCGTCGAATTCCTGATGGATATGGATGATGAGAAATTCTATTTCATCGAGGTGAACCCCCGCGTTCAGGTCGAGCATACCGTCACCGAGGAAGTGACAGGGATCGACATCGTTCAGGCCCAGATCCGGATTGCAGAAGGCAAGACGCTGGCCGAAGCCACCGGGGTTGCCCGGCAGGAAGACATCACCCTGTCAGGCCATGCGCTGCAATGCCGGGTCACGACCGAGGACCCGCAGAACAACTTCATCCCCGATTATGGGCGTCTGACGGCTTACCGTTCTGCAACGGGGATGGGCATTCGTCTTGATGGCGGCACGGCTTATGCGGGGGGGGTCATCACCCGCTATTACGACAGTTTGCTGGTGAAGGTGACGGCCTGGGCGCAGACGCCGGAAAAAGCAATCTCGCGGATGGACCGGGCGCTGCGCGAATTCCGCATCCGGGGCGTTTCGACCAATATCGCCTTTGTGGAGAACCTCCTCAAGCACCCGACTTTCCTCGATAACACCTACACGACGAAATTCATCGACACGACGCCGGATCTGTTCACGTTCAAGAAGCGCCGCGACCGGGCGACGAAGATCCTGACCTATATCGCCGATATCACCGTGAACGGGCATCCCGAAACCGCGGGCCGCCCGGTGCCGATGACCGAAATCCGCGTGCCGCGCCCCCCTGCCCTGCGGGCCGAACCCGCGATGGGCACCCGCAACCTGCTGGAGCAGAAAGGCCCGCAGGCGGTGGCCGACTGGATGAAGGCGCAGCGCAAGCTGTTGATCACCGACACGACGATGCGCGACGGGCATCAGAGCCTGCTGGCCACGCGGATGCGGTCCATCGACATGATCCGGGTGGCTCCGACCTATGCCGCGAACCTGCCGCAGCTTTTCAGCATGGAATGCTGGGGCGGGGCCACGTTTGACGTGGCGTATCGCTTCTTGCAGGAATGCCCGTGGCAGCGCCTGCGCGATATTCGCGCGGCCATGCCGAACCTGATGACGCAAATGCTGCTGCGGGCGTCTAACGGTGTTGGCTATACCAACTATCCTGACAATGTGGTGCAGGCTTTCGTCAAGCAGGCGGCGGAAACTGGGGTGGATGTGTTCCGGGTCTTTGACAGCCTCAACTGGGTTGAGAACATGCGCGTCGCGATGGATGCGGTGGTCGAGGCCAACAAGGTTTGCGAAGGCACGATCTGCTATACCGGGGATATGCTGAACCCGAACCGGGCGAAATATGACCTCAAATATTACGTCGCCATGGGCAAGGAATTGCGTGATGGCGGGGCGCATGTGCTGGGCCTCAAGGATATGGCGGGGCTGTTGAAGCCCGCCGCCGCCCGCGTTCTGGTCAAGGCGCTGAAGGAAGAGGTTGGCCTGCCGATCCATTTCCACACGCATGACACGGCGGGCATTGCCTGTGCGACGATCCTTGCGGCGGCCGAAGCCGGGGTTGATGCGGTCGATTGCGCGATGGATGCGCTGTCGGGCAACACCTCGCAAGCGACACTCGGCACGGTGGTGGAGGCGCTGGCCCATACCGACCGGGATACCGGGCTGGATATTGGCGCGATCCGCGAGATCTCCAACTACTGGGAAGCGGTGCGCGCCCATTATGCGGCCTTCGAATCCGGGCTTCAGGCCCCGGCGTCTGAGGTCTATCTGCATGAGATGCCGGGCGGGCAGTTCACCAACCTCAAGGCGCAGGCGCGCTCATTGGGTCTGGAAGAGCGGTGGCACGAGGTCGCGCAGGCCTATGCCGATGTGAACATGATGTTTGGCGATATCGTCAAGGTCACGCCGTCCTCCAAGGTGGTGGGCGATATGGCGCTGATGATGGTGGCGCAGGGGCTTAACCGCAAACAGGTCGAAGACCCGGCGGTTGAAGTGGTCTTCCCGGATTCGGTCGTCGATATGCTGAAGGGCAATCTGGGCCAACCGCATGGGGGCTGGCCCGAGGGCATCCTTGCCAAGGTGCTGAAAGGCGACGCCCCGCTGACCGAACGCGCAGGCGCGAGCCTGCCTCCCGTCGATCTGGAAGCCGCCCGCGCGAAGCTGGCCGCGGATCTGGCAGAAGGGGCCGAGGAGGCCGAAGAAGAAACCGTCGATGACGAGGATCTGAACGGCTATCTGATGTATCCCAAGGTCTTCATGGATTACCGCGCCCGCCACCGCGCCTACGGCCCGGTGCGGACCCTGCCGACGCGGACCTTCTTTTACGGGATGGAACCGGGCGAAGAGATCACCGCCGAAATCGACCCCGGCAAGACGCTTGAAGTCCGCCTGCAGGCCGTGGGCGAGACCACCGATGACGGCGAGGTAAAGGTGTTTTTCGAGTTGAACGGCCAGCCCCGCGTGATCCGCGTGCCGAACCGGGCGATCAAGGCGAAAACCGCTGCCAAGCCCAAAGCGGTCGAGGGCAACCCCAACCATATTGGCGCGCCGATGCCGGGGTCTATCGCCTCGGTCGGGGTGAGCGTGGGCCAGAAGGTGAATGCAGGCGATCTGTTGCTGACGATCGAAGCGATGAAGATGGAAACCGGGCTTCATGCGGATCGCGCGGCGACGGTGAAGGCGCTGCATGTCAGCCCCGGCACGCAGATCGACGCCAAAGACCTGCTGATCGAGCTGGAGTAATCCCGCCGCTTCGCGCCCAAACCCTGCCAGCATGCGCGGCCCCCTGATCGGGGCCACGTTTTGCGTTTGGGGCGGGCCAACGTCACGTCAGGGCTGGGCGTTTGGCGCCATCCCGCTATGGTTCGGGCAGAGATTTCTCCAGAAAGGGCCTTTGCCATGACCGTCACCATCACGCCGATCTATGTTGCCATTCTTGCCGTACTTTACGTCGCCCTGTCCCTCTATGTCGTGCGCCGGCGCTATGGCGCGAATGTGTCTTTGGGCGATGGGGACGATGCGGATTTGATCGCGCGCATCCGGATGCACGGGAATTTCAGCGAATACGCCCCCTTTGGCCTTCTGGTCCTGCTGAGCGCGGAACTGGCGGGGGCGGCGGCCCTGGGCCTGCATCTGGTCGGGCTGAGCCTTTGCCTCGGGCGTCTGTTTCACGCGCTGGCCTTGGCCAAAGTGCTGGGGCCGTCGTTTCGGAAATACGGTATGGTTTTGACATTCCTAAGCATTCTGACCGGGGCTGGTTTGGGGCTCTTTGGCTGAGCCGGAGAGGTGCTGGAAAAGTTTTGCGAAAAAGCGGATCTTTTTGCATTTTTGCTCTTGCAGCCGCCTGCCCCCCTTTGTACATCACGTCTCACCGAAACGGAGTGCGGGCGTAGCTCAGGGGTAGAGCATAACCTTGCCAAGGTTAGGGTCGTGAGTTCGAATCTCATCGCCCGCTCCAATTCGGGAACTGCGAAAAGGGCCACCTTCGGGTGGCCCTTCGTCGTTTTGGGGGTTGTTACCTTCCGCCCTGCCCCGGTGATCAGACCAGCAGCCCGAACAATGTATCGCGTAGCGATTCCAACGGGCTAGGCGGTCAGGGCCGCCCACCTGTCTGCCGGGATCAGCGCCGCATCCGTTCAA
>JAQWYA010000117.1 GCA_029254215.1 Pseudorhodobacter sp. | reverse complement strand
ATCAGACGCTTCAGACGGTTGTTGCGGTTGATGACGCGACGGTAAAGATCGTTGAGGTCAGAGGTCGCGAAACGGCCCCCATCCAGCGGCACCAGCGGGCGCAGTTCCGGCGGGATCACCGGAAGAACGGTCAAAATCATCCATTCCGGGCGGTTGCCGGATTCAAGGAAGGACTCGACGATCTTCAAACGCTTGATGATCTTCTTCGGCTTCAATTCGCCAGTGGCTTCTTTCAGCTCTTCGCGAAGCTGTTCGGCAGTCGCCTCAAGGTCAATCGCGGCCAGCATCTCGCGGATGGCTTCGGCACCGATATTGGCCGTGAACGCATCTGCGCCATAGACGTCCTGCGCATCAAGATATTCTTCTTCGGTCATCAACTGGCCGTAAGTCAGGTCGGTCAGACCCGGCTCGATCACGACGTAGTTTTCGAAGTACAGAATACGCTCCAGATCCCGCAGGGTCGTATCCAGCATCAGGCCGATCCGCGAGGGAAGCGACTTGAGGAACCAGATATGGGCCACGGGGGCGGCAAGCTCGATATGGCCCATCCGCTCACGGCGGACCTTTTGCAGCGTCACTTCAACGCCGCATTTCTCGCAGACAACGCCGCGATATTTCATGCGCTTGTATTTGCCGCAGAGGCATTCGTAATCCTTGATCGGGCCAAAGATACGCGCACAGAACAGACCGTCACGTTCCGGTTTGAACGTACGGTAGTTGATGGTTTCCGGCTTCTTGATCTCACCGTAAGACCAGCTCAGAATCCGCTCGGGCGAGGCCAGAGAGATCTTGATCTCGTCAAAAGTCTTGACCGGAGCGACCGGGTTGAACGGGTTGGTCGAAAGTTCCTGGTTCATGTCTCAATCCTTGAAAAGGGGCGTGGGAAGGCGAACGAGGCGCGCCCCGGCTTTTGCAAACCGGGGCTGCCCGCTTACTCTTCTTCCGCGTCCAGGAGTTCCATATTCAGGCCGAGGCCGCGCACTTCCTTCACCAGAACGTTGAAGGATTCCGGGACACCTGCCTCGAAATTGTCTTCACCCTTCACGATGCTTTCGTACACTTTTGTCCGGCCTGCCACGTCATCCGATTTCACAGTCAGCATTTCCTGCAGGGTATAGGCGGCACCGTAAGCTTCCAGAGCCCAGACCTCCATTTCCCCGAGACGCTGACCGCCGAACTGCGCCTTACCACCCAGCGGCTGCTGGGTCACGAGGCTGTACGGACCCGTAGAACGGGCGTGCAGCTTGTCGTCGACAAGGTGGTGCAGTTTCAGCATGTACTTGACGCCCACGGTGACCGAGCGGGCGAATTGCTCCCCCGTACGGCCATCGAACACGACGGATTGACCGGACTGGTCGAACCCTGCCCGCTTCAAGGCGTCATTCACGTCAGCTTCTTTCGCACCGTCGAAAACCGGGGTCGCGATCGGAACGCCTTTGGTCACATTACCTGCAAGCTCAAGGAAATCATCCTCGTTCTTATCGGCAAAAGCGGCCTCATAGGTCTCATCCCCGTAAGCTAGACGCACGGCTTCTTTGACCGGAGTCATGTCGCCCGACCGACGATAAGCATGCAGAGCCTCGTCGATCTTGAGGCCCAGACCGCGTGCGGCCCAGCCCATATGCGTCTCAAGGATCTGACCGACGTTCATGCGCGATGGCACGCCCAGCGGGTTCAGAACGATGTCAACGGTCGTGCCATCGGTGAGGAACGGCATGTCTTCCATCGGAACAACTTTGGAAACCACACCCTTGTTGCCGTGACGTCCGGCCATCTTGTCGCCCGGCTGAAGCTTGCGCTTCACGGCCACGAAGACCTTGACCATCTTCATCACGCCCGGAGGCAGATCGTCGCCACGGCGGACCTTTTCAACCTTGTCCTCAAAGCGGTGATCCAGAGCGCGCTTTTGCGCCTCATACTGATCGTGCAGCGCTTCGACTTCCTTGGCTTCGGCTTCTTCACCAAGCGCCAACTGCCACCATTGGCCACGGCTCAGCGTGCCCAGCAGATCCTCGTCGATGGACGAGCCCGGCTTGATCCCTTTCGGGCCCTTGACGGCGGTCTTGCCCAGCAGCAGCGTCTTGAGGCGCGCATAGATGTTGCGCTCCAGAATGGTCAGCTCGTCGTCACGGTCCCGTGCCAGACGCTCAACCTCTTCCCGCTCGATCTGCAAGGCGCGTTCGTCCTTGTCGACACCGTGACGGTTGAAGACGCGCACTTCGACGATCGTCCCGAAGGCCCCCGGCGGCAGGCGCAGCGACGTATCGCGTACGTCGGACGCCTTTTCACCAAAGATCGCGCGCAGCAGCTTTTCTTCCGGGGTCATCGGGCTTTCGCCCTTGGGCGTGATCTTGCCCACCAGAATATCGCCCGGCTGCACTTCGGCACCGATGTAGACGATGCCAGCCTCGTCGAGGTTGCGCAGCGCTTCTTCACCGACGTTCGGAATGTCGCGAGTGATCTCTTCCGGCCCCAGCTTGGTGTCACGGGCCGCAACTTCGTATTCGTCGATATGGATCGAGGTGAACACGTCATCCTTGAGGATACGCTCCGAGATCAGGATCGAGTCTTCGTAGTTGTAGCCGTTCCACGGCATGAAGGCGACGATGACGTTCCGGCCAACAGCCAGTTCGCCCATATCGGTGCAGGGGCCATCGGCCACAACTTCGCCGCGCACCACCGTGTCACCCACCTTCACCAGCGGACGCTGGTTGATGCAGGACGACTGGTTGGAGCGTTTGAACTTGCGCAGACGATAGATGTCCACGCCCGGCTCCCCGGCTTCCATCATCTCGGTCGCGCGCACAACGATCCGGCTAGCGTCAACCTGATCGATCACACCTGCACGACGCGCCATGATCGCAGCGCCAGAGTCGCGGGCAACGATGCCTTCGATCCCGGTACCGACGAAAGGCGCATCGGACCGCACCAGAGGCACAGCCTGACGCATCATGTTCGAGCCCATCAAGGCGCGGTTGGCGTCGTCGTTTTCGAGGAACGGAATCAAGGAGGCCGCAACAGACACAAGCTGCTTCGGAGACACGTCGATCAGATCCACGGCTTCGGACGGGTTCAGCATGAATTCCCCGGCTTTCCGTGTGGAAACCAGATCATTCACGAACTTGCCTTCATCGTCCAACTGCGCGTTGGCCTGCGCCACGGTGTGCCGCATTTCTTCGGTCGCGGACATGTAGACCACGTCGTCGGTGACCTTGCCGTCCACAACCTTGCGATACGGAGTCTCGATGAAGCCATACTTGTTGACCCGTGCGAAGGTCGCGAGGCTGTTGATCAGACCAATGTTCTGACCTTCCGGCGTTTCAATCGGGCACATCCGGCCATAATGGGTCGGGTGAACGTCGCGCACTTCAAAGCCCGCGCGTTCGCGTGTCAGACCGCCCGGCCCAAGGGCCGAAAGACGGCGCTTGTGCGTGACTTCCGACAGCGGGTTGGTTTGGTCCATGAACTGCGACAGCTGCGAAGAGCCGAAGAATTCGCGTACCGCAGCCGCAGCCGGTTTCGCGTTGATCAGGTCTTGCGGCATGATCGTGTCGATCTCGACCGAAGACATGCGTTCCTTGATCGCCCGCTCCATCCGGAGCAGACCGACGCGGTACTGGTTTTCCATCAATTCGCCGACAGACCGGACGCGACGGTTGCCGAGGTGGTCGATGTCGTCAATCTCACCCTTGCCATCGCGCAATTCGGTCAGCGCCTTGATGCAGGCGATGATGTCATCACGGTCCAGCGTGCGCTGGGTGTCGGGCTTGCCCAGATCCAGACGCATGTTCATCTTGACGCGGCCAACGGCCGAAAGGTCGTAACGCTCGCTATCGAAGAACAGCGTATCGAACAGCTGGCTTGCCGCTTCAACGGTCGGCGGCTCACCGGGGCGCATGACGCGGTAGATATCCATGAGCGCGGTATCGCGGCCCATGTTCTTGTCGGCAGCCATGGTGTTGCGGATGTAGGGGCCGACGTTCACGCCGTCGATGTCCAGCACCGGAATCTCGGTGATGCCCTGATCCAGCAGAACCTTCAGGCTTCCGCCCTTCACTTCGCCGTCCTTGTCATATTCCATCGTCAATTCGTCGCCAGCTTCGACCCAAATCTCGCCGGTTTCTTCATTGATGATGTCCTTGGCAACATAGCGGCCAAGGATCTGGTCAAACGGCATCAACTGCTCTTTGACCTTACCTTCGTCGATGATCTTCTTGACCATCCGAGGCGTCATCTTGTCGCCCGCTTTGCACAGGACTTCGCCTGTGGCCGCATCCACCAGATCATAGGTCGGGCGGGTGCCGCGCACACGTTCCGGGAAGAACCGGGTGACCCAACCCTTGTTCTTTTCGTACTTGTAGCTGACGGCATTGTAATACGCATCCATGATGCGTTCCTGATCCAGACCCAGGGCATAAAGCAGGGTCGTGACCGGCAGTTTCCGGCGACGGTCGATCCGCGCGAAAACGATGTCCTTGGCGTCAAACTCGAAGTCGAGCCAGGAGCCGCGGTAAGGAATGATCCGGCAGGCGAACAGCAGCTTGCCCGAGGAATGCGTCTTGCCCTTGTCATGGTCAAAGAACACGCCCGGAGAGCGGTGCATCTGGCTGACGATCACGCGTTCGGTACCGTTCACGATGAACGTGCCGTTTTGCGTCATCAGGGGCATGTCGCCCATGAACACGTCCTGTTCCTTGATGTCCTTGACCGACCGTGCGCCGGTATCTTCATCGACATCAAACACGATCAGACGCAACGTCACCTTGAGCGGCGCGGCATAGGTCATGTCGCGGCTCTGACATTCGTCAACGTCGTATTTCGGCTTCTCCAATTCGTATTTCACGAATTCCAGAACAGCCGTTTCATTAAAGTCCTTGATCGGGAATACCGATTGGAACACGCCTTGAATACCGTCCCCATCGGTCGGCTTCGGGCCATCGCCCGACTTCAAGAACAAGTCGTAAGAGGATTTCTGAACCTCGATAAGGTTCGGCATTTCCAGCACTTCACGGATTTTACCAAAGTACCGGCGGATTCGCTTCTGACCAACGTAGCTCTGAGCCATGCTCATCGTCACCTTTCATCGTTTCGCCGACACAGTCCCGTCGGGCCACGGGATTGCGCCGCTAGGCGATAGGGGGAGTGGGTTCCATTCATGCCCTCCGTCCCACCGGAAAGCTCCCGAACCCAAAACCGCGCCTTGGAAGAGACTTAAAACCCAAGCCCCTGCCAAGACAGGCCTTCTAGACGCAGATGGCTGGGGGCGAATTTCTTCGCTCCCAGCCCGTTTTTTTCACAAACGGGATGCGAAAAGCATCCGTTTGATTACTTGAGGTCAACCTTGGCGCCAGCTTCTTCCAGCTTCTTCTTGAAGCCTTCTGCGTCAGCTTTGGACACGCCTTCTTTGACTTTGCCACCGGCTTCAACCAGGTCCTTGGCTTCTTTCAGGCCCAGACCGGTGATAGCGCGCACTTCTTTGATGACGTTGATTTTGTTCGGGCCGGCATCGGTCAGAACAACGTCAAACTCGGTCTGCTCTTCAGCAGCCTCGGCAGCAGCACCCGCAGCGGGGCCAGCCATCATCACAGCGCCGCCAGCAGCGGGCTCGATGCCATACTCATCCTTCAGGATGGTTTTCAGTTCTTGTGCCTGAAGAAGGGTCAGACCCACGATTTCTTCGGCGAGTTTTTTCAGATCAGCCATTTTCTGTTCCGTTCAGTTAAGATGGGTTCCAACGCGAAGGGTATTCCAACGCCCGGATCAATTGATTGCTCAGGCAGCAGCCTTTTCCTCGATCGTGGAAAGAATGCTGGCGATGTTTTGAGCAGGCGCGCCAATGGCACCAGCGATGTTCGAGGCGGGCGCACCGATGCAGCCAACGATCGAAGCGATAAGCTCCTCACGCGACGGCATAGCGGCCACGGCTTTCACACCGGCCGGGTCCAGAATCGTGTCAGCCATAGCACCACCAAGAATGACGAACTTGTCGTTCTTCTTGGCGTACTCTTCCGCGACCTTCGCACCAGCGACAGGATCATCGGAATAGACCATCACGGTCATGCCCGTCAGAAGTTCACCCATCTTTGCAGCGGGCTTCCCTTCAAGGGCGATCTTGGCGAGCTTGTTCTTGGCAACGCGTACCGAACCCCCTGCCGCACGCATTTGTGCGCGGAGGTCCTGCATCTGTGCAACCGTGATCCCGGCGTAGTGGGCTACCACAACGACGCCAGAGCTTTCAAAGATCTGGCCGAGTTCCTCGACCACTTTCTCTTTTTGTGCTCTATCCACAGTTTCACTCCAAATTTGGGGGTTTCCCCCCGGCTCATATTTGCCCCCTCCGAAGACGGGGCGTTCGGGTCCGCGATTAGGTCCCGAGGCCAGATCACCCGAGGAAATCCCCGGAAATTTGTCTCGATCCCCATCTCAGGCAGGACATTAAGGGCCATGGGCCCACCCGCCGTCTCGGACAGGACAGGGCGGTTCCGATACCGGGCCGCCCTATCATCCCCCGCCCGAAAGCGGGGGAATTTCATCGAAGCGCGGGCAACAAGCCCGCAGCCTTCTTACTTGGTGCTGGCGGACGCCAGATCAACCGAAACGCCCGGACCCATCGTCGAAGAAAGCGAGACTTTCTTCAGATAGGCACCCTTGGCGCCGGTCGGGCGTGCGCGGGAGACCGCATCCACGAAAGCGCGGATGTTTTCAGCCAGCTTGGCCGCATCGAAGGAGGCCTTGCCGACACCAGCATGAATCACACCAGCTTTTTCGACCTTGAACTGCACTTCGCCGCCCTTGGCCGCTTCAACAGCGGTTTTCACGTCCATCGTCACCGTGCCAACCTTCGGGTTCGGCATCAGGTTGCGCGGGCCGAGGATTTTGCCCAGACGGCCAACCAGCGGCATCATGTCCGGCGTTGCGATGCAACGGTCGAACTCGATCTTGCCGGACTGGATGGTTTCCATCAGGTCTTCAGCGCCAACGATGTCTGCGCCAGCAGCGGTTGCTTCGTCAGCCTTCGGGCCACGGGCAAACACAGCAACGCGAACAGTTTTGCCGGTGCCGTTGGGCAGGCTGACAACGCCGCGAACCATCTGGTCAGCGTGACGCGGGTCAACCCCAAGGTTCATCGCGATTTCGACGGTCTCGTCGAATTTCACAGTGGAATTGGCTTTGATCAGGGCCACGGCATCTTCAACCGAGATCAGATCCTTGCCAGCGAAAGCCTCGCGCGCGGCGCGGGTACGTTTGCCAAGTTTTGCCATATCACTTCACCTCGATGCCGCAGGATTTCGCCGAACCAAGGATGATCTGCATCGCGCCTTCGATATCGACGGCGTTCAGGTCTTTCATCTTGGCTTCCGCAATCTGGCGGATCTGCGCAACAGTGACCGTACCCGCAACTTCGCGGCCCGGCTTCACAGAACCCTTCGGGCGGTTACGCTTGCCGACGGGCGGCAGGCCAGCGGCCTTCTTGAGCATGTAGGACGCAGGCGCAGTCTTCAGCTCGAGGCTGAACGACTTGTCCTGATAGTAGGTGATGATCACCGGAGTCGGTGTACCCGGCTCGATGTCAGCGGTCTTCGCGTTGAATTCCTTCACGAAGGCCATGATGTTCAGACCGCGCTGACCCAGTGCCGGGCCGACGGGCGGGGACGGGTTGGCTTGCCCCGCCTTAACTTGCAGCTTGAGCTGCCCGATTACTTTCTTGGCCATTTGGCCTCTCCTTCAATCACCGTTCCCCGGCGGGGAACATGGTTTAGTGGTTCGGTCCGTCACCTTGGCCTCAGCCCCGGCGCTCGCCTCCCACGGACAACACGTCAGGCGCTTTTGCTGACCTGCGTGAATTCCAGCTCGACCGGGGTTGCCCGGCCAAAGATCGAGACAGTCACCTTCAGGCGGCTATGCTCTTCATCAACTTCTTCCACCATGCCAGCGAAGCCTTCAAACGGCCCGTCCGTGACATTGACCTGCTCACCGATCTCAAACCGGATCAGGTTGCGCGGTGCTTCCTGCCCTTCTTCGACGCGGTTCAGGATGGCGTTTACTTCTTCGTCGCGCATCGCCTGCGGCTTACCCTGCGGACCAAGGAACCCGGTCACGCGGTTGATCGACGAAATCAGGTGGTAGCCCTTGTTCGACATTTCCATCCGCACAAGCACATAGCCCGGCATGAAGCGCCGCTCGGACGTGACTTTCTTGCCACGACGCACTTCCAGCACCTCTTCGGTGGGAACGAGAACTTCTTCGATCTCATCCTCAAGACCGGATTCGATCACGGCTGTTCTGATCTGATCGGCGATTTTCTTCTCGAAGTTCGAGAGAACGCTCACCGAATACCACCGCTTCGCCATGCTGCCTGCCACCTATTCCTGCCCCGGTCGACGCCGGGAAATCCTTACATTACAATCAGTAACCCGATCGCACCCGGACAAAAAACAACGCGCGGCCCGAATCGCCGCGCGTTTTCATGCCTGATTTAGACGCCCGGATACCCGCCCTGCCCAAGAATTTCAAGGGCTAACGGGCTTTCTGGGCGCGTTTCAGCCGAGGCTGTTGATCACAAGGCTAAGGGCTGTACGGATCGAAAGGTCGATCAACGAGAAGAAGGTCGCGGTCAAAGCGGCCATGATGAACACCATAACGGTGGTCAGCATCACCTCGCGGCGCGTCGGCCAGACGATCTTGGAGACTTCGTTGCGCACCTGCTGGATGAACTGAAGCGGATTGGCCTTTGCCATCATGAGTCCTGACTTGCTGATCTGTTTGCTGGCAGATACGCGCTTGGCGGTCGCAATTCAACCCCGCAGCGCATCGTCCGTGCTGGCCTGCGGTCCGTGATCGGCAAGGCGGCGTTGCAGGATGCGGTCATAGGGGTCCCGCCCGATCCTGCGATTGCGCGCCGGAGACGGCCAGAGCGTCATCGCGACGGCACTCATCAGCAGTCCCGCGCTTAGCAGCAAGACAAGCTGCATCTGATACTCGACAACCAAGGACCAGACCCAGAAAAACGCCTCCCGGCCGGGAATCTGAAGTCCCGCCTCGGTCAGGGGTGCGGCTTTTTGATAGGCCGCAGGCGTTGGCGCAAGCTCGGTCGGGGCGGATGGCGGGTTTTCCGCCGTGCCAAAGGGAAGATAGCCGCTTTGCTGCGCAAGCGCCACGACACTTGCCAGAAAGGCAACGAGGACAAACACCCGCACAGCCAGTATCGCCACCCCCGCAAGCGGGAAGCGGAGCCGCCGCCGCAGCCTGCGCAAACGCTTGCTCAGGACCGGGCGCGCGGGCCGGGCGGGCCGAACCGGGGATGCGGGGACGAATTCCGACGCCGGGGGGGACGCATATTTTGCAGCCAAAGCCCCGATGAAATCATTGGGGCCGCGCGGTTCCGTCATGGGGGGAATACAGTAGGACGGGTACTCGGACGCTTGTGCCTGACGCGGAATAGCTTGAGGTTCGGGCGCGGGCTTTGGCGGAATGCGGACCATGCAGTTGCGATCAGACTCTGTTTGCCGCCCCTCACGCGCCGCTTTCTTGGCAGCGATCAGGCCGATCAGGCGCAAAACACCCAAAAGGCCGAAAACAGCCGCTGCCCAGAAGGCAATCACCATATTGGCCGCTTTTACCTGATCCGTCACGGCAAGGCCCATGGCCCGGCCTGCCCAGAAAGGCTCCACAAAGACAAAGGCATCCGCCGGAGCAAACCCGGCTTCCGTGAGGGCAATGAAAGCGTCGCCCCGCACTGTCGGGATGCTGCGCAGGCCGGACAGGGCGATCACGGGGCCGATCTGCCCCGGCTCACCGACCTTTGGCTGTGTCTCAACCCAGCCCTTGAAAATCGCGGCCTCATCGGCAGAGACAAGAATACTGCCCCGGACAAGCCGCGTTTCGGCCTCATCACCCGGCGCAAAAAGCGAAAAGAGAATCTGATCCTGCGGCAAACCAAAGGCAGAGCGACCCTTGATCGGCTGTGCCCGGTCCAGATCAACCTGCACGGCCAAGGCAAGTTCCTGCGGCAAGCTGGCAAGATGCTGACGACGGAGCGTGCCGATGTCCTGACGTTCCGGCGCAGGCCCCGCCGCAAGCGCGCGCAGCGCCGCATAGTTTTCCTCGTGTTGCGAAAGGGTCTGCATGCCCCACATGCCCCCCAGCGCAGCCAGCGCGAAATGAAGCCAGAACGGCACCACCTTTATCCAACAACACACACGCATTTCTTGCCTCCATCGCAAGGGGTCGCCCCTAGATAGACTTTTAATCAAGGCAACAATCGGGCGTTGAGGCGGGGATGCTGGGGCAGTTCTGTGAAA
>JAQWYA010000113.1 GCA_029254215.1 Pseudorhodobacter sp. | reverse complement strand
AGCGACGCCGAGGCGGATGACGCCAAGTCCGAAGGCCAGTCCGATGCGCAAGCTGATGGGCAGGGCGGGGACGGGAACGGTCGCAAAAAACGTCGGCGTCGGCGTCGTCGGCGGGGCGGCAGCAATGCCAACGGTGAAAACGGCGGATCCTGGGATGACAGCGATGACAGCGATTCACCCGACGAGGGCGATGACGCGGTTGCATCCGCACCGGCTGACTCCTCGCAAGCGGATGCCGTGGCCGAAGAAGCCCCCGCAGAGGATGCGCCCAAAAAGCGCACGCGCAGCAGAAGCCGCAAGCCAAAAGTAACGGAAGAGGCCCCCGCCGAAGCCACTCCGGATGAGGCCCCCGCCGTCGAAGCAAAGCCCAAGCGCACGCGCAGCCCGCGCAAACCCAAGGTCGCCAAGACCGAGGATGCGCCCGCTGAGGCAGCAGCCGAACCGGCAGTTACCGAAGTCGCGCCGCAAGCCGAAGTGCAAGCTGAACCGGTGTCGGCTGAACCGATGGTGGCCGAAACGGCGGTTCCGGTGTCCGAGCCGGCGCCCGTGGTCGAAGCAGCCCCAGAGCCTGCTCCGGTGCCTGTGCCAGAGGTGACGCCGGAGCCTGTTGCCGCCGCCGCCGAAACGCCAGAGCCTGCACTTGCCGACACGCCGGCTGAAACTGCTGCCGAGACAGCCGCCGAGACAACAGAGGCCGAACCGGTCGCCGAAAAGCCGCGCCGCAAGGGGTGGTGGAACCTCGGCCTCTGACCTGGTCAGGACGATGACGAAAGGGCGCCCGGGCAAATCCGGGCGCCTTTTTCATATGGGGCAAGCCTACGCGAATGTGACATCGCGCCGGGTGACGCGGAGGCCGCGACAGGCTAAGCCTGTGTGAAAAAGGAATGACGCATGATTGGAATTGATCTTATTGATGCCGCCTTGCTGCCGGCCATGTTCGTGGCTCTGCTGGCGGGTGTCTTGTCATTCCTGAGCCCTTGCGTGTTGCCCATCGTCCCGCCCTATCTTGCCTATATGGGGGGGGTCTCCATGCAGGAAATGAAGGGCGGCAAGGCCCGCCGCCGGGTCCTGCTGCCCGCCATTTTCTTTGTTCTGGGCCTGTCCACCGTGTTTCTGTTTCTGGGCTTCACAGCCTCGGTGTTCGGGACGTTTTTCCTTCAATATCAGGACATTCTTGCGAAAATCTCGGGCATCGTGGTGATTGTGTTCGGGTTGCATTTTCTGGGGGTGTTCCGGATTCCCATGCTGGACCGGGAGGCGCGGCTGGATGCGGGCGACCAAGGCGGGTCGGCCTTTGGGGCCTATCTTCTGGGGCTGGCCTTTGCCTTTGGCTGGACGCCCTGCATCGGCCCGCAACTGGGCGCGATCCTGTCGATTGCGGCCTCCGAGGCAAGCCTTGCGCGCGGCACCACGCTTTTGGGCGTCTACGCCTTGGGCCTTGGCCTGCCGTTTCTGCTTGCGGCGATCTTCATCGAACGCGCCATGGGCCTGATGACCCGGCTCAAGCGTCACATGAAAACCATTGAACGGGCGATGGGCCTGCTTCTTTTGATCGTCGGTTTCGCACTTTTGACGGGGGCTTTTTCGGATTTCTCCTTCTGGCTACTAGAGAAATTCCCCTTCCTTGCCCAAATGGGCTGATTTCCGTTCCTTCTCGCGCATATTTCCGCCAGATTTTTGAAACACCCTGCGGCGCGTGCAAAAAGGAATTCAATGTCAGCCCCGAAGGCCCCTGACGCAGTGACCCCCGTCCACCGCCCTTTTCGGCGGCATGTGTTCTATATTCCGGGCTATGATCCTATCCATCCCCGCCGCTACCGGGAGCTTTACCGCAAAGAGGGGGCTTTGCAGGCAAAGATCTCGGGTTACACGGTGGCTTTGACGCCAAAACCTCAGGCCGATTGCTATGGCTGGCGCGTGACCAGCCTGATGGAGGCGGAGGCCGAGGCTGAATTCGATGTGCTTGTCTGGTCGGATATCGTGCGCATCTCGATGGATGGCACATTTCTGTCCACCTATCTGCATCTGTTCCGGACGGCTGCGGTCTATATCGGAACGGGGGCGTTGTTTCGGCTGATGCGGCTGCGCAAAGGCCCGATTATCGCCGCGCTTTACCCAATTTTCTTCCTTCTGGCGCAGCTTGGCCTTGCGATCCTCTGTGGCTTTGGCCTCTGGAAAGCGGTGCAGCTTTTGGGGTCCGGCCTCTTCGTTGATCTCATGGCGGCGGTGGCTGGGCTTGCGCTCGGCTGGGCTGTGCTGCAGTGGTTTCGGGCGCGGGACAACCGATTTTTCGCCTATTATCTGATGCATGACTATGCTTATTCCGCGCGCTTTGGGGGTGCCAATCCGCCAGAATTGGAAGCGCGGATGCGCGCCTTCCGCCAAGAGATTGAGGCCGCCTTGCAGGGCACAGCGGATGAGGTGCTGGTTGTGGGGCATTCCTCTGGGGCGCATCTGGCCGTTTCCATTCTGGCCGATGTGCTGCGCGATGCGCCCTTGCAAAACGGCCCGAAGCTGGCGTTTCTGTCCTTGGGTCAAGTGGTGCCGATGGTGTCTTTCCTGCCCAAAGCCAAACGGTTGCGGGCCGATCTTCAGTTTTTGTCAGAGCAATCCGCGCTGACTTGGGTGGATGTGACCGCGCCGGGCGATGGCTGTGCCTTCGCGCTGTGTGATCCGGTCGCGGTTTCCGGTGTCGCGCGCGAGGCCAAGATCTGGCCGCTGGTCCTATCGGCGGCCTTTACGCAAACCTTGTCGCCCGCGCGTTGGAAAGCCCTTCGTTGGCGGTTTTTCCGCCTGCATTTTCAGTATCTTTGCGCCTTTGATCGCCCCGGAGATTACGATTATTTCCGGATCACGGCAGGTCCGATCAGCCTGCGCGACCGTTATGAGGGACGAAAACCCTCGGCCAGCCGGATTGAACATAGTGTCTCAGGCTACCGGGATATTGCACCATGACGACGCCCCCCAAACCCGCCTCCCGGCCGGATCGTGTCTCACTTTGGCGCTATATGATGCTGTTTCGGCGTGATATTTTATCGGCACAGCCCGCGCGCTTGTATAGGGCCTGGATGGCGGAATTTCGCACGCCCTTCTTTCGCAGCTATCTTTGCAACGATCCGGCACTGATCCGGCGCGTGCTGAAGGAGCGTCCGCGCGATTTCCCGAAATCCGACCGGATCGGCGAGGGGCTGCGCCCGCTTCTGGGCAATTCGGTTTTTGTGACCAATGGCGCGGTCTGGGAACGTCAGCGCCGCATCATCGATCCGGCCTTTGAAGGGGGGCGACTGCGCGATACTTTTCCGGCGATCTTTGCGGCGGGGCAATCGGCGGTGGCGCGTCTGCCCGAGGGCGAGGTGGAGATCGAGGCAGAGATGAGCCATGCCGCCGCCGATGTGATCTTCCGCACCCTGTTTTCGATCCCGATCGAGCATAGGCTTGCCCGTCAGGTGTTTGAGGCTTTCCGTGATTATCAGCGCAGCCAGCCGATCCTCAATCTTGCGGCCTTCCTGCCCTTGCCGCGCTGGATGCCGCGGTTGCATCGCCGCCAGACCAAAGCCTCCGCCCGCCAGATCCGCGCGCTGATTACCGCGCTGACCGAAAGCCGCGCGGCCGAGATCCATGCTGGTACTGCGCCCGATGATCTGGCAACCAAGATTATGACGGCGACGGACCCGGTGACGGGCGACCGGTTTGGGACCGAAGAAATGGTCGATCAGGTCGCGATCTTCTTTTTGGCGGGGCATGAGACCAGCGCCTCTGCCCTTGCCTGGGCGCTCTATCTGCTGGCTTTGCGCCCCGATTATCAGGATCGTGTGGCGGCAGAGGCGAAAGCCCTTGGCGATACGCCGGATTTTGCCGCCCTTTCCAAGCTGAAATTCACCCGCGATGTGTTTCGCGAAGCCCTTCGGCTTTATCCGCCCGTCCCGATGATGGTGCGCGAAAACGCCTGCCCCGAAGAGATGCGAGAGCGCCCCGTCAAGCCCGGCGCGCAGATCGTGCTAAGCGCCTGGCACCTGCATCGGCACGAACGGCTTTGGCCTCAACCGGATGCGTTTGACCCGGATCGCTGGCAGACAGAGGCGGGCCGCGTCTGTGGCCGCGATGCCTATATGCCCTTTTCGCAGGGCGCGCGGGTTTGCCCCGGTGCGGGCTTTGCGATGGTGGAGGGGGTGTTGCTGTTGGCGATGCTGGTCGGGCGGTTCCGCTTTGACGCGCTGCCAGATCATGTGCCGATTCCGGTGGCGCATCTGACGCTGCGGGCGCGTGACGGGATCCGGCTGCGCGTCAGTCGCCGGGACCTGTGACAAGCCGCGCCTGCAAATCGCGCAGAACATAAAGCCGGATCGCAGAGGCGAGGCCGATATCGCCTCCGCGCGCCTCGTCGATCTTGACGGCCAGTTCGTTGAGGCCCAGATCCTCACGCGCGGCGATCTGGCGAAACGCCTCCCAGAACTCCGGTTCAAGGGAAACCGATGTCCGGTGCCCGCGCAGGGTCACAGAGTGTTTCATGGGCCTGCCGGTCATTCGCGCTGACGCCCGTCAAGATCGCGGCGGGCCTTTGCTGACGCGTCTTCCTCGGCTTTCCTCTGGTCTTTGCTGCGACCGAATTTCACAGCATTTTCATCTCCCTGCGCCTGTTTCTTCAGGCGGTCCTTGGCCTTGCGGATCTGGCGCAGGTTGATGATCTCTGCCATGTCAGCCCTTGGGGCCGATCATGTCTTCGGGACGCACGACGCGGTCAAAGGTCTCGCCATCGACATAGCCAAGGGCAATCGCCTCTTCGCGCAGGGTGGTGCCGTTTTTATGCGCGGTCTTGGCGACCTTGGTTGCAGCATCATAGCCGATGGTCGGGGCCAGCGCTGTCACCAGCATCAGGCTTTCTTTCATCAGCTTGTCGATCCGGGCCGTATTGGCCTGCGTGCCCACCACCATATTATCGGTGAAAGAGCCTGCCGCATCGCCCAGAAGCTGCATGGATTGCAGCACGTTATAGCTCATCATCGGGTTGTAGACGTTCAACTCGAAATGACCCTGCGATCCGGCAAAGCCGACGGCGGCGTCATTGCCCATTACATGCGCGCAGACCATTGTCAGCGCCTCGGCTTGGGTCGGGTTCACTTTGCCCGGCATGATCGAAGATCCCGGCTCGTTCTCCGGCAGGATCAGCTCCCCCAAGCCCGAGCGCGGGCCGGAGCCCAGAAGCCGCAAGTCATTGGCGATCTTGAAGAGGCTCGCCGCCACGGTTTTCAGCGCGCCTGAGAACATGACCATCGCGTCATGGGCGGCCAAAGCTTCGAACTTGTTGGGCGCGGTGACGAAGGGCAGGCCGGTCAGCTCCGCGATCTTGCCCGCAACGCGGCTGTCCCAGCCCACACGGGTGTTCAGCCCGGTACCAACGGCGGTGCCGCCCTGTGCCAGCTCATAAATATCCGGCAGGCAAGATTTCACCCGCGCGATGCCCTTTTCGACCTGCTTGGCATAGCCGCCGAACTCCTGACCCAGCGTCAGCGGCGTTGCGTCCTGCGTATGGGTGCGGCCGATCTTGATGATATCCTTGAATTCTTCGGATTTCGCGACGAGCGCGGCATGCAGCTTTTCCAACCCCGGCAACAGCGTGTCACGGGCCATCATCCCGATGGCGACATGCATCGCGGTCGGGAAGGTATCGTTGGAGGATTGGCCCATGTTGCAGTGGTCATTCGGGTGCACGGGCTTTTTCGACCCCATTACGCCGCCCAGCATTTCGATCGCGCGATTCGAGATCACCTCATTCGCGTTCATGTTGGACTGCGTACCGGACCCGGTCTGCCAGACGACCAGCGGGAAGTTATCGTCAAACTTGCCGTCGATCACTTCAGTTGCGGCGGCGGCAATCGCGTTGCCGATCTCGGCGCTCATGTCCCCTTGGTCGATATTGACCAAGGCACAGGCTTTCTTGATGACGCCAAGCGCGCGGATGATCGCAACGGGCTGGCGTTCCCAGCCAATCGGGAAATTCTGGATCGACCGCTGTGTCTGCGCTCCCCAATATTTGTCGGCGGGAACATCCAGCGGGCCAAAGCTGTCGGTCTCAATGCGGATTGCGGTCATCATTCTCTCCTGAGGCTTGCGCGGCTGTCATAGGCGGAAGCGCGGCGAAAATCAATCGGTATACGGCTGCATACCGAGTGCCGCGTCAATCTGCCTGCCGGGTCAGCACATAAACCTGCGCGGGGGGGAAGTTGCGCCAGACTTTTTCAATCGGGCGAAAGCGCAGGCCCAGTTCTGTCAGCGCATCGGGGGAAAGGGGCGGTTTCGCGCCATAGGTGAATTGCACAAACAATCCTCCGCGACGCAGCACCGAAAAGGCCCCTTTCACGATGGCCCGGCGCAAGGGGCGCGGCATCGACAACAGCGGCAGGCCCGAGATGACGGCCCCCACATCGGCTTCCATATGATCGGCCACCATCTGCGCGCCGCAGACATGGGTTGTGACCAAGGGGTATTTCTGGCGCAAAGCCTCTGCAAAATCGACATTCATTTCAAAAAGCGTCAGATCTTGCGGGCGCACGCCCCGTTCAAGGATCGCGTCCGTGATGCGGCCCGTTCCCGGCCCGAATTCGACGACCTTGCCCGTGTCAGGGCCGACCACGCGGGCCACCGCGCGGGCCAGATGGCGCGACGACGGCACGATGGAGGAGGTTTGCTTTGGCTGCAAAACCGCTTGTTTCAGGAAAAAGGCCAGATCCGCAATCACTGAAACGTCCAATCATGACAAAGGGAAGGGCCGACACCTGCCGTCTACCTGCGGCTCTGCCTATTTTCGGAACTTGTCAAGGCTGACGACCTGCGCCTCTCGCGGGGCGCTGGGGGGATCGTGGTCATCGTCACCGCCACCGTCCTCCGGGTCGTCCATATCGTCCTCTTCGTCGTCGTCATCATCGGCATGGGTTTCAAACCGCAGCCCGAATTCGACGGACGGATCGACAAAGGTGCGCAGGGAATCAAAGGGGATGACCAAGGGTTCCGGCTGATTGCCGAAGTTCAGCGTGATCGAAAACCCTTCGTCGGTAATCTCAAGATCATCGAACCAATGCTGAATCACAACGGTCATTTCAGTCGGATAGCGCGCGCGGAGCCAGTCAGCGATATGGACATCGGGATGCGTGGTGTCGAAGGTGATGAAGAAGTGATGCGCGCCCGGCAGGCCGTTCTTTGCCACATCCTCCAGCACGGATTGGATCAGGCTCCGCATGGCGCGGTGCATCAGGTTTCCATAGTCGATGGTGCGCGACATTCTGCGGTCCTTTCTGTCTTGAGGCCAGCATAAGGGATTTGACCCTGAAAGAAAGAGCCAGCGCGGGCGAAATTTAAGGCGTTCCGAAAAGCCCGGCGATCAGCGACAGACCAGCGGAGGATGCCAGCACGGCCAAAAGCGGCCAACCGCGCCAAAAGAGGCAAAGCGCCGCCAGAATTGCAAGGCAAAGGGGCAAGGGGCGCAGGCTGGCCAACGCGGGCCAGAACAGCGTCAACGGCCCGATTTCAACGGTATTGACGCTGGCAAACAGCACATGCAGGCCAAACCAGATCGACAGATTGGCGATCACGCCCACGATGGCTGCGGTGATGGCGGCAAGGCTTGCCGAAAGGCGTGGGGCATGGGCAAGCCGCTCGATAAACGGGGCGCCAGTGAAGACCCACAGGAAGCAGGGCACAAAGGTCATCCAAAGGGCGATGAGCGCGGCGGCGATGCCCAGCCCAACCCCGCCCTTCCCATGCCCGTGACCTGCGAGATAGGCCACAAACTCCGTCACCAGAATCAACGGCCCCGGCGTGGTCTCGGCCAGCCCCAGCGCATCCACCATTTGTGGCAGGGTCAACCACATCTTGTCTTGCACCACGGCCTGCGTCATCCATGCCAGTACCGCATAGGCCCCGCCAAAGGTGACCACCGCGAGTTGCGAGAAGAATAGACCGATCTCGAATAAGAAGCCGCCCGGCCAGAGCCCGAGCATTGCCAAAGGCACCAGCCAGAGTGCGCCCCAAAGAAACGCGGTGCGTACCGCTCTTCTCTGTAGCCCGTCGCCTTGTTGGGCAGGGGGGGCGTCTGGGCGCTCTGCCTGCGGTGATTGGGCAAAGCCGATCAGCCCGGCGGCCAGCACGATCAGGGGAAAGGGCAGTGCGAAGAAAAAGAGCCCGATAAAGGCGGCAAGGGCGATGCCAGCCTGAACCGGGCCGATGACCGCGCGGCGCGCAAGCTTCATCAACGCCTGCACCACGATCGCAAGAACCGCCGCCTGAACCCCCACAAAGACGGCCTGCGCCAAGGGCACCGCGCCAAAGGCGGCATAGGTCATTGCAAGGCCCAGCACGATCAACGCGCCGGGAATCACGAAAAGCCCGCCTCCGATCAGCCCACCAAGGGTTCCCCGCATCCGCCAGCCCGCATAGGTCGCCAGTTGCATGGCCTCAGGTCCGGGCAGCATCATGCAAAAGGACAGGGCGCGCAGAAACTCCGCCTCTGTCATCCAGTTGCGGGTGGTGACCAATTCCCGGTGCATCAGTGCGATCTGCGCAGCCGGGCCGCCGAACGACAAAAGCCCGATGCGTCCAAACACCCGGATCAGTTCGGCGGTGGTGGGCGTCATCGGGAGATCCTTTTTGGGGGCAGGCATTGGGTCTTGGGGTCAATCTAGCGGAGTCTGTCAGCGTTTTCGGAACCTTTTAGGCGCAACCGCGTTGATTTGGCAGAGCGGGACAAAAACCGCGAAGCAAAGGAGTATGATATGAATAGCGATCTATTGGCTGGCAAATGGAAGCAACTCAAGGGCAAAGCTCAGGCGAAATGGGGCGATGTGACCGGGGATGACTGGGACAGCATCGAGGGGCGCCGCGAACAGATCGTGGGTCTGGTGCAGGCGCGTTATGGTCATGCGCGCGCCGAAGCGGAAAAAGAGGTCGATGACTGGCTTGACCAGCAATAAAGACGATGGGCGCGGCGGTGGGGTGATCCTGCCGCCGTTGCCATTTCAGGGGGGCAAGCTAGAGGGGCAGTTCAAAGCTCGCCTTGATCCTGTCCATCACCACGGTGGTTTTGAACCCCCGAATATCCGCGTTATTGTACAGAAATTCGCGCGTGAAGGCCTCGTAGGATGCCATGTCGCGCGCACTGACGATCAAGACGAAATCTGTCTCTCCGGTCACGTAATAGGCGCTCATCACCTCCGGGCAGTCGCGGACGGAGCGTTTGAACCTGTCAATGATATCAGAGCGTTCGCGCGCCAGCTCTACCGCGACCAGCATGGTCAGTGACATATCGACCGCCTTGGGAGAGACGATCGCGACATCTGCCTCGATGATCTTTTCGGCCCGCATCCGGTTCAGACGCCGTTGGATGGAGCTGGGCGACAGGCCGATACGGTCAGACAATTCGCCACTTGTCAGTAGTGTGTTGCGCTGCACAAGGGCGAGGATCTTGCGGTCGATGGCGTCAATCATGCGGATACTCTGCATTCTTTCAAAAAACATGCGCGAAATCTGCGGGCTTGCGCCTATCATTGCAGAAAAAACGCAAGGCGCAACGCTAAGATCGCTGCACCCCTGCCGGAGTATGCACCAATGCCTGATCTTCCCTTTGAGCCGTCCGAATATGAAGCCCGCCTTGCCAAGACCCGCCGCGAGATGCAGGCCCGGGGGCTGGATGCGATTTTCATCACCGATCCGTCCAACATGGCCTGGCTGACCGGCTATGACGGCTGGTCGTTTTATGTGCATCAGGGGGTTTTGCTGCTGGCCGAAGGGGATCCCGTCTGGTGGGGTCGCGCGATGGATGCCAATGGTGCCCGGCGCACGACCTATTTGGCCGAAGCCTCGATCCTTGGTTATGACGACACCTATGTCCAGAACCCCGCCAAACATCCGATGACGGATCTGGCCTCGGTGATGGAGGCGCGCGGTCTGGCGCGGTCCCGGATCGGGCTTGAGATGGACAATTATTACTTCACCGCCGCCGCCTTTGCGGCCTTGCAGGCGGGGCTTTCCGGGGCGCGGTTTGTGGATACAACCGGCCTTGTTAACTGGCAGCGCGCCGTCAAATCGGCCCGTGAAATCACCTATATGCGTCGGGCCGCGCGCATTGTCGAACGGATGCACCAAATCGTCCGTGAAAAGGCCGAACCCGGCATGAAGAAGAATGATCTGATTGCGGATATCTATCACGCCTCGGTGGCGGGGGCAGAGGGGCATTGGGGGGATTATCCGGCCATCGTGCCCATGGCCCCCTCGGGGATGGATGCCACCGCCCCGCATCTGACATGGGATGACACGCCGCTGCGCAGGGGAGAAAGCACCTTCTTCGAGATTGCGGGCGCTTATCGCCGCTATCAATGCCCGCAATCGCGCACCTTGTTTCTGGGGGCGCCGCCGCAGCGGTATCTGGATGCCGAACAGGCGGTGCTGGAGGCCGTCGAGGCCGGGTTGGAACAAGCCAAGCCCGGCAATCTCTGTGAAGACATCGCCAAGGCCTTCAATGCCACGCTGAACCGGCTGGGATTTCAGAAAGACAGCCGTTGCGGCTATGCCATCGGCCTGTCCTACCCCCCGGACTGGGGAGAGCGCACCATGTCCTTCCGCTCGGGCGATAAAACGGTGCTGCAACCGGGGATGACCTTTCACTTCATGCCCGCGCTTTGGCTGGATGATGGCGGGCTGGAGATCACAGAGCCGATCGTGATCACCGAAACGGGCGTGGAATGCCTGTGCCGCACCCCTCGCGAACTCGTCGTCAAAGGCTGACCCATGCGCAACAATCCGATTTCCGCCTCGGTCGACTTCAATAAGGACGGGGTGCAGCACGGCCATCTGCGGCTGCCCTACAGCCGCAATGACAGCGCCTGGGGGTCGATCCTGATTCCGATTGCGGTGATCCGAAATGGGGCAGGGCCGGTGGCCCTGTTGACCGGGGCCAATCATGGCGACGAATATGAAGGGCCGCTGGCGCTGGTCTCACTGGCGTCGGAGCTTGCGGCAGAGGAAATCCGCGGGACGGTCATCATCGTTCCTTTCTTCAACCAGCCGGCCTTCGCGGCGGGGGCGCGCGTGTCACCTATTGATCAGGGCAACATGAACCGCGCCTTTCCGGGCCAGCCCGACGGCACGCCCACGCAAAAGATCGCTGATTATTTTCAGCGGGTTCTGCTGCCGATGGCGGATATCGTGCTGGATTTCCACTCTGGCGGGCGGACGCTTGATTTTCTGCCCTTTGCCGCCTCGCATATTCTTGAGGACAAGGCGCAAGCGGCCCGCTGCCGGGCCGCTCGCGATGCGTTCAACGCGCCCTTCAGCATCGA
Organism: Pseudorhodobacter sp.; assembly: GCA_029254215.1. GTDB lineage: Bacteria > Pseudomonadota > Alphaproteobacteria > Rhodobacterales > Rhodobacteraceae > Pseudorhodobacter. The sequence continues at coordinate 1,739 of JAQWYA010000113.1, read as the reverse complement.
GATGCGCGAGATCGACGCGCTGGGCATGTATGACGAGGCCGCCGAAGCGCTGGGCAAAACCTTCGTGACGACCGAGCTTGGTGGCGGCGGCACCAGCCGCCCCGATACGGTTGCGATCGCCCGCAAAGGCGCGCGCAACCTCTTGATCCATGCAGGCATTCTGCGCGCCGCGCCCGAGGCCGCGCCATCGCGGCACCTTACCCAGCCCGATGACGAATGCTTTCACTTTGCCAGCACGGGTGGGTTGATTGAATTCACGGTAACGCTTGGCGAGGCGGTGGCTTCGGGCGATGTTCTGGCGCGGATCTGGCCGACAGGTCGGACGGGCCTGCCGCCTCAGACCCTTTATGCACAACGGGCGGGCCTTTTGGTGGCGCGCCATCACCCCGGCCTAGTGCAGCCGGGCGATTGTCTGGCCGTTCTGGCCGTTGAAATTGCGGCCCCGGTCGCCACAGATCAGTAGGACTTATCATGCTTTTGAACGATGAACTCGCCCAGTGGGATCGCGACAGCTTTTTCCATGCCTCGACCCATCTTGCACAACACGCACGCGGCGAAACACCCACCCGCGTCATGTCGCGCGCATCGGGGGTCTATGTCGAGGATCGGGATGGGCAGAAGTTTCTGGATGCCTTCGCGGGGCTTTACTGCGTCAATGTCGGCTATGGCCAGCAAGAGATCGCCGAGGCGATTGCCGATCAGGCCCGCGAGATGGCCTATTACCATGCCTATGCCGGGCATGGGACAGAGGCCTCGATCACCCTGGCCAAAATGATCATGGATCGCGCGCCGGCGCATATGTCCAAGGTCTATTTCGGGCTTTCAGGATCTGACGCGAATGAGACGAATATAAAACTTGTCTGGTATTACAATAATATCCTTGGCCGACCGGAAAAGAAAAAGATCATCTCGCGCTGGCGGGGGTATCATGGGTCGGGCCTGATGACGGGCTCCCTGACGGGGTTGGAGCTGTTTCACAAGAAGTTCGATTTGCCCTTACCGTTCGTGATCCACACAGAGGCCCCGTATTACTATCGCCGCGCAGATCAAAGCCAAAGCCCCGAGGCGTTCACCCGCCATTGCGCCGAGGCGCTGGAAAGGCTGATCCTTGCCGAAGGGCCAGACACCATTGCGGCTTTCATTGGTGAGCCGGTTCTGGGAACCGGGGGCATCGTGCCACCGCCGCCGGGTTATTGGCAGGCTATTCAGGCGGTATTGCAGAAATACGATATCCTGCTGATCGCGGATGAGGTCGTGACCGGTTTTGGTCGGTTGGGCAGCATGTTCGGATCCGATCACTATGGGATGAAGCCGGATTTCATCGCGATTGCGAAGGGGCTGACCTCGGCCTATGCGCCGCTGTCGGGCACGATCGTGTCGGACCGGGTTTGGAAGGTGCTGGAACAGGGAACGGATGAAAACGGGGTGATCGGCCATGGCTGGACATACTCGGCCCATCCGATTTGTGCGGCGGCGGGGGTGGCGAACCTTCGGCTGATTGATCGGCTGGGTCTGGTTGAAAACGCGGGCAGGATGGGTGCTGCACTGAAGGCCGGAATGACCGAGGCTTTGGGCAATCATCCGAATGTCGGAGAGGTGCGTGGTGAGGGGCTTCTTTGCGCGGTCGAATTGGTGGAAAGCCGCGATGGCCCGCGCTTTTTCGACCCGAGCCGGAAGGTTGGTCCGCAGGTAGCAGCGGCCATGTTGAAGCATGGGGTGATTGCGCGGGCGATGCCGCA
>JAQWYA010000109.1 GCA_029254215.1 Pseudorhodobacter sp. | reverse complement strand
TATGGCCGCGTGATTGACGGGATGGAGCATGTTGACGCGATCACCCGCGGCGAGCCGCCGGCAGAGCCGGATCGCATGATCTCGGTGAAGGTGGCTGCTGATGTCGCTTAACCAGAAATTCATCGCGGGCGGCTTGTTCGGGATCGGTTTGGCGGTTCTGGGCGGCTATGCGCTGTCGCAATCGGCGACGCCAGCACAGGCGCAGGCCGAAGATGGCCCCGGCCCCAACCTCGTGATCGAGGTCGCGGGGGAGGCCAATGGCCAGATCGTCATTGATCTTCTGCCCGATCTTGCCCCCAAACATGTGGCGCAAATCACCGAACTGGCCGCCGAGGGCGCTTATGATGGCGTGGTCTTTCACCGCGTGATCGAAGGCTTTATGGCCCAGACCGGCGATGTGGAATTCGGCAAAGAGGGTGCGGACATGAGCCGCGCGGGCATGGGCGGGTCTTCCCGGCCCGACCTTCCGGCGGAATTTTCTTCTGCCACCTTTGACCGGGGCGTTGTGGGCATGGCGCGGTCGCAAAACCCGAACTCCGCCAACAGCCAGTTCTTCATCATGTTTGCCCCCGGACCGTTTCTCGATGGGCAATACACGGTTGTCGGGCGCGTGATCTCGGGTCTCGATGTGCTCGATGGCATCAAGCGCGGTCAGGGCCAATCCGGGTCGGTTCCGGCTCCGGCAGACAAGATGGTATCGGTCACCGTCGCCGAGTAATGAAAAAGGCGAGGCCCTGTGAAAGGGCCTCGCCTCATCTATCAACTGTGATCGGCAAATCGCTGAAAATAAAGTATTTTCCGATTATGCCTTCGTAATCAACGCGTGACGCTTACGCCCGGCGGTCAGTTTGATCGGAGCGGCAAGATCAGCCTCAGTGATCATCTGTCCTGCCTCGGTCACGGGTTCATCGTTCAGACGCGCCCCGCCTTCGGCAATCAGACGCTTCGCCTCTTTGCCCGATTTCACCAAGCCCGCCTTCACAAACAGGGACGAGACCGAAACACCCTCGGCCAGTTCCTCTGCGCTCACAGCGAAGCTGGGCAAATCGTCGCCCACGCCGCCCTTTTCGAAGACATCACGCGCCGTGGCCTCTGCCGCCGCCGCAGCCTCCGCCCCATGGCACAGGGTTGTGACCTCATTGGCCAGGATCACCTTGGCCGCGTTGATGTCCGACCCTTCCAGCGCGCCAAGGCGGTCGCATTCCTCAATCGGCAACTCGGTGTAGAGTTTCAGGAAGCGGCCCACATCGGCATCGGTCGTGTTGCGCCAGAACTGCCAGAACTCATAGGTCGAATACATGTCAGCATTCAGCCAAACCGCGCCAGAGGCCGATTTGCCCATTTTCTTGCCGTCCGATGTCGTCAGCAAAGGTGAGGTCAGCCCGAAAATCTGCGCATCCAGAACCCGGCGGGTCAGGTCGATCCCGTTGACGATATTGCCCCATTGATCCGACCCGCCAAGCTGCAAAAGGCAACCGTAGCGGCGGTGAAGCTCAAGAAAATCATAGGCTTGCAGTATCATATAGTTGAATTCGAGGAAGGACAGCGATTGCTCCCGGTCCAGCCGCGACTTGACGCTTTCAAAGGACAGCATCCGGTTGATCGAGAAATGCCGCCCGATATCACGCAGGAAATCGAGGTAGTTCAACTCATCCAGCCATTCGGCATTGTTCAGCATCAGCGCATCGGTCGGCTGATCGCCAAAGCGGACATAGCTGGTAAAGACCGATTTGATCCCGGCGATATTGTCGTCGATCTGCGCAGCCGTCAGCAGCGGGCGTTCATCCGCGCGAAAGCTGGGATCGCCCACTTTCGTGGTGCCGCCGCCCATCAGGACAATCGGCTTGCCGCCGCATTTTTGCAGCCAGCGCAGCATCATGATCTGGATCAGGCTGCCGACATGCAAGGACTTGGCCGTTGCATCAAAGCCGATATAAGCCGGAAGCACGCCTTTGACCAAAGCCTCGTCCAGCGCCTGATAATCGGTGCAATCGGCCAGAAAGCCGCGCTCCATCATCACGCGCATGAAGTCTGATTTTGCATGGTAGGTCATCGGTCTCTCGTGCTTTAATAAGGACAGTTGCGCGTATAGCCGGGGCGCGGTGCCGCGTCAAAGGGGGGTAGGTGCTGAAATCAGGATCGTTCTGGGCTTTGGGGGCGATGTCGGGCACATCGCTTGACGGGGTCGATGCGGCAATGCTGCTCACCGATGGGCATCGCATCCTCGAATTCGGGCATAGCGCCTACCGCGCCTATGAGCCTGCCGAGCGTCAGGTGATCGCGCGGGCGCTGGGGGCTTGGCCGCAGACCGCCGCAGATACGGCGCGGATTGAAGCTGCGGCCGAGGTGGTGGAAACCGCCCATTCCACGGTCCTGTCCCTGTTTGAGGGGGCAGAGCTGGTTGGCTTTCACGGCCAGACGCTGGCGCATGAGCCGGGTGGGCGCGGCACGCATCAGGCGGGGTCCGGCGATGTGCTGGCCGCCGTTTTGGGGGTGCCCGTTGTGTGGGATTTCCGGACCTCTGACGTTGAATTGGGCGGGCAGGGCGCGCCCTTGGCCCCGTTCTATCACTTCACCTGCGCCAAATTCATCAGGGCAGAGGCGCCGCTGGCGTTTCTGAACCTCGGCGGGGTTGGCAACCTGACATGGGTCGATCCGCGCCAAAGCGCGCCCGAAGCCCCCGGTGCCTGCCTCGCCTTTGATACCGGGCCCGCCAATGCGCCGATCAATGATCTGATGCTGGCCCGGTTGGGGTTGGATCACGACAAGGGCGGGGCGCTTGCAGGTTCTGGGACACCGAAGGACGAGATTGTAGCGGCATTCCTGAACCACCCCTATTTCTTGAAAATGCCGCCGAAGTCCTTGGATCGAAATGATTTCGCGGGATTGTCTGAGCGCGTCGTCGGCCTGTCCGATGCCGATGCCGCAGCAACTCTGACGGCCGCCGCCGCCGCCGCTGTCGCCAAAGGGGCGGAGCATTTTCCGGCCCCCGTCTCGCGGCTTCTGGTCACGGGGGGAGGACGTCACAACACGACGCTGATGACGATGCTGGCCGATTTGATGGCCTGCGAGGTGCTCCCGGTGGAGGCCGTGGGCCTTGATGGCGATATGATGGAAGCGCAGGCCTTTGCCTATCTGGCGGTTCGGGTGGCGCTTGGCCTGCCGACCTCTTGTCCCGGAACGACGGGGGGGCGCGCGGCCATTGGCGGCGGCAAGATCAGCCGTCCTTAAAGCGGAGGCCCCTAGAGCGGGGGAGGAGCCGCCCTTTTGCGCGCCCGCGCAGAGCGCAGCATCGACAGCGTATAGATGACAAGCGCCGCCCAGATCATCGGAAAAGCGATCATGCGGGCGGGGCCGAAGGGCTCACCAAAGACAAAAACCGCCGTCAGGAAAATCATCGTTGGCGCGATATATTGCATGATGCCGATGGTCGAAAGACGCAGCAATCTCGCACCATTGGCATACATGATCAACGGCACGGCGGTCACAAGGCCGCAGCCAATCAGAAGCGCGTCATCCATCAGGTTGCCTGCCATGAAGGCCCCGGTTCCGGTCACGCCTGCATAAATCACATATCCCAGTGCCAGCGGAGACAGAATGAGCACCTCTAGAAAGAAGCCCTGATTGGGGCCGATTGGCAGGGATTTCTTGAAATAGGCGTAAAGCCCGAAGGTCAGCATCAGGCTCAGCGACACCAGCGGCAGCCGCCCGGCATCAATCGTCAGGACGGCCACGGCCGCCGCGGCCAAGGCGATTGCTCCTTTTTGCGCAAGGGTCAGCGGCTCTTTCAGCAGGAAGGCCCCCAGAAAGACGCTGAACAAAGGGTTGATGTAATAGCCAAGTGCCGTATCCAGCGCCCGGTTTGCCCCGATCGCCCAGACATAGATCCCCCAGTTGACCGAAATCAGCGCCGCCGTCAGTGCCGCCATTCCGACCATGCGGGGTGTCTGCAAGGCCCGCTTCAGATCTTGGGTGCGTCCCAAGAGGACCAAAAGCAGCCCGGCAACCGGAAGGGACCACAAGATCCGATGGGCCAATACCTCCAGCGGAGAGACATGGGACAGCGCTTTCAT